>NZ_JAIJYL010000059.1:0-7998 GCF_019753495.1 Klebsiella sp. TF21-TM | reverse complement strand
CGTATTGCCTGAAAACACAACCCGCTACGGGGGAGACTTACCCGAAATCTGATTTATTCAACAAAGCCCCTTAAAACACCACCATCCAAAAATGGTGGTGTTTTAGATGAGGCCAAAAAAAATCAATATTTAAAGTGCAATGTTACAATTAAATTGCGTGGTGCTTAAAAAGAATAAGCACCACCAACAGTGTACTGTGTTTCAGAACCGTCAGAGTTAAGTAAGCGGCTATTCACGCCAGTATAGACTGAAAGACTATTTCCGACGTTCCATTGAATACCAGCCTCTCCCCGTCCATAACTCTTATCAGGTGAACTAACGTTAATTTCCCGAACTGAGTTATCCGTTGTATCGCGAATATTGAACTTATTGTCGATTCCATCACTCAGTTCCCGAACCCAGGTAAGGGAAGCATAGGGTAGAATCGTGTGGTTTCCCCCCAAAGATAATGAGGATGTGATTTTCCACCCTAAAGAAACTTCGAATGAGTTAACATTCTGCTCCTGATAATATACTGCTGTACGTAAATCTTCATGATCGTTAAAGGCATTAACTCGGTAGTGCGTGAAATCAAATCCAAATATTGGTCCTGTCTGCAGCTTAGAGAATTCAAAATCATACCCCCCATTAACTCTTCCGCTATAGAATAAAGCATTTGTGTTACTGTTAAGTTGGTTATCTAAAAGCACCAGGTTATCTTTGGATTCTATATAAACAGAACGTTTAGAATCTATACTGGACCGGCCCACTGACACATCGCTAGATAACCAGAATGGGTTTTCAAATTTAATTAACCCATACATACCAAACTGCCATGTATCATTCTTGACATATCCTCCTCGGTCAGTCTTATTGTAATCATGCTGAAAACTAAGGTTTGAACCTGCAATGAATTTATCATTGAACTGATAATCAAGCATCGCATAAGCTGTGCTATTTTGAGAACGTCCCTGGGGTACAGTATTAAAGCCATCGGCAGCAGTGGACTGGCCTTCTATGCCAACATTTCCTCCCCAAGTTCCAGATTCGCGAGGTTGCAAATAAAGTGACTGACGGCGTTTTCCCAGCAATGTATTTTGTACCTGGTGCTGGCGCTGCAAACTATTTTCAATCGTATATTGAAGATGCGCAGCAGATGTTGCAGAATACAACAGATCAGTATTTGACCATTCCAGTAATAATCTCGTTAGTAATAATGAGATATCGTGTAAGCGCTCATCAATTCTTTTTTCCCCCAGCGCACTGGTTAAAAACTTCTCGTTATCCTTAGAGGGACTATGCCATGTCGCCCCCCCAGGGACTGCAGGATTCGTTGTTTGTGTATATCCATCTTTGTTGCCAATATCCCAGTTTGTGGCTTCAAGATACAATACAGGGATATCAAAACGGTTAAAACTGTCCCCATCGCTACAGCACCCGGTTCCTGCGGGGTACTGCGGATCTAAACCTGGGTTCGTATGCAGTTCAATGCCTAATTCTTTAGCAATGCGAAAAACATGCTCACGTAAACTCGATAGCGCTGGATTATCAATACTGTTACTCCCTGCGTGGGCATAAAGCATGTCTCCGGTGATCATGCTATCCATATTAATCATGCCTTTTAGGTTTCCCGTTAATCCCTTCTGCTCAAGTTCTTCGGCCAGGGCTTTAGAACCACGCAAGCCTTCCTCTTCTGCACCAAACGCTGCAAATACCAAAGTCCGTTCTGTCTGTATTCCACTCAGATTATGTGCCACTTCTGTAAGCAAAGATGCGCCTGAAGCATTATCATCTAACGCCTCCAGGGTTGGCCTGCCGTAATAAGAATCGAAATGAGCCCCAGTAATAATATAATCATTACGTAATCCACGATTAGAGGCGATAACATTTTGCGATGTGCGGGTTTGTGCCCCGGACCACGAGAAATCCTGACGGTTTATTTTATACCCTGGGGACATTCTGTCCTCCATTAAGTTTGCTGCACCGATAAAATGTTCGGTGCCACGATATCTTCCGGGGTATTCATGAATTAATGAATCCAGAGTGCTCTTTGCATAATCACCATATTCAGCAGCGGTGGCAACTTGCTGAAAAGCAATAAAAGATAGTGCGACTGCTGTTTTTTTTAGCATACCAAAACCCTTTGAGTTAAAGCTTAATGAGAAAATTGATTGATGCTGAAATTCTATTTATCATTTATTAAATGGATGTGTGGTTAACATACAAACTTTGTAATTAATGATTTTGTATGGCTTAACCTTTTAGTTTATCTGTTTACGCTATAGCACCTCCGACAAATTGTTTTAGCCTTACGCTTTTAGGATTGTTAAAAATATCATCAGGATGTCCTTCTTCTTCAATTTTTCCCTGATGAAGAAAAATAACATGTGAAGATACATGACGTGCAAAGTCCATTTCATGTGTTACCACTACCATTGTTTTACCATCATCTGCAAGTTGCCGCATAATACGTAAAACTTCGCCAACAAGTTCAGGGTCGAGTGCTGAAGTTGGCTCATCAAATAGTAAAACATCAGGTTCCATTGCAAGGGCCCTGGCGATAGAGACGCGCTGTTGCTGTCCACCGGATAGTTGTACTGGGTATTTTAAAAGCTGTCTTTCATCTATCCCTACTTTTGCAAGGTACTTTACCGCTCTCTCTTTCGCTTCTCTCTTATTTAAACCTAAAACCTGCACCGGTGCTTCAATGACATTTTCCAGGACTGTCATATGACTCCAAAGGTTAAAGTGCTGAAAGACCATTGTAAGACGTGTCCGCAGTAACCGAAGTTGATGTTTATCTGCTACCTTGAGTTGCCCGTCTTTATCACGCACCAGGGATATGTTTTTATTATTAATAATAATAGATCCTTCACTTGGTTTTTCAAGAAAATTAATGCAACGTAAAAAAGTGCTTTTCCCTGACCCTGAAGAACCGATAATGGATATCACATCACCTTTATTTGCCTGTAGTGACACACCCTTGAGTACTTCGTGAGAACCATAACTCTTATGAAGTTCAACAATTTTCAGTTTTTGCTCTACCATAGTATCTCCAGATTATTAATGAGTAGGCTTTAGAAATTTATTTTCTGCCAGTCTAAATAAGCGTATCAATAAATACGATATTGCTAAATAAAGAATCGCAGCAATACCAAAAGCAGTAAATGGTTGATAGGTCGCTGCATTTATATCTCTACAAATTTTCAACAGATCTGGCACTGTGGCGGTAAATGCTAGTGCAGTGGAGTGCAGCATCAGAATAACTTCATTACTATAGGCTGGTAACGCCGTACGAAGTGCTGATGGCAAAATGATTCGAGTATAAAGTTTGAACGTTGTAAATCCGTATGCATGTGCTGCCTCAACATCTCCATTTGGTATTGACCGAATTGCTCCAGCAAATATTTCCGTGGTATAAGCACAGGTATTCAATGTTAATGCCAAAATTGTACAATTTAAACCACTACGAAAAAAGGCATTCAACAACTCACTGCCCTTTACGATTTCGAGAGTGTATACTCCGGAATAAAATACAAGCAACTGAACATACAATGGTGTACCACGAAAGACATAAGTAAATAACCAAATCGGGGATTTAATGAATTTATTATCCGATACTCTGGCGATAGCAAAAAAAACCGCCAGAAAACCACCTGTCAAAACCGATAAAATCAACAGCCATAGAGTGACAGCAACACCAGTAAAATGATAACCGTCACTCCATAACAGAGACTCCCAGTATTCCTGTATAATTTCCATCATAAAGTAACCTTCTTAACACCCACGGAAAAACGACGTTCCAGGAGGAAAAGCACTACTGTTGAAATAGTGGAAAAAAACAAATATATTGCACCACATACTATCGCAAAATAGAATGGTTGCCATGTGCTTTTACCTGCCAGTTGGGTTGCTTTGACAATATCCTCTAACCCCAACAAAGAAACCAAAGCCGTCGCTTTGAGAAGAACCTGCCAGTTATTGCCAATACCAGGAATTGCATAGCGCATCATGACAGGGAATATGATGCGCCGAAAGATTTTGGATTTGCTGAATCCAAATGCAATACCTGCTTCTATTTGTCCCTTCGGCACAGATTGCCAGGCGCCGCGGAACGTTTCCGTGAAATATGCGCCATATATAAACCCCAGAGTTAAAATTCCCGCAACCAGTGGGTTAAGGTCAATCTGTTCAAAACCAAACATATCTGTAACATCGTTGATGAGGATTTGTAGCCCGTAAAAAATCAACAACATTAATACGAGGTCAGGAACCCCTCGTATTAATGTTGTATAAGCATCTGAAGTTGTGACAAAAAATCTACTCCCACTTAGTTTAGCACTTGCCCCTATGAGGCCAATGAAGATTGCCATGACCAATGAACTCAACGCGAGTTCAAGTGTAACGATAGAGCCATTAAAAATGACCATAGTAAATCCATACAACATGTCATATATCCCGTTGTAATTACGAATCGTATCTTGCAGAGATTCGGAAAATAATTTCAAATTTTATCGTTCGTTAAGCTTGAGAATCTGGCGCACGTTGTTTACAAGCTCAGGCTACTTCCCTCCCAACCTATCCAGACTAAATATTACGCTTACACTCTGCATACACTATGCCAAAAAATGAATAATCGGCAATATGAAAAAATTTAACCATTAAAATCAATAAGATAGTGTGAATAACTATGCAATAATTATGCATTCGCATACACATGTTAACTTTTATAACCAGTTGCTACATCGGCGAAAAAAAAATTTATGCATACCACTAAAAAATTTTTAACAGTTTGTTAGGCATGCGGTTCATTAGTTTTATTTTTAACCATGCAATCTCAAGCACCAAATTGGTGCGAGTGCGTCAAATTGGTGCCCACAAATACATCTACAGAACATGATGATTGGCTAAATTATGTTCGCCATGCCATGCTGAATACCCCGCTTATCGATCTTTTTACTTTTGAAATCGTCTTCATTTATGGGGGGTAATTATCAACGCATTACTAATATCACTTATTAAATATCATAATATTTGCCGTAAAATGGACTTTGTTGAATAGAACATATTTCAACCGAGTGCTTTTGTAGTAAGTTCCGTTTCAGGTAATACGCGATTTTTTGAATAAGCTGAATTTTTGCTGAGTAGAAGTGTTAGATCTCGTGTCATCCCTATAACACAGACCGCTGCGGTATTCTGATCTTGCCATCAGACTATCCTGGTGAGGCTTTGTTGAATAAATCAGATTTCGGGTAAGTCTCCCCCGTAGCGGGTTGTGTTTTCAGGCAATACGCACGCTTTCAGGCATACCTGCTTTCGTCATTTTGTTCAGCGCTCGTACCAGGGCCATAGCCTCTGCAACCTGACCATCGTAGTCACGCAGTGTCAGTGAACCTCCGAACAGCTGTTTTACCCGGTACATCGCCGTTTCCGCTATCGAGCGACGGTTATAATCTGTTGTCCATTTCCACCGCGCATTACTCCCGGTCAGCCGCTGATTAGCCACTGCACGGTTACGGTCTGCATATTCACCGGGCCAGTAACCCGCACCTTTTCGGGGAGGGATAAGCGCGCTGATTTTCTTACGCCGCAGTTCATCGTGACAGAGCCGGGTGTCGTAAGCGCCATCGGCGGCGGCTGACCTGATTTTCCGGTGGGTTTGCCGGATTAACCCGGGGAAGGCTTCTGAGTCCGTCACATTGTTCAGCGACAGGTCTGCACAGATGATTTCATGTGTGTTGCTGTCAACTGCCAGATGCAACTTTCGCCATATACGACGGCGTTCTTTGCCGTGTTTTTTGACTTTCCATTCGCCTTCACCAAAGACCTTCAGCCCGGTGGAATCAATCACCAGATGCGCGATTTCACCTCGGGTGAACGTTTTGAAACTGACATTAACCGACTTTGCGCGCTTGCTGACACTGGTGTAATCCGGGCAGCGCAACGGAACATTCATCAGTGTAAAAATGGAATCAATAAAACCCTGCGCAGCGCGCAGGGTCAGCCTGAACACGCGTTTAATGACCAGCACAGTCGTGATGGCAAGGTCAGAATAGCGCTGAGGTCTTCCCCGTGATGAAGGCGTTGCCGACTCATACCAGGCCTGAATAGCTTCATCATCCAGCCAGAAAGTTATGGAGCCACGGTTGATGAGGGCTTTATTGTAGGTGGGCCAGTTGGTGATTTTGAACTTTTGCTTTGCCACGGAACGGTCTGCGTTGTCGGGAAGATGCGTGATCTGATCCTTCAACTCAGCAAAAGTTCGATTTATTCAACAAAGCCGATCTGATCCTGTAACTCAATAAAAGTTCTATTTATTCAACAAAGCCCAGAATAGAATTAATAATTAATCAGGTAGCTGAGGAGCATGACACTCAGGTGGAAAGTCGAACCATCAATATCTATGTTAGTTGTTTAGGCGATTTATGTCCGCAAAAATGAATACATTTACTTCGTAAATATTGAAGTAAAATAAGAGGGATGATAGGATGTTTATATCACTAAAAAATGGGTATTAAATATGTCATCATCTCTTTCTGTCGTTCGACAGCCCCTTGTTGATATCGTAATTGAAAGGCTTCGGCACTTAATAGCGGGTAAAACATGGCCTGTCGGAATGAAAATCCCTAACGAGGCAGAGCTGTCCAATCTGTTTGATGTGGGGCGTAATACCATACGGGAGGCTATCAGGGTGCTGTCGCATTCCGGTATGCTTGAAGTTCGTCAGGGAGACGGGACCTATGTTCGCAGTGAAGTTGATCCTTCCGAAATTATGCGCTGTGTCAGCATGTCAGGACTAAAAGATCATCTAGAGCTTCAGTACATACTTGAAGCTGAAGCTGCAGTCATGGCGGCCACCCGGAGAAGGGAGAACGATCTGGTAAAAATTTCAGACGCCCTTAAAAACCGCGCACAGTATTCAAATAATGGATCTCCGGAAGATTTTATCGATAAGGATAACCGGTTTCATATGTCAATAATTGAAGCCACTCATAATGATGCTATGATTGCGCTTTACAAGTATTTCAGCCTTTCCATAAAACATAATCATCAGCATCTTATGTCTGTGAGAAATTTACCTGAACCTGATCAACATGCGCATCAGAAATTGTATGAAGCCATAGCGGCAGGCGATCCCGTACAGGCCAGGGAGACTGTCAGACAGATTCTTGAACCCATGATTGAATTACTCAAAAAATTATAACCTAAACCGTGTTATGAGACGTTAAGCTCGGTAAAGTCCGACAGGCCTGGCTGATTAAGTTGCCGGAACATCACCTCCTGCCCGGCCCCACTCTGCAGTTTCCACTCACGGACCCGCCGCTGCATAGTCCTGCGGAGGCTGCTGGGGTACTGGCCGGGATATTTATCCTGCAGCATTTCCAGCAGGGTCGTGGGCATCAGAGCAGGCCTTTCCTTCAGTAGAGGAATAAACCCGCTGTCCAAGACGGCCTCGCCTGGCAAAAGGCGATATTTACTGCTAAGGGCAGGCTGTATGCTGAGGTGTCAATCTGGAGGGGATCTTCCCGAGTCTGAGCAAAATCACAATAATAATTTAATAAGGTCGACATGAAATATTTGAACCGGGATGAGGCAGTAAAATTCGCATTTCGGCTGCTTAGTAAAAAAGGTCGAGAACGCTACGGTCATTATCTTGTTGAAGGTATGCACACTGTGAGTGAATCCGTGGTTTCTGGTGCCAGGGTAGTGTGTATCCTGCACTCGGAAAACCGTTATGTTGATCTTACCAGTAACATCAGCAAGGGTGGGATTCAGGTATTCAGTTATCCGGAAAAACTATTGCGCCCACTTTCTGATGCTATTACGCCACAACTGATTTTTGCGCTTATTAAGAGAGATGAACCTGTTTATTCAGGCATGCTGACACAGCCCGAAGCCCGTATTCTAATTCTTGAGTCTCTGCAGGATCCCGGTAATACAGGGTAATGACTCCAACTTACTGATAGTGTTTTATGTTCAGATAATGCCCGATGACCTTGTCATGCAGCGCCACCGATT
>NZ_JAIJYL010000058.1:0-8465 GCF_019753495.1 Klebsiella sp. TF21-TM | reverse complement strand
GCGTGCGTATTGCCTGAAAACACAACCCGCTACGGGGGAGACTTACCCGAAATCTGATTTATTCAACAAAGCCCCTCTCTACGCTCAAATGCCCCTTTTCCAGACTCGGCATCTGCCAAGGTATTACGCCAATATGAAGTGAATCCCTGAGTATTACTGTCCATTCCCCATCCCGTAACTTAAACAATTGATGTTGTCGTATAAATTCATGATGGTTAAACATTGTCCACGATGCGAGGGGGATCGCAAGAATTGTTTGTATCACTAAACATGGCGTGCCACTTTACACATCGATGGCTACTGAACGGGTATTCTCAATTTTTAAAATGCTGTTTGTCATATCTCTGATGCAATAAATGAGGATAGGAATTGTCCTCCTGATACTGGTCATTTCTTTGTCCCTTTCCGGTTGCGATAGTCCCTGTAGCAGGTATTATTTTGCGTACTACGTTCCAAAACGGTTTTTTGCCGGAGCACTTTGCTCCATGGCCGCAATCTCTTCCGAGGGCTTCATGACTAACACTAACTTTTCTCAAACGGCTGCCTTTATCTGGTCGGTGGCCGATCTGCTGCGCGGTGATTTTAAACAGTCTCAGTACGGGCGCGTGATCCTGCCCTTTACGCTGCTGCGTCGTCTTGAGTGTGTGCTGGCGGAGACCAAAGACGCGGTGGTGGCGAAATACGATGAATTAAAAACCAGCCCACTGCCGGAAGATGCCAAAGAGAAGTTTCTGCTGCGCGCCAGCGGGCTTTCCTTCTTCAACACCTCGAAGATGGATCTGGGCAAGATGGGCCAGAACGACATCAAAGCCAACCTGGAAAGCTACGTACAGGCGTTCTCCCCGGATGCGCGTGAAATCTTTGAACACTTCAAATTCAGTGAGTTTGTCGGCCTGCTGGAAGATGCCAATCTCCTGTTCAAAGTGGTGAAGAAATTCGCTACCACCGATCTCAGCCCGAAAGCAATTTCCAACTATGAAATGGGCCTGGTGTTTGAAGAGCTTATCCGTCGTTTTGCGGAAAGCTCCAACGAGACCGCCGGTGAGCACTTCACCCCCCGCGATATCGTGCGCCTGACCACCTCGCTGGTGTTCATGGAAGATGATGAAGCCCTGACGCAGCCCGGTATCATCCGCACCATTTACGATCCGACGGCCGGGACCGGCGGCTTCCTCTCTTCAGGCATGGAATATGTGCACGAGCTGAACCCTAACGCGGTGATGCGCGCCTTTGGTCAGGAACTGAACCCGGAATCCTACGCAATCTGTAAAGCCGATATGCTGATCAAAGGTCAGGACGTCAGCCGTATTAAGCTGGGGAACACCCTCTCTAACGACCAATTGCCGCTGGATCAGTTCGACTACATGCTCTCTAACCCACCGTTTGGCGTGGACTGGAAGAAGATTGAGGGCGAGATCAACGACGAACATACGCAGAAAGGCTTTAACGGCCGCTTTGGCCCGGGCCTGCCGCGTGTATCCGACGGCTCGCTGCTGTTCCTGATGCACCTGATCAGCAAAATGCGCGACAACCACAATGTGGATGGCACCGTGAGCAACGGCGGGCGTATCGGGATTATCCTTAACGGTTCGCCACTGTTTACCGGTGGTGCGGGCAGCGGTGAGAGCGAAATCCGTCGCTACATTCTGGAAGCCGATTTGCTGGAAGGCATCGTCGCGCTGCCAACGGACATGTTCTACAACACCGGCATTGCCACCTACGTCTGGATCCTCTCCAACAAGAAAGCGCCTGAGCGTAAAGGCAAAGTTCAGCTGATTGATGGCACCAACCTGTGCGGCAAGATGCGTAAATCACTGGGTTCCAAGCGTAACCTGATGGGCGATGACGATATCAAGCTGATCACCAAGACCTTCGGTGACTTTGAAGTGGTGGATGCCACCACCCTGGAAGAACTGGGTCTGGAAAAAGCCGCAGAGCAAAAATCCAGCCGCGGTCGTCAGCCAGCAACGGCCAAAACCGAAGCGCCGAAAACCTTCGCCAGCAAAATCTTTAACAGCACCGACTTTGGCTATCGCCGCCTGACCATTGAGCGCCCGCTGCGGTTATCCGCTCAGGTGACGGATGAAGCGATTGCGACACTGCGCTTTGCGCCGAAGCCGTTTAACGCGCCAATGGAGCGCCTGTATGAAGAGTTCGCAGCCCAATGGCAGGCGGATAACTACGGTGATTTCTCCGAACTGGAAGCGGAAGCGCGCACCATCATCAAAGCTGAATTTGCCGAGCTGAAAGAGAAGCAGATTAAAGACCTGCTCGATAGCAAACTGTGGCTTTCCCAGCGCGGGTTAATGGAAAAAGCGCAGCAGATTCAGGCAGCTCTGGGTGCGCAGGCGGGTGGAAAAACGCTGGTGAGCAATGACTTCAACCAGTTCCAGTTGACCCTGAAAGGGGCAATCAAAACGGCTGGCGTGAAGCTGGATGCGAAAGAGAACAAGCAATTTATCGATGCCATCACTACCAAAAATCCGGATGCCGAGCCAGTGGTGAAGAAAGTGCTGAAAGAAGCCGCTCAGCCGCTGTACGGCGCGTTTGAGTACAAAGGTAAAGTGGTCGAGTTTGAGCAGGACGGCGACCTGCGCGATAACGAGAACGTGCCGCTGAACCCGGCAGTTTCCACCAGCGACCTGATTGAAAATTACTTCAAAGCAGAAGTTCTGCCGCATGTGAAAGACGCGTGGATCAACGCCGATAAGCGCGATGCGAAAGATGGCGAGGTGGGGATTGTCGGTTACGAGATTCCGTTTAACCGCCATTTCTACGTCTATCAGCCACCGCGCCCGCTATCCGAGATTGATGCCGATCTGGATGCGGTCAGCGCCGAGATTATGAAGCTGCTGCAGGAGGTACATTCCTGATGGCTAAGTATAAGGCGTATCCGGAGTATAAGTATTCAGAGATTGAGTGGCTGGGAAAAATCCCTAGTGGCTGGTTATTGAAAAAAGCTAAATACATTTTTCAGAGAGTCCAACGTCCTCTTCGCGATATTGATGGCGTGGTGACCGCATTCCGCGATGGACAGGTTACTCTTAGGACTAATCGGCGAACCGATGGATTTACAAATTCTGTTAAAGAAATTGGTTATCAAGGTGTACGTCGTAACGATTTGGTAATCCACGCGATGGATGGATTTGCTGGTGCTATAGGTGTTAGTGATTCAGACGGAAAATGCTCTCCTGTTTGTTCGGTATGTATTCCTTGGCAAAACCAACCTCTAAATATGCGCTTTTATGGGTATTTAGTTCGACAGTTAGCTGTGACTGACTTTATTCTTTCTTTGGCGAAAGGTATACGTGAGCGTTCAACAGAATTTAGATTTAGTGAATTCTCAGGGTTGATGTTACCCATCCCTCCAATATATGAACAAGACCAAATAGCCAAATTTCTCGATCACGAAACCGCAAAAATCGATAACCTGATCGAGAAGCAACAGCAACTGATTGAACTGCTGAAAGAAAAACGTCAGGCAGTGATTAGTCATGCTGTCACCAAAGGGCTAAACCCAGATGTGCCGATGAAAGATTCAGGTGTTGAGTGGCTGGGGGAAATTCCGCAGCATTGGGGTGTTACACGGTTAAAATATGAATGCCGCAATATAGTTGATTGCCCTCACTCAACTCCTAACTACACAGATGAGGGTGAGTATCCAGCAATCCGAACAGCTGATATTTTGGCTGGATACTTAGACTTGGAAAATTGTCGCCGAGTCACAGAACCTGTTTACGATGAGAGGAATTTTAGATTAATTCCAAAAGCTGGGGATATAATTTATTCCCGTGAGGGTGAACGGTTTGGTATTGGAGCTCCCATTCCAGAGGGGGCGAAAGTGTGTTTAGCACAGCGTGTTATGCTGTTTAGGGCCAAATCCACACCTGGATATTTGATGTGGGCACTAAACTCGTCTTCTACTTATACTCAGGCTCAGCAAGACTGTATAGGGTCGACCTCTCCTCATGTGAATGTTGATACCATCAAAAACTTTATTCTTGCTTGGCCACCGGAAAACGAGAGAGAGGAAATATCAAATTTTATCCATCAAACATTGGATTCAGTTGAATCACTTACTGCCCATCTTACTGAAAAGTTAACTTTACTCCAGGAACGCCGCACTGCTCTTATCTCCGCCGCCGTCACCGGGAAAATTGACGTCCGCGACTGGGTTGCCCCTGACACGCAGGACGTTGAGGAGCCACAAGAGGCCACCGCATGAGCATAGATAGCACCAAAGAGCTGATTTTCCAGAATGAGATAATTGCTCAGATGGAAGAAAAAGGTTGGATTCGTGGCAAAACCGACGGCTACGATCGCGAACGTGCGCTGTACTCGCAAGATGTGCTGACCTTTGTGCAGACCACACAGCCGCAGGAATGGGAGAAATTTGCCAAAATTTATCCTTCGGATACCGAGCGTCATTTCCTCGATGCGCTGGTGGCGCAGCTGAAAAAAGCGGATATCAACGCTACCGATATGCTTTCACGCACTTACGGCACGCTCGGCGTGCTGCGTCATGGGATCAAAAGCCATAACGCGCGTTTTTCCCTGTGCCAGTTTAAGCCGGAACATAACCTCAATCCGGAAACCCTGACGCGCTACAAACAGAATATCTGCCGCATCGTGCCGGAGCTGGTTTACAGCCCGCATGCGTCGAACGCTGCATTTGAAGAAACGGGTAGCAAGGCAAAGAAATGGCGTATCGACCTGGTACTGTTCGTCAATGGCCTGCCAGTGGCGACGCTGGAACTGAAGTCTGAATTTAAGCAGGCGGTGCAAAACGCCATTACGCAATATAAGAAAACGCGTTTGCCGAAGGATCCTGGCACCAACAAACCTGAGCCGCTGCTGACCTTCAAACGCGGTGCGCTGGTGCACTTTGCCGTCAGCCAGTACGAAGTGTTTATGGCGACCAAACTTGATGGCGATAAAACCTTCTTCCTGCCGTTTAACAAAGGCACCCATGACGGCGGCGCGGGGAACGACATCCCGGAAGATGCCAACGACTACGCCACCAGCTACCTGTGGAATGAGGTGCTGCTGCCGGACAATCTGCTGAAAATTCTCGCCAGTTTTGTGCATCTGCAAATCGTTGAAAAAGAAGATGCCATTGGCCTGAAGTACAAAAGCGAGAGCCTGATTTTCCCGCGGTACCACCAGTGGGACGTGGTCAACAAACTGATCACCGCCGCCACGGTGGAAGGGACAGGCAATAAATACCTGATTCAGCACAGCACGGGATCGGGCAAATCTAACTCTATTGCCTGGACAGCCCACCAGCTTTCCCGTCTGTACGATGAAAATGGCGAGAAACAGTTCCACTCGGTGATTGTGGTGACGGACCGCACCGTGCTTGACGATCAGCTGCAAGACACCATCTATCAGTTTGAGCATCAGGATGGCGTGGTCGGGCGTATCAATAACAAAGAAGGCGACGGCTCAAAATCGGAGAAGCTGGCCAGCGCGCTGGAAAACTCGCAGCCAATCATTATCGTCACTATTCAGACCTTCCCGTTTGTCCTGAAGGCGATTGAAAACAGTGTCAGCCTCAAGCAGCGCAAATACGCGGTGATCGCCGATGAAGCGCACTCCTCACAGAGCGGATCTACGGCACGTCAGCTGAAAGAAGTGCTGATGACCGAAGAAACGGATGACGATGTGGAGATGTCTTCAGAAGATATTCTGGACGCCACCGTCGCCGCGCGTAAAGGCAGCAACAACCTCAACTATTACGCCTTCACCGCCACGCCAAAAGCCAAAACGCTGGAGCTGTTTGGCCGTCGCCCGAATCCGCAGGAACCGGCTTCAAAAACCAATAAACCTGAAGCGTTCCACGTTTACTCCATGCGCCAGGCCATCGAAGAAGGCTTTATTCTTGATGTCCTGAAGAACTACACCAACTACAAAGTGGCGTATAAGCTGCTGCAAAAGCTGGACGATCCTGACCGGGAAGTGGACAGCAAAAAAGCGAAGATCAAACTAAACCAGTGGGTCTCGCTGCACGATCATAACGTGTCGCAGAAAGTGAAGGTGATCGTTGAGCACTTCCGCAAGCATGTAATGCACTTACTGGCTGGCCAGGCGAAAGCGATGGTGGTGACCAGTTCACGTAAAGCGGCGGTACGCTACAAGCTGGCGTTCGATAAATATATCGCCGAGCAAAAGTACGACAAGATCAGCGCCATGGTGGCCTTCTCCGGGGAAGTGGAATTCCATGAAGATGACCACAACAGCCTTGCGCTGCTTAACCAGAAGTTCACCGAGATCAATATGAACCCCGGACTGAAGGGCCGGGATATGCGTAAAGCGTTTGATACCGACGACTACCAGGTAATGCTGGTGGCTAACAAATTCCAGACCGGTTTTGACCAGCCCAAGCTGTGCGCCATGTATGTGGATAAAAAGCTGGGCGGCGTGGAGTGTGTACAGACGCTGTCGCGCCTGAACCGTACCTATCCAGGGAAGGCGCAGTCCGGCACCTTTGTGCTCGATTTCTACAACGAACCCGAAGATATTTTGGGGGCTTTCCAGCCGTACTACCAGACTGCGGAACTGATCGATGTCAGCGATCCGCAACTCGTCTTTGAGCTTTATGAAAAACTGCGCACCAGCGGCATTTTCCTGTGGAACGAAGTGGAGCAATTCTGCGAGGCATTCTTCAGCAAAAACAAATCCAACGCCGCCATTAGCAATATCTGCAAACCTGCGGTGGAGCGCTGGAAGCATCGCTACACCTCGGCGATTGATGCTTATGTGCTAGCCAAAGAGATGTTTGAACGCACGAAGAAGACCGGCGACGTTGTGCTGATCACCAATGCGGAAAATACCTTTAAGGACTGCGAGAAAGAAAAAAGTAAGCTGGATATCTTCAAGAAGGATCTCGGTAGCTTTGTCCGCTTTTACGAGTTTATGTCGCAAATCGTCGATTACGACGACAAAGACCTGGAAAAGCTGAGCCTGTTTGCCCGTCATCTGCGTCCGTTGCTGCATGAACAACGTATCGAAGAAGATGAGGTTGATTTAAGCAACGTGGAGATGAGCCATTACCGCCTGTCCAAACTCCACGAACAGCATCTGAAGCTGCAGGAAGATGCGGCGGAATACAAAATCAAACCGGGTAATGATGTCGGAACGGCGAAGCCGAAGGATAAGAAAGAGGAGTTTCTGTCGAATATCCTGGCGCGTCTGAACGAGCTATTCGTCACCGATAATCTCACCGATAAAGACATGATCAACTATGCCTTCGCGGTGCGCGACAAGCTGTCAGAAAACCAGGCGGTGATGACCCAGATTGCTAACAATACGCGCGAGCAGGCGATGCTGGGCGATTTCCCAAAAGCCATTGATGATGCCGTGATGGACAGCAATGAGGCCCAGCAGGAGATGATGGTGCAATATCTCTCTAACCCTGAACTGGCCAAGGGCTTTGCTCGGGTGGTGTTTGATATGTTGAAAGGGGCTTAACGCTTTTCATCAAGGAGTGGTGTAGGAAATGCTGAATTCTCTCGAGATATACCAGGCGTTGAATGAATTGGGTTATCGTCTTGAGTCTGGAAAATTCGAGCCAAGCTATGCTTCTGAGCATGCGCTCGGGAATGGAAAGTATCTGTATGTCAAACGCCGTCAGGACGGTGTGGTTAACAAGAGCCCATTGGTTCTTGCACCAGAAACCCGGGCCTTAAAAGCGGAAATCGATCGTATTTCGGGTATCCACTGCCTTTGGGAAAAAGTAAAAAGCACCAGCTACCGCCGTTATCCGAAAGATAACGGTACATCCCAATATGGTTTCGCGGCTGATGTTGAGTCAGTTGAAGCGTTACAGGCGCTGGTAACTTTGCTGGGAGGCCAACCAGCTATAACTCCCCAAACCGAACTAATAAGAGACAACGAAAATAAGGAACAATCATTAATGTATCCCTTAAACCAAATTCTCTTCGGGCCCCCCGGCACAGGCAAAACCTACTCTACGACCGAAATGGCGGTAAAAATCGCCGATAATGCGTGGTACCAACAGGCTACGCGCGAACATCATGGCAATGACTTACGGGAGTTGGTAAAAGAACGCTATAAGTCGTTGGTAGAAAAGCAGCGCATTATGTTTACCACCTTCCACCAGAGCTTCTCCTATGAAGATTTTATCGAAGGGATCCGCGCGACCACTGATGAAACATCGGGTGCGCTTCGCTACGAAGTAGTGGATGGTATTTTTAAACAGCTGTGCCTGAATGCTGAAGTTAAAACACGTGGTAGTTCAAACCAATCACTGTCCTTGAATGGGCGACGGATTTGGAAAATGTCTCTCGGGAATACGCTTGACGGAGAAGATTATATTTTTGATGAATGCCTTGTGAATAATTATATTCTATTAGGTTGGGGTGATAATCGGCTTTGTTGAATAAATCAGATTTCGGGTAAGTCTCCCCCGTAGCGGGTTGTGTTTTCAGGCAATACGCACGCTT
>NZ_JAIJYL010000057.1:0-8617 GCF_019753495.1 Klebsiella sp. TF21-TM | reverse complement strand
TTAAGCTCAAAGGCGTCATAAAACTCATTCACAGCCTTCTGGCGGCGAGATTCCTTACGACGCTTGTCCCACTGCCTCAGAGCATTTTTGGTAATCCACTGGCCTGTTTTAACCATGATGTATGCCCATCCAAGAATGGCTAAACCGGTATTGAGATAAGTGGCGATGCTCATTTGTCGGCCCCCTCGCGCAGAGAAAAATCGGTTCTATCACCATGATTGGCAAATTCTTTATGGAGGCTCTGTCTAGCCTTCCTCGCCACTTCCTTTGCAACCTCAAAGTCTCGGTGATATCCAAACCAGTATGTTTTTCCGTCCAGCTTCATATGCACCTGCCACTTTTTCTCTCTCTTTGCCCAAGAGACACCTTTTACGCCAGATGTATTCCTTAATGGGGTGCGAGCATTGCGCTTATTCTCAGCGTCTGTAGCTTCGCGAAGATTTAATATCCGGTTATCATTTCTGATGCCGTTGATGTGATCGATGATTCCTTCCGGAAGTTTTCCATGCACATAAATCCAAGCTAGGCGATGAGCGAGACAGCTCGAACCGTCTATTGATATATGAATGTACCCATAGCTACCTTTTCTACCTGCGATATCTCCTGCCATGGCATTAGACTTGACTGTTTTTAATCGCGTGAAAATTCCGGTTTCAGGGTTGTAATCAAACAACTCCTTAAGTCGTTGCTGGTTAGGGTAAATCATATTCATTTACCTCCTTCGCGCAGCCGCTTGGCGAAGTCATCAGCATGCCGTTCCGAGTTGCTACTGTAGAGTGAGATGTACTTTGCAAACTCCTCCACCCCATCAGCCTTAATCCCGGCTACGATGCGATCGGTGGCGGGCGTTTGCAATGCCGTCACATTAGCCCGGTGGTCATTCCATCCGCGCGCATATATCGGATTTATGGACATGCCGTCCTTCACGCAGTACATCTGACCGCCGCGATTGATAACTTCAATTTCTTCTGCAACGCCAGACTTCAGAGCCACATTCTCCGCAGCCAGCTGCTTAAACGCTTTCGCCAGCTTCAGGAACTTCTGCTCTCTGATCGACAGCTGGCCCGCGCTATCAAGGGAGGCGATGAGCTCGTTTACTGCCTGTAGTGTGATTGTCATGCTGATGTTCTCCCGTAAACAGCCAGTACCCGCTTCATCGCCGGGCTTTGCCGACACTCGTTGAAAATCTGATTGGTGCTCTTCCTGCCTGAAATTTCTTCTTCGGTGGCCAGCCGGTAGTAAACCGTCCGCCACACCCGAGCTTCCGCTACCAGTACCCCCTGCTTTGCCAGGATATTTGCAGCCTGGTTGATGCAGGTATGCGTCATTCCTGAAGCCGCGGCCACATCAGGAGAGCTGCAGGTTTTATGCGTTTTCAGGTAGTTCAGAATTGCGTCTTTGCCTGTCATGACCGGTTCTCCCGATAGCTGTCCCAGGTAAACGAAATCGTGCATCCGCCGCCGTCGTTCATGCGGTCGATGACGCGCTCGCCGATAAACTGCGTCAGCTCATCCTTCGGCAGGTTGCTGATAAGGATCGTCGGCTTCAGGCGCTCGTAGCGGGTGTTGATGATTTCAAACATGATCATCTTCTCGGCTTCGCTGCCAAACTGCACACCAACCTCATCGACAATCAGAAGGTCTGGCTTCGTGAAGTAGCTGATCACCTCATCCTCAGTGCGCGTGGCTGTTTTTGACCAGGTCGATTTAAACTCCCGGGCAATCTTGAGCGCCGTCGTGAAAATGACTGAGCTTTGGTGGTGCTCAATCACATGGCGGGCAATGGCCAGCGCAAGGTGGTTTTTACCGGTACCAGGCTTGCCACACATAACCAACCCACCTCCCTGCTGGAGGCGATCAGTCCATTTCGATGCGTAGGCCTGGCAGACCCGTAATGCTCGCTCAGAATCCTTCCCAACAGGCTTGTAGCTGTCCAGAGTGCACGTGGAGAATCGCTCTGGTATATCCAGCTGGCGAAGCAGCCTTTCTGCAGTTTGCTGGCGAACTCGCTTATCCCAGCGAACCTTTTCATCCTTCAGAAAATTCAGTTCGTCTTCCAGGCAGCCCGGGCAGCGTGTCGGCGGTGATGGCAGATTGATGATGCTGCTGGTCAGAATCCGCTTGCGCTGCTCATACTCGCCATGCTTTTCGCAACAGACGCGCTCGATAACCACCTCGCAATTCGGGATGTCTTCCGGTGGCTTACTCAGCTGATCAAGCATCCGCTCAATGGCAGTGATTTTTTCTTCCAGTTCCATGATCAGTCCCTCGCCCATGATGGGATTTCAGTCTGCCCGTAATCCTTCCCTGCGAAATTTTCGGCAACTCGCACCTGTTGACTTGGTTGAGGCTTGGCACCATTTGGCTCAAACAGGCCTTGCCAGCCATTGGCGATACTGCGGTTGATAATTTCTTCGGGCGTGTAACCGTTCAGTCTGCAGCGGTCCAGTAGGTTGATAGCCTGGGTGACCGTCTGCTGAGACTTGATCGGCTTTTTCAGGTCGCGACGATATGCCACCCATGACGACCAGATTTCTGCAGAAAGCCAGTCAGGCAACTGAACAGCTAACGCATCGAACGAAACCGCCCGGGGGGATTTAGGGGGGTTATTAATATTGTCTTTATTGTCTTTTGTAATAGTGTCTTTTGTGTGTCCCTGTTCTGGTGACAGCGCTGTAACCGTTTTGGTGACACTTTTTGTCACCGCCATAGGGACACTGTCACCACCGTGGTGACTGTCACTATCATGGTGACAGACTGTGTCACCACCGTAGTTACACTGAGGTCCCTTCTTGGTTTCAGGTAAAGCCCACTCATGGAGGTTTTTGTTAGGGCCAATGAGATCACCCTCTTCAACCAGAACATGCATTGAGAGAAGCTCTTTTTTGGCAACGTTGACCTTCTGACGTGGCAGCCTGGTCATCTTCGCGATCTGAGTATCAGCGATACGGTCCATTTTTTTATTGAACCCGTAGGTTTTCCGGCAGTATGCATGAGCTACCTTGGCCTGATTTTTGGTCAGGTTCGCACCGATAAGCTCTTCATAAAGCTCGTTCGCCAGACGGGTGTAACCATCGTCTGTGTCGGCCACACGTTGCTCCTGTATCCCCATATCGGCCATGGGGAAGTTGAGTATTTCTGCGGTGTTCATGCTTTACTCTCCCAGCCGGCCTCTTCCAGGAATTCGCGATAGTTGTCCAGGATGGCGCGCGCATCAGCTGGCAGTTCAATGTCAGCCTGATCAGCGACTATCTGGAGAAACTGGCGCGCCTTTGCTGCGCTAAACTGCGGCAGCGCCGCGCTGCGGGTTAATTTCGATTTACCTGACGCTCTGGCCTTATCCATCTGGCGAACGGCTACAGAGGCTGCCTGGGGGCCGTGCTCGCGGGATAGTGCAACCGCAGTTGTCGGGGATACCTCGCCGGCACGCACCATGCCGATCAGCTCTTCTCCGCAGGTCAGCAAATGCAGGTGATAGTCGACGTCGGACAAAGAACGCTTAACCTTCTTCGCGATTTCGTCCGGCTCCCACCCCTGATTTCTCAAACGCTGATATGCAGCTGCGCGTTCCAGAGCAGTGAGAGGTTTTCCCTGGTTCCGGGTGACCATGAAGGCGATCCGGTCAGCTTCGTTCCCGACGAAGTCTTTGCACTCAAGACGGATGATGTCAGCACCTGCTTTCGTCGCCTCAATGGCGCCGTAATAGCGGTGGTGACCGTCGATAACCTTCACGCCCCTCTCGGTAACCTGGACGTCTAGCGGAGGCACCGACTCGCCGGCGATAAACGCATCGCGGAATTCAGCGACGTGATCCTGGTCGATTTCTCGGATATTCAGGCCGGGCTCGACGTACAGTTCAGACAAAGGAACGGTGTAAGTTTTGTTCACCACCGTTCCGGTGCCGTTTTTGTCTTTGTGCTTGTAAAGCTGGTAAAGTGAACTCATAATTACTCCTGTGAATTGATCCAGTTAATTCGCGTAGAAAGCCGTTAGTGTTACCGCACTGCGGCTTTCGCCCTTCTGTTCCCACTCATGCTTCAAAGTCACCTTTCTCTCCCGGCCTGTTAGAAATCAGGATGGCCAGCAGTAGCGACATGTTCGGCAGCAGACTTTCCCGCCAGCGACTCACCGTCGACTTATTCACTCCGGCCACTTTGGCTATAGTTGTGGTCCCCAGTTCAGCTATCTGGCTGTGTAACCAGCTTTCTATCCTGCGAGCCTCCACTTTGTTGCGTGTCGTTGAACTCTCCATTTGTGATACTTCCTCTGGTGTTGTTTGGAATGGCCGCCAGTCAGGCGGCTTTAGGCTTGCTGACTTCCCGGATCTGCGCAGCAGTAAACTGGCCGCCAGAAGCGAGAGCGATTTTTTCTGCGTAATTGGTCTCGTCGGTGTAGTCCGTTCTCGGCAGGCTTCCGTTGGCAATCCACTTGTAAATTGCGCGCGGAGAGCAACCACAGGCTTTAGCTACAACAGGAACGCGAATCTTTTTGATGATTTCGCCAAGACTGTTAGGTGCCATGTTTAACCCTCAATAATGAACTGTAAGTACATATTAAGTCGGAACTGATAGTTCACGCAAGTGATATTATGATTGAACATATGGTTCACGAAGAAAGAGCGCGAAAAGAATTTTCTCTGAGGCTAGCGCTGGCCTGCGATAAAGCTGGATTGATGCCACACGGTCGCCAGGCTGAGATCGCCAAGAGAATGAAGTTGACACCGAAGGCCGTGAGCAAATGGTTTAATGGGGAGTCAATACCAAGGAGGGGGACGCTACAGGCTTTAGCGTCCCATATAGGCACGTCTGCATCCTACCTACTTGGCGATGCTGACGATGATGGTATTGAACCAGGATCGGCAACCAATCGAAAAGACATCTTTAGGATTGACCTCTTGGATATCGCCGTCAGCGCTGGTCCAGGGGTGATAAACCAAGAGTTCGTTGAGATACTCCGTTCAGTTGAGTATGCGCCAGCTGAGGCTAACCATATGTTTGATGGGCGCAAAGCTGAGAACATCAGGATTATCAACGTCCGCGGCGACAGTATGTCAGGTACGATTGAGCCGGGAGATCTGTTGTTCGTCGACGTCAGCGTAAGGAAGTTTGACGGTGATGGAATTTACGCCTTCCTGTACGACGACACTGCACATGTTAAGCGCCTGCAAAAGATGAAGGACAAGCTGCTGGTTATATCTGACAACAAGAGCTATGCCCCTTGGGAACCGATCGAGAAAGATGAGATGAATCGGGTGTTCGTGTTCGGCAAGGTGATCGGCAGCATGCCGCAGACGTACAGGAAGCACGGGTAAAGCCTTAGCACGCAGAGGAAGCATGTCTGATCTGATTATCCCAATACTCATTACTTTGCTGATTATCGGACTGGTTGGGATCGTGCTCAGGCTAGATAAGATTTTCTTCAAGCGAAGGGATGAGCGGGATGACTTTGAATAAGCCAGACCGGTAATTGCAAACTGCAGCATAACTTTTGATCCGGCCACCGCGCCGGATTTTTACTGCCCTACTCTTCCCTCAGCATCAGCACGTCCAGTGCCAGCTCCACTGCCAAACAACCCCTACCAAAAACAAAACATAAAATAATTATACTTTAAGTTCATTGACTTACATTGAAATGAACTATTACCAAATCAAAAATGTACTTTTGGTACTTTACATTGATGAACCATTAGTACATTATCATCTCATCCAAACAACACCGGCAACGCCGGGGTGAAGTCAAAACGTCCCGTTAGCCGCGATAAGGCAAAGGTGAAGAGATGATCCGTGAAGAAGATAAAACTGAGTGGTTTAAGTTTCTGGCACACGCATTCGCCATCGTCGTATGCGTACTGATAGCAAGCGCATTCTGCCTGATGCCTGGTGGTTCAGCATGAGCAGAAACGGCATTCGTTCACTGATTTACTGCCTGCTGATCTGCGGCGTTATCTGGACAGCGTTGATTATCAAAATCCTGCACGTTACGGGGGTGTTCAATGGTTAGTCATCATTACGGGACACAGACCGTTAACCGCGGCGCCGTTCTGCCAGGGATGCTCGTTAAGCATCGGGAAAGCACCTGGACAGCATCAGCAAATAAACGCGGCCGCCTCTACCTGCATCGCGGGATTGAGCGGACTTACACAACCGACTTGCTGGTTGAAGTTTATCTGAACGGGTTGGGACAAGGTCTCAGCCGGTAATCGAAACGAAGAATTTAACTGAGCTATCAGGCGGCTTTCATCGCGCCGGGATTCTTACAACCAAATTTCAGGAGCGAGCTATGAACGCATACCGCGCATATGACGTGATCGAAGAGCGTAAGTGGGCCGAGCAAACGCTCACCGAAGAGAAGCAAAAGTGGATTGACGATCGGGCGCAGGAAATTATCGACGCCCTACCGAAAGAGCCGTCAGGCCTGTTCCGCTTCTCTGTACCGATGGACAAAAGCCCATATGAAGGCCTCCGCAGCGATTCCGCCGGAGAGGCATATAACGATTTCATTTCGGCAGTAGCTTACGCCCAGGCGGAATACGACTGGGACCACCGCACCGGCTGCCCGTTTTAACTTTGGGGAATAGCAATGGCTAACGAACTTGTGATTACAGCCAGCTCTCTTGCTGAGCGAGGCATTGACGGCGCCACCTGGAGCGCCCTCAAAAACAGTATTTACCCTGGCGCCAAAGACGAATCGGTAATGATGGCGCTGGACTACTGCCGGGCCAGAAACCTCGATCCGCTTCTGAAGCCCGTTCATCTGGTGCCAATGAGCGTTAAGGACTCGAAGTCGGGTAAAAGCGAGTGGCGCGATGTGGTTATGCCTGGCATCGGGCTTTATCGGATTCAGGCCGATCGCTCCGGTGATTACGCTGGCGCAAAAGAACCAGAGTTCGGCCCGGACGTCACTCTGACGCTTACCGGTGTTGAGGTGACAGTCCCTCAATGGTGCAAGTACACGGTCAGCAAGCGCATGCCGAGCGGGGAGATCGTCGAATTCAGCGCGAAAGAATACTGGGTTGAGAACTATGCCACCGCCGGCCGCGACACTACCGCGCCAAACGCAATGTGGAAAAAGCGCCCTTATGGCCAGCTGGCGAAGTGTGCCGAGGCTCAGGCTCTGCGTAAGGCATGGCCTGAAATTGGCCAGCAGCCCACTGCCGAAGAGATGGAAGGTAAAACGCTGGAAGTGGATGCGCGTGACGTAACGCCGCGCAGCACTACAGAGGCACTCCCCCTGGTGGCCAGTGAGGAAACGCTGCAGGCAATTACCGACCTCCTGACGTCCCTGAATAAGGACTGGGAGCAGGACTTCCTGCCTCTGTGCAGCAACATCTTCAAGCGTGACATTTTCCAGGCATCACAACTCACCGAAGAAGAAGCGCAGAAAGGCTTTAGCTTCCTCCAGAAAAAAGCGCAGGTGGCAGCATGACACCAGAAATTATCCTCGAGCGAACTGGCATTGACGTTACCCGCGTAGAACAGGGAGATGAATCCTGGCACCGCTTACGCCTGGGCGTGATCACCGCCTCGGAAGTCCATAACGTCATTTCCAAGCCGAGATCAGGCACCAAGTGGACTGATATGAAGATGTCCTACTTCCTTACGCTCCTTGCCGAAGTGTGCACCGGCGTGGCGCCGGAAATTAACGCCAAGGCGCTGGCCTGGGGGAAACAGTATGAGGCCGACGCTCGTACCCTGTTTGAGTTCACCACCGATGTGCAGGTAACCGAGTCGCCGATCCTTTTCCGTGACGAGGGTATGCGCACCGCCTGCTCACCTGATGGCCTGTGCAGTGATGGTCGCGGCCTTGAGCTGAAGTGCCCTTTCACCTCTCGCGACTTCATGAAATTCCGGCTTGGCGGCTTCGAGGCTATCAAATCCGCCTACATGGCCCAGGTGCAATTCAGCATGTGGGTAACCGGTAAGGATGCATGGTATTTCGCGAATTATGACCCTCGCATGAAGCGAGAAGGCATTCACCACGTGGTTGTTGAGCGCGACGACAAATACATGAGCGTCTTCAACGAAATGGTGCCGGAGTTCATCAGCAAGATGGATGAATCGCTGGCGGAGATCGGTTTTACCTTCGGGGAGCAGTGGAAATGAAACGCACTCCATTTTACCGCAGGCCCGGCAAAGAAGGGAAATTCTCCGGCCTTCGCGAGCGTGTGATCTGGATGATCCAGACGCGCGGCCGCCCTGTTACCGGCAGCGAAATAGCGGAGAAGTTCGGCGTGACGCTTGTTGAATTTAACCGCGTTGCGAACGGTATTACCAGGGGAGAAGGCCGCATTGCACAGCTGATCGCATCGGAAACCTGGCTCAACGAGGACGGCATCTGCGATCGCACCTTTGACCTGATCACAAGGCCAAAGGTCATTACCCCGCAGGGTAAAACGCGCCTGTTCACTAAGCGCTCGATAGCTCAGGCCGCCTCTGGCAACCGCCAGAAATGTATTGATAAAGCGGCCCGGCGCCGCCGGCTTATCGCATCTGGCCTCTATATCGATGAAATGGAGTCAGTCCTATGAACCGCTACTCACTTATCTATGCTGACCCTCCATGGATGTTCCGTGATAAAGCCGCCGACGGGAAACGTGGTGCCGGTTTCAAGTATCCGGT
>NZ_JAIJYL010000056.1:0-9977 GCF_019753495.1 Klebsiella sp. TF21-TM | reverse complement strand
GGTAAGCAGAGTTTTTGAAATGTAAGGCCTTTGAATAAGACAAAAGGCTGCCTCATCGCTAACTTTGCAACAGTGCCTTCTTTACTGCCATCGCCATTTTCTGGACAGTTTATATCTGAGAATTAAAACAGGCCTCGTCAGAGCGGCAGGCCTGTTTTTTCAGAGGTGAACGTACCGTCCAGGCACTCACGGCCAGATAACCGCAAGTGCCTCATCTTCGCTAACTATCTCAAAACACGCCCTATCACTTAGGGTTAATCATTTACCAAATAACTTTTGATGTATCCATCCGTTATTAGTCAGGAGGAAAACATTGGTCACTTTCACACCATCATGTTCTGAGTTTACGTCTTTTTTTATCTGACGGTCGGCATTCAGAATCTCAGGTGATTTTGCCCAGTCAGGTATATCACTAACTTTATATGTAAAAGTCACTCGGGAAATTTTCTGCCCCATTGCATCAGATGGTTCAGTGAAATTACTGACGTCTGTTACTGTTGCTTTTCCAAAGCAGAATCCACCAAGATTCTCACCTCGCATATTTTTAGCCGCATCTTGCTTGTAGTATTTTTTCCCTTCTTCCGTCAGGTCATAACTGTTAACGACTATATCTCGTTCTTTAATCCCCCATGTGGCATCAATATGTTTACGCGATAATTCTGTTTCAGTTAACAACCCTTTTTCTGCCATTGCATGCAATATTTCTGGCATGTTGTTAATGTTGAAACCATCTGTTTTGTAAGGGAAATTAGCTTTGATATAACATGCCGGGTATACAGTATCCAGATACTGCTGTGCGGCTTCTTTGAAATTACTTTCGGAGGGTTTCTTTGGATCGTTACAACCGGTCAGCGCCAACACGCCAATACATAATAACGGTGCCAGATAATTCACTTTCATATAATTGTATCCTTGTCTCAAAATTATCCCTTCGTTCAGTACATAGAAAAAATGTTAAGGCACTGATGTAAAAAGGAACGTAAAAGTTAAAAAATACAATTTTAGAGCCTTTTGTCAATGCTGGGTCCGTGTCATAGCTGGTCGCATACCCCTCCCTAAAAATTAGCTTACAGGTTAATTTTCACCTTGCCTAACATTAGCCTATAGGTTAATATTAATGGAAATGGGAGGTCACATGTTTAGCGTTGTTTATCACCCGGAAGCCAGGGAAGAAGCCACAGCATTACCCGTAAAAATCAGGGTGAAGTTTGACCGTCTCATCGGCAAACTGGAGTATGATGCCCGATTACTGCGGGAGCCGGACACGAAGCCCCTGGGCGATGGACTTTTTGAGATCCGCACGATGGGGACGGACATAGCCAGGGGCATCTGGGTATACCACAAAGGCAATACCATCATCATGCTCCGGGTTTTCATCAAGAAGTCACAGAAAACGCCAGCGAAAGAAATCGATCTCGCCAAAAAGCGGTTAGCGGAGGTACTTAATGAAACTGGTAAGCCATAAAGAACTGCATAACGAGTGGATGCAGGACGACGAATATCGCGCTGCATGGCAGGAAGAAGAACGCAAGGAGAAGCTCAGAGAGCTACTTGCGGAATGGCGTAAACATGACAACCTGACAAAAGCGCAGGTTGCTGAACGCATGGGGGTTACACCTCCGGTTATTTCCCGCCTGGAAAACAACATCACCAAAGCCAGCATCGACACTCTGACCCGCTACGCTCACGCCTGCGGCATCAAAAAACCTGTCATTGCCCTGTACTGATGACATCCTACCCGGTTTTAGTTTTCGCCGGGTAGGTGTTGTCTCAACAGGAAAACGCGGTACAGGAGGTCTGAAGCCCAATGGGGAAGAACCATACGTTAATAATGTAACCATATGATTTTACATCTATAAAATCCAGATATCGCTTATCTCATGAAAGCACGCGGCAAGGCGTTCCAGTCTGTCGTGTATTCCGGACTCAGCATTTCCCTGCGCATCGCGAACCCCACATTGATCCCCTGGCCGGCAAAAAAAATGCGGCCCTTACCGGCGCGGTTAATCCGATCGACGGCATTCATCAGGGCTTCGCTGTCAGGACGGGGAGCACATTCATCAAACAGATTAAGTTGTGCCTCGCGGCCGGAAAAATCGGCCAGCATGATACCAGCCTTTGCGTACCGGTAGCCATCACGCCAGATGCGCGCAAGCGCACGCTGGGCAGCGGCAATGATGTCCCGGCTGTCCTGAGTGGCTACCAGTAGCGTCTCCGTCGCCTGGCTGGCACAGGGCGCATCCCGGGGTGAAAACGGGCTGGTTCGGATAAAGACACTGATCGCACGACAGTGCTGCTTTTCCTGACGCAGCTTTTCTCCTGCCCGCGCAGCAAAGCCGGTGATGGCCATCTGCATTTCCTGAAAGCTGGTTACACGCTCACCAAATGACCTGGAGACGACAATTTGGAGAGCATGAAAAACCTCGGGGCAGCCATCGAATGATGCCATCTACAGGGGTTAAAATAACCACCATCATTTCATAACAATACCTGCTGACTATGAAGATCTACGTCATCAAAATAGCAGTTCATGGAGTCAGTCCGATGGTCTGGCGTCGGCTGAGAATTGCTGCCGACACGTCACTGGCCGCGCTTCACTTCATTTTCCAGATAGTGCAGGGCTGGGGGGACGACCATCTCCATCAATTTCACATTTATGGCAAAGATTACGGTATCTCCTACGAAGGAGGCATCGGTTTTGTCGATAATCCGTTCCGGGTCGTGATTGATGATTTTGCTTTTGATGCTGGCGATCGCTTTACCTATGAATACAATTTCTTTGAGCACTGGCTTCATGACATTCGTGTTGAGGCCATTTATGAAAACTCTACGCTGAAAGCGCCGTTTTGTATAAGCGGCCATGGTATGCCCGGAGCCACAGCTGCGGATGAGTTCGATAAAACCCTGGCGTTTCTTGAAGCTATCGTTAATGCGGATGATGAAACAACGGTCGGCGAGATCCGCCCTTTTGCTGACGACCTGGATGCTGTCAGGTTCAACCGCCACAAAATCAACCGGCAACTGAGCAGGCTCGACCTTGCATCTCCGGTACTGGAGCCTGAAGTTATCTGGCTGGGCCGTCGTCGCTGACTGATGTCTATAAAGGTATACGTTTTCAGCATGCCTCTCAGATCCCCGAAAAAATGTCTATAAACCTCCCTAAATCAGTGTTTATGGATTATTCTTTAAATCTCTATGATGTTTAAAGACCTTCCGGAGGTTTTGCGTGCAATATGCCTACATCAGGGTAAGCTCGGCCGATCAGAATACGGCCCGTCAGGAAGAGGCATTGTCAAAGGCGGGTTTTCAGCCTGATAAAATTTGTGTTGAGCATGCCAGCGCGAAGGACACAAACCGCCCGGGGTTACAGGAACTCCTGGGGCAATTACGCCCTGGTGATACGCTTCTGGTTCATTCCATCGATCGCCTTTGCCGGAATATGTCGGATATGTGCGCTGTCACCACCCGGCTTCGTGACCAGGGCGTTACCCTTATTTTTCTGAAAGAGCAGCTGACGTTCAGCGCCGGCACAAACAATCCGATGCAGGAACTGCAGCTGCACATGATGTCGGCATTCAGCCAGTTTGAACGAGCCTTACTGAAGGAAAGGCAGGCCGACGGCATCGCCGCGAAAAAAGCACGGGGTGAAAAAACAGGGCGCCCCGGCGCCGATATCAAAAAGATCCAGGAAATTGACGCACTCAGAAGCAGAGGGGTCAGGCTCAGGATCGCCTGCGACCATGCGGGCCTTGGCGTTTCCACATATTATAAGCTTCGTCACCAGATGAACAACCAGTAGCCGGGAGATAGTCATCCACCACAGCAGGAGGCAATGATGCAACTGACGCTCCAGATAGTCATCACCGATGAATCAGGCTCCAGTCGAACGGAGGAACTGATGACAATCCAGAAATCAGGGGAGACCCGGAACGACATCGGATTATCGGTGTCAGAATCCAAGCTGTTGCTGAATACGGTCCAGCAGTCGGTGGTCCAGCTGCAGGCAGACGAATATACTCAACACCATATCCGGTGCCCTCACTGCCTTGCTGCGCGCAGAATCAAAGGCAAACAGAAAATACGGTACCGGACGCTGTTTGGCGTTATTCCGGTATCCGGGCTTCGGGTGTACCGGTGCCGTTGTGAAGAGAGTGATACAAAGACAGTCAGTTTGCTCAGCGACTGGGCCGGCGATTATTCTCACCCGGCACTGAAATATATTGAAACCCGCTGGGCCTCGATGATCTCCTATGAAATGACGACTCGTCTGCTGAAAGATATTCTGCCGGTGGGCCACAGCCTGAATGCCTCAACGGTGAGGAATCATTTATGCCAGGTGGCGCAGCGTCTTGACGCTGAGGCTGAAGCTCATTCAGGTTTTCTTTCCGGCTGCCCCCGCGACTGGGGGAACCTGCCCAGGCCAGGAAAACCGCTTGTGGTGGGTATAGATGGTGGTTATGTTCGCGATCGGGATGACAAAAAGCGTAATTTTGAAATTATTGCCGGGAAGTCTTTTTCCGTTGGTGCGCCTGCTGACACCCGCCGCTTCGGTTTTGTTCAGAAGGATGACTGTCATCCGGAACGCAGGCTCATGACCCACCTTTCAGCGCAGGGAATGCAGGCCAACCAGCAGATATTTTTTCTGTCCGACGGCGCGGATAATCTCAGGGACCTCCAGTTCGGTATGTACCCTGAGTCAACGCATGTGCTGGACTGGTTTCATATCACCATGAGGCTGAAGGTGCTCATGCAATATGCCCGGGGACTGCTGGTATCAGATCCAGAGGCGGGGAGTAAAGTTCTGGCACTGCTGGAAAGCATTAAACGATATCTCTGGCATGGCAATGTTGTCGCTGCGCTGGAACATATTGATAATTGCGTTATGTATTGCGATGACCCTGAACTCAGCTATCCTAGCCTGAAATCCCTGCAAAAACATCTGGATGAAATGTATACCTACATCCGGAATAATAAGATGATGATCCCAAACTACGGCGAAATGCGTCGGTACGGAGAGCCGGTATCAACCGCGTTTGTGGAATCCACGATCAATGAAGTGATCGCCAGACGAATGGCCAAAAAGCAGCAGATGCAGTGGAGCAGAAAAGGGGCTCATTATTTGTTACAGACCCGGACCGCCGTTTTGAATAACGAACTGCAGGATAAATTTGTCTGCTGGTATCCGGGTTTTCAAAGTGACGGGAAGGGACCAGCGATGGCAGCATAGCTCACGCTGCCCCAATATTTTTTATGCTCTCACTTTGTACAGGCATATTTCCCCTGTTGGTCAACTGCGGGCGGACGGGATCAAGCTGCTCAACCGTGGATAATTTGAACGGACGGAAAAATCTGGGGTTCCGGCGTAGTACCCCTATCACCTCCACATTTTTGCAACAGTGCCTTATAAATGGCAGCCTTATGTTTACTTGCCAAGATGGGCTACCATATGATGTTTTATACTGAGCAATATTAATATTATCTTTAATGGAAAAATTAAGCCCACTAAGTGACCCACTGCTATATGGCTCTATTGTGAAGACGCCTGAGGGTAAAAATTTATACATGGTTGTCCCTATGTCTATTATTGCAAGGTTGACAATATTATTCGTTTTATAAATTTGAGCGTTTAAAATCACACATCAAAGCAATTAGTCAGGATAAACAACAATACCCAGTGCTTCGAGAATCAGTTCTTGCTGCCAGGCTGCAATTTTGATACCTGATGTATCGACTTTGCGGGGATCTAAACCGTCGAGTTCGGCGTGGCATAAATTGGCACCCTGTAGGCTAAATTGCCCCCAGACATCTTCGGAAAAAACACCTCGACTTAAGTCTGACTCTTTCAGTGATGCACCCGCTAGGTTCGTTCCTATCCAGCGATTTTCAAACAACTCACATTTTTCTAAACAAACCCTCTCCATATTGGCATAGGAAAGATTACATCCAGAAATAAATGCTGAGCAAAAGTACATACGATTACTCACTTGATGGGCAAAGTTTGTTCGGGAAAAGTTGGCACCTTTTAAATCACACGCACGGAACTCTATACCGTAGCAATTGGCATTACTGAAGTTTGCCATCGCAAGTTGGCATTGTTGGAAACTTGCATCACGAAGATCTGCGACATCAAAGTGGCAGCCTTCGATATCACCCTGTTCAATGAACTTGCAGTTGACGAATGTCGTATCACGCAAGTTAGCACGTCGAAAGTCGCTGCGAATGAATGTGCAAGCGGTGAAGGTGAGATCACTTAAGTCTTTATGTGAAAAGTTGTGGTGCCGATATGTATGATTGTAGGTTTCCATGAGTACTCCTTGTTGAAAGGAGGGCTAGACTACCATTATACATATGCCAAGACATTAAAATAAAAGCCTGTTACATCAACACATTACAACCCCTCAATTTACCTGTTTTAAGTGGTCAAATTGGCGCGTAGAGCGCCTATCGCTCTTGCATTGGCACGCGGCCCTGTTGAAAAAAGTTATTCGCTTTAGATAGGGTTAGGAGAGCCGTGCTTCGCCGGTAAAAAATCGGACTATCCGACGCAGGGCGGACTCATCGGCGGAGAAGCAAACTTTGACTATATCTCCCTACACTTGGAAGAGGGCTAGACTGGCCCCATAGATCACCAGACACTTCGACTCTCTTAAAATAAGAGGTAGTCTTGGAACTATGTTTAATACCAGTCAGAACGATAAGATGGTTGAAGTGTTATCAGGACCTGAGCGGCGTCGGCGTCGTACACCGCAGGAAAAAATTGCCATTATTCAGCAGACTATGGAGCCCGGTATGACCGTGTCTCATGTCGCGCGCCTGCATGGCATCAATGCAAACCAGATATTCAAATGGCGCAAGCAATATTAAGACGGTTCACTGACGGCTGTTGCATCGGGCGAGGAAGTGGTGCCGGCCTCCGAACTCGCTGCCGCCAATAAGCAAATTCGCGAACTCCAGCGCCTTCTGGGCAAAAAGACGATGGAAGCCGAGATACTCAAAGAGGCCGTGGAGTTCGGCCGGGCAAAAAAATGGATTGCGCATGCGCCCTCGTTGCCTGGGAACGACGAATAAGCGACGTTTGCAGAAGTCTTGGCGTGTCGCGTGCGCAGTTGAGCATTCGGGTTCACCGGCCATCTGACTGACAGGATCGCAGACGGCAGCCCCGTTCTGACGATACCACCGTATTGTCCCGGATAAACATGGCGGTGGCTGACCTGCCGACGTATGGTTATCGCCGTGTGTGGGCGCTGCTGCGACGGGAGTCGGAGCGGGACGGCCTGCCTGTGGTTAATGCAAAGCGGGTGTATCGCATTATGAGAACGCATAATCTGCTTCTTGAACGTAAACCCGCTGATCCTTGCCGTAAGCGGGCCCATAAGGGGCGCGTAGCAGTAGCGGAAAGTAACCGGCGCTGGTGCTCAGATGGCTTTGAGTTCCGCTGTGATAATGGCGAAAAGCTGCGGGTGACCTTCGCGCAGGACTGCTGCGACAGGGAGATCATTGACTGGGCAGCGAGCACCGGAGGCTATGACAAAGAAACGGTGCAGGATGTCATGCTGGGTGCGGTGGAAAAACGCTTCGGAAGGCAGTTGCCAACAGTGCCGGCGTTCGCCCGGTTGCTGGGACTGGAGCCTTGTACGACAGCAGTGCGAAGCCCGGAAAGCAATGGCATAGCAGAAAGCTTCGTGATGACGATAAAACGGGACTACATCAGCATCATGCCGAAACCGGACAGCGAGGCAGCGGTGATGAATCTGGCGGTGGCGTTCAGTCATTACAACGAACATCATCCGCATAGTGCACTGGGATATCGCTCACCACGGGAATATATACGCAGGAAGTTATCGCAACCGTAAGAGAGCAAAAACGTCTGGATATATAGGGTCAAATCCACTGTAAATATATTACCAGTTCTTAATTACTGAATCTCCGATCCCTGCAATATGCTCGTTGAGTTCATTCATAGATGAATGAGTATTTGTAATATACAGGACTACTATACGAGATGGCTTGCCTCCGGGGCCCAACAGTGCAACGATGCCCCGAGATCCGTGATCACCTGCTCCTGTTTTATCCGCTATCATCCAGCCAGCTGGCAGTACAGAGCGGAACAGAGGCCCGCCGACTTTATCTTCCTGCATCCAGCTTATTAATTTTTTTCGAGATTTTTCTGTAAGTACACTTTCGTTTAACAATTTTTGTAGCGTTTGAGCCATCGCTGCCGGAGTGGTGGTATCACGCTCATCGCCAGGCTTCGCCTCATTAAGGCTGGGTTCGTGTCGATCAAGCCTTGTATAACTATCACCAGTGCTACGCAGAAAATGAGTTAATCCCTCCGGCCCGCCAATAGTTGATAGCAATAAATTTGCAGCAGTGTTATCACTGGTGGTAATGGCAGCATTGCATAACTCAGAAACCGTCATTCCATCTGCAATGTGCTGACTGGTTAGTGGAGAATAGTCGTCCAGGTCATGCTTATTATAGGTAATTCGGCGTTCAAGTTGTTCAAGCCCTTTATCAACACGTACTAATATTGCTCCACATAACAAAACTTTGAATGTGCTCATCATAGGAAAACGTTCTTCACGGCGATGACTACTCAGAACCTTCCCGGATAAAAAGTCTATTTCAGTAAAACCAACCCGACCTTTGATATGGTCTTCTGTGCTTTGTATTGTATCAGTAACATTGACTGGTGTAGATAATGCTGGAGTACACATTCCAGCCAGTAAAGAGATTATAATAAGGCGGATCTTTTTCATATTAATATCCTTTTTAAAATTAAGTTAAGTAATAATAGATAAATAATGAGTAAACAGGCTCTGTTCAGCCGGACTGTCGGTGTACCACCGGAGCACGTAAAGCATCCGGTGCAATCTTCAGCCGGGTAAGCACCGGACCGATAATCTGGCCGAAGACAGGCGCCGCCACTGAGCCACCAAAATGCTGTCCCGCTTTGGGATTGTTAATAACCACAACCAGTGCCACTTCAGGACGGCTCGCCGGCGCGACGCCTGCCGTATAGGTAATATGCCCCCCGTCATATTTTCCACCGGCACCTAACTTCTCTGCGGTTCCGGTTTTTATTGCCAGACGGTAGCCCGGTACAGCTGCCCTTACGCCACTTCCGCCGGGTAACACATCACTTTCCATCATTCTGATTACAGCATCGGCAAGCTTCGGGTCCGCCACCTGCTCACCGTACACCGGCGCGGATAACCGTGTAACGGATAACGGATGATAAACGCCACAGGCCCCGAGAGTGGCATAGGCTCTGGCTAACTGGAGCGGGGTTACCCGGAGGCCGTAGCCAAAAGCGAAGGTGGCGCGCTCAATATCAGCCCATCGATGGCGACTGAACGGAAAGTAACCAGTACTTTCACCGGGAAGGCCCAGCCCTGTCGGTTTTCCCAGCCCGAAGGATGAATACGTTTTTACCAGCGCATCCGAAGGCATCGCCAGGGCAATATGTGAAACTCCGGTATCACTGGATTTCTGAAGTATGCCGGTCGGCGTCAGCGCCGGCCAGTATCCCACGTCCCGGATAAGATGGCCGTCAACCCTGAACGGCCTTGTGTCAAGAAGCGTGCTGCTGCTGATAATATGGCGGCGCAGGCCTTCAAGAATGACGAAGGGTTTAACCGTTGAACCCGGCTCAAAGCTGTCATTAATCGCCACGTTACGCATTTCAGCGGAAGTGGCACCGGAAAAACGGTTGGGATTAAACGACGGATAGGATGCCATAGCCAGAATTTCGCCGGTGTTTACGCTGACAAGCACCGCAGCGCCTGACTGGGCGTGATGTTGCTCGACCCCCTCCCTTAACCGGCTGTAAACAATATACTGAAGCACACTGTCAATACTCAGCCTGATCGCCGGTGCAGTTTCCGGAGCGTCATACTGGGGGAGCCCGCAGAATTCGGAAAAAATCGTACGCTAAGGTTTTCCGGGCATCCGTAAGGGCCGAAACTTCCCGTCTT
>NZ_JAIJYL010000055.1:0-10061 GCF_019753495.1 Klebsiella sp. TF21-TM | reverse complement strand
ACCTCTCCCACACCTCTAGACTGAAAGGGGGGGGGTGTTCAGCCCAGAGAAGCGCAGGCCCCGGGGGGGAGGGGGCGCCGCGGCTCTGCCGCGACGCCGGGGTTAGACGCGGGGGCGCTTACGATACAGCCACAGACCGGGTATCGACAGGCCAATGGAGAGGGCGCCCACGATCGAAGAGGCCTTTAAAAAATTGCTCAGCAGCAAAATCATCATCTCTTCAGAATAGCCAAAATGGCTGATTTTTACCGCGGAGATCATCGCGGTGTAAGCGGAAATACCGGGAAACATCGGGATCACGGCGGCGACGGTAAAAATCTTCGGATGCGCCAGATACCAGCGCGACCACTGGATGCCGATGCAGCCCACCAGCAGGGCGGCGAGAAACGTGGCCCATTCAATGTTAAAACCAGCGCTCATCATGACCATGCGCGAACCATGGCCGATGGCTCCCAGCAGCGCGCACCAGCGCAGGGCGCGCTGCGGGACATTAAAGACCATCGCAAACCCGACGGCAGGGATCGCCGCCAGCAGCATGTCTTCCGCCAGCGCGAAAATAAACGAAATTATGCCCATCCCCGCAGCCCCCATACGGTCATTGCCATCACTACGCCAATGCAGGTGGCAAGGGTTAACAGGCTGGCGATCGCCCAGCGGGCGAGGCCAGTATTTATATGCCCTTTAAACATATCGGCGACGGCATTGATCAGCGGAAAGCCCGGGACCAGCAGCAGGACGCTGGCGGCCATGGCAATGGTCGGGGTGCTGGCAAAGGTCGGGAGGCGCAGCAGTAGCCCGGAGATCGTGGTGGCCACAAAGGCGGTGATGCAGAAGTTGATCTGCGGATGCATAGAACGGTGGGTCAGCACCTGGCGAATGTACATGGCCACCGTGCTGGCGCAGAAGCTGACCAGCGCTCCATCCCAGCCGCCGTTATTCAGTTTACAGAAACAAGCGCAGGAGAGGCCCACCATGATCACCAGCAACCAGCGGGGATAACGCAGGGGCCTAATCTGCGCGAAGCGCTTCTCGACGTCGCGATAGTCCAGCAGCTTATGCTCGGCGAGGATCACGATATGCTGCACTTCCGTCACCACATGCATATTAATGCCGCGGTCGACATTCTTACGCGTTGAGGTAAGACATTCGCCATCCTTAATGGTGGTCAGGACGATAGCGTTGGAGGAGATGGCGCTTTCGACGCTGTCCATCCCCAGCGCCAGCCCGAGACGCGTTGAAAGCTCTTCCACCAGCGCGCTTTCGGCGCCGTGCTGTAACAAAAAAAGACCACACTGGATGCATAATCGTGTGATTGCCCGCTGCTGTGCCCGATCAACCTGCATATTTCCTCTGCTGTCCGCGACGCCTGGTATCTGCCGATACTTTAACCTGAAGCGCCGGGGCGGCTGAGGGGGGTGGGATCAAATAATGTGCAAAAATCTCCCGTCCGCCGGGGTGGCGGAATTTGAAGCGTCCCACACTTTTGCCAGTTTGGTGAAAAGTGCAATTTTTGTCGCCATTCATCCCTTCTTTTTCCCGTCTGACTTATCAAAAATGCAGGAAAGCACTTTTATTAAACAAAAATTATACAAATAATTAACCCTGCAAAAGTGAGACAATCCTATGAAAACACAGGTCGCGATTATTGGCGCTGGCCCTTCCGGTCTGCTGCTGGGGCAGCTACTGCACAACGCCGGGATCCACACGGTCATTCTTGAGCGTCAAACGCCGCAGTATGTGCTGGGGCGCATCCGTGCGGGAATTCTGGAAAGCGGTACCGTCGATCTGCTCCGTGAAGCGGGCGTGGCGCAGCGGATGGATGTCGAAGGCCTGGTGCATCATGGGGTGGAGTTTCTCTTTGACGGCCAGCGGGTGCCCGTCTCACTGAGCGAGCTGACCGACGGCAAGAGCGTGATGGTTTACGGCCAGACTGAAGTGACCCGCGATCTGATGGCTGCCCGGGCCGCCAGCGACGCGCCGATCGTGTACGGCGTCAGCGAAGTGACTATCCATGACGCAAAAAGTGACCGGCCGACGATCACCTATCTTAGCGAAGGTGAATTCTGCCGCCTGGAGTGTGACTTTATCGCCGGTTGCGACGGGTTCCATGGCGTGTCGCGGCAAAGTATTCCCGCTGACATCCTCAAGACTTACGAGAGCGTCTGGCCGTTCGGCTGGTTAGGCCTGCTGGCGGATACGCCGCCGGTCAATCCGGAGCTGATCTATGCGCATCATCAGCGGGGATTTGTTTTATGTAGTCAGCGCTCACTTACTCGCAGCCGCTACTATCTGCAGGTTCCGCTGAGCGATAAGGCGGAGGACTGGTCGGACGAACGCTTCTGGCAGGAGTTGAAATGCCGATTGCCGGAGGATCTGTCATCAAAGTTAGTGACTGGTCACTCACTTGAGAAAAGCATCGCGCCCTTGCGCAGCTTCGTCGTCGAGCCAATGCAATATGGGCGATTGTTCCTGGTGGGGGATGCCGCGCATATCGTACCGCCGACCGGCGCTAAAGGGTTGAACCTGGCGGCATCGGACGTGAACTATCTGTGGCGGATCCTGCGTGAATACTACCATCACGGCCGGAGCGATCTGCTGGCGACCTATTCGCGACTGGCGCTGGATCGGGTCTGGAAAGGGGAACGCTTTAGCTGGTTCATAACCCGCCTGCTGCACGATTTTCCGCAGCAGAGCGAGTTCGACGCCAAAATGCAGGCGGCCGATCGCCGCTACTATCTGGGCTCGCGCGCCGGGCTGACCACTATCGCGGAAAACTACGTGGGCCTGCCCATGGAGCGTGTCGTCTGACTGAACAGGAGTCACTATGCCCCCCGTCCAAACTGTTCCGGTATTTAAGCTGTATGGCGAGGAGCGCGGCTGGCCGACGCCGGACCTGCTGCACTGCGAGTCGATTTTGCAGCGCAGCAGCCTGTATCAGTGGCATATTCGCGTCCACCAGCACGCCGAAATGGTCCAGCTCCTCTATCTGCACAAAGGTCGGGCGGAGATCGAAATTGAAGGCACCACCTCGGTGATGACGGAGTCCTGCATCCAGGTGGTGCCCGCCCTCTGCATTCATGGCTTTCATTTCTCACCCGGAACGCACGGATTTGTGCTCTCCCTGGCGCTGCCGCTGCTGAGCCGTTTTGAAAATCAGTTCGGCCGACCGCTGGATGTGCTTAGCGTTGCGCAGTGTCTGCCGGTGGGGCGTTCCCGGGGGCGTATGCATACGCTGTTTTCAGCGCTTCGCGAGGAGTACAGTGCCGATCATGATGCCCGGGAAATGATGCTTTATTCGCTGCTGGGGACGCTGCTGGCCTGGCTGAACCGGCAGTGCCGCCCCGCACCGCCCGCGGAAGATAAAGCGGAGCGAAAGCGCAGTATGATGCGTCATTTTTCCCGGCTTATTGAGAGCCACTACCGGCAGCACCTCCCGCTGGCGGAGTATGCGAAGTTGATTGGGCTGTCGGTCACGCATTTAAACTATTTATGTCGCGAGTTCTATGGCTGTAGCGCCCTTGGGGTATTGCATCAGCGACTGATGCTTGAGGCGCGGCGTAATCTGCAATACACCCGCATGACGATAACGCAACTCTCTGATTATTTGGGCTTTAGCGACGCCGCCTATTTTTCTCGCTTTTTCCGCCGCTATAGCGGTATGTCGCCTAAAGCATTTAGAGAAGCAATTAAAGAGAATGCTTCATAATGTTCATGCCTGAAATTATTTTTGCTAAATAATGGTTTTATCTTTTCTAATTTATTAGCGCAGGGCGTCTGTGCTAATATTCATCGCAAGTATACACAGGAATAATATTTACTTGATATGACCACGGTTCGGTCATGCAGTATATCGTGTACGCGGGCCATGAATATGCTTTTAATATTCATCCAGTAAATGGTATGGCGATCGAGTCACTCGCCGATCGTTTGCGGGCAAGCGAAGAAACTTCGACAGGAAGCGGAGGTGTTATGTTACCAGGACAAGGTAAGTTTGGCGTCGTTATTAGTAAAATCCCCGTCATGCAGTCAGGGTTAAAGGTGATCTTCAATGAGAACCTCCCGGATTACGAACTCAGTTTTTGTCGCACTCATGATGAGCTCACCCTTTTACAACTGCGGCGAGCGGTGCTGGTCGTTGCGGATATCTCCGGCGAGATTGCGCAGCCCCGGGCCGTCTGCGAGCGTTATTACTCCCTCATGACCCAGTATCGAGATATTCACTGGGTTTTTATGGTCGGCGACAGCCTCTATCCATTAGCCGTTGAGCTTTTAATTCGTCCCGAAAGCTCGCTGATCTCCGAGAACGAGCCGGTTGACCGACTGATTGAGGTGATTTGCGCCGGTAGCCGTGCGGCTGAGCAGATTAGCCGTACGTTGTTTACCGGGGATGTGGACAGCGATTTCGCTAGCTACCACTCAGCGGCGATGCTGACCCTGTCAGAGCGGAAAGTTCTGCGCCTTCTGGCGAAGGGATGGGGAATTAACCAGATCGCCGCGCTGTTGAAAAAGAGTAATAAGACGATTAGCGCGCAGAAAAATAGCGCAATGCGTCGTTTATCGCTACGCAGCAACGCTGAAATGTATGCCTGGATCAACAGTGCGCAGGGAATGCAAGAGCTGAATATCAATTCAGCTTACGGGGAACAAATGGAATGGAAAAAAATAGCACAACCCGTCATGTCGCCATCGTAGAAAAATGTGTGATGACGGAAATGGCCTGGCGCTATACCTTTAGCCGTGAAGAGAGCAGCCAATACCGCATTCATTTTTTTAAAAATATCAATTTGCTCAGGGCGGTGGAAACGTCGTTCCCATGGTCAGCAATCATCTTTTCACTTTCGGGGAGTCGTTCGTCCAGAGCCGAGAGCCTGCTTTTTCTTCACGAAATGGCGAGGATCCGACCGGAAGTACAAACGATTATTCTGGCTAATAATGAAAGCGAAATGCGTCTGATCGGCCATTTAATGCCGGCCTGCCTGCAGGGTATATTAAATAAATCCGCGCCGCGACGCGGATTGCAGGAGCATTTGTTACAGCTGCTGGATAATCATTCCCTCGCCGGCAAAGAGCACTTTTGCGGCAGAGAGGCATGCAACGATCCGCTAAGCCCGACGGAGCACGCCATTCTTCGGTATATGTCGTGGGGATATTCGCTTGCGGAAATTGCGGTGCAGCTGAACCGGAACATTAAAACCATCCGCGCGCATAAATTCAACGCCATGACCAAGCTCGGGGTTCGCTCTGACATTGGTTTATTAAACGCGGCGGATATCTTGCTGCATTTACCGATAAGCGGCCCGACCAGCGCCGTTAAACAGGTGGCATAACGCGGCTATATGCATACGTCTACCCATGTTGCATCGGTGAGCTGCGCCATTCGTTCTGGTTCAATGCGAACGGCGCTGTGAATAGCTCCCGCTGCGGGTAGCACCTCCTGATAGTGCCTGAGCGAGACGTCACAGAAGACGGCCAACGGATTTTCCAGACCAAACGGGCACACGCCGCCAACCGGATGGCCGGTCCAGGTTACCACCTCGTCGCTGCTCAACATACGCGCTTTTGCGCCAAAGGTCTCTTTCAGCTTTTTATTATCCAGCCGCGCATCGCCCCTGGCGACGATCAGTACAATCTTATCTTTGATCTTGAGCGACAGCGTTTTGGCTATTTGTCCCGGCTCAACGTTGTGCGCGGCAGCGGCAAGCGCCACAGTGGCGGTACTCTGGTTTAACTCAATAATTTCGATATCGGGGGCGTGTTCGGCAAAAAACTGCCGTACAGACTGCAGACTCATTGGATTCTCCTGATTTAAGGCTGGTTAAATCTGTCACAAGCCTGGCGGAGTGTAAATATCAGCGCGGACAATCCAGATTCTTTCTATTTTGTCGATCTCCTTCACATTCACCGTAACCGGTTACAGTAACCGGTTGCGGTTATCTGCATTGAGATGAATACTGGAACAGTCACTTCTCCTTTTATTTATAACAAAAGAGCCGTGTATGAATCGTTGTGTTATGGGCAGTATAGCCGGTCATCCACACGCGGCCTGCTGCATCAAAAAGCGGTCATCGTAACGGCAGGGTAATCGTTGTTGGGCCAGTATCAATAGCCTGTCAGGAGGGCTACTATGTCTGCTAACCATGCTGCGTTTAATTTGATATTTCGCTTTGTAGAAAATTACATAAGCCCCATAGCAGGGCGGATCTCATCGCAGCGTCACGTCATGGCTATCCGTGACGGTTTTATCTCCGCGATGCCGTTTATGATCGTCGGATCGTTCCTGCTGGTGTTTGCTTATCCTCCTTTCTCCCCGGATACCACCTGGGGTTTTGCCCGCGCCTGGCTGGATCTGGCAAAAGAGTTTGAGGGGCGCATTCTGACCCCCTTTGATATGACGATGGGGATCATGTCGATCTACATCTGCGCGGCAATCTCTTACAACCTCGGTAAGCACTACGAGAAATCCAATCAGCTCGATCCCTTTATGTGCGCGATGCTGTCGATCATGGCCTTTTTACTGATTGCCGCGCCGAAGACGAATGGCACGCTGCCGGTGGATAGCCTCGGCGGAACAGGGATCTTTACCGCCATTCTGGTGGCGATCTACTGTGTGGAGATGATGCGTTTTCTCAAGGCGCATAATATCGGTATCCGTCTACCGGATCAGGTCCCACCGATGATCAAAAATTCCTTTGATCTGTTGATCCCGGTGCTGGTGGTTGTGCTGACGCTCTATCCGCTGAGCCTGTTTATTCAGCACCATTTTGACATGCTGATCCCGCAGGCCATTATGGCAATTTTCAAACCGCTGGTTTCGGCAGCCGATTCCCTGCCGGCGATCCTGCTGGCGGTCCTCATCGGCCACCTGCTGTGGTTTGCCGGGATCCACGGTGCGGCGATCGTTTCCGGGATGCTGCAGATGTTCTGGCTGACCAACCTCGGTATGAACCAGCAGGCGCTGGCCCAGGGCGCGCCTCTGCCGCATATTTTTATGGAGGCGTTCTGGACCTTCTTTATCGTGGTCGGAGGTTCCGGTGCCACCATGGGGCTGGTGTTCTGCTATCTGCGCAGCCGCTCAGCGCATTTGCGCTCCATTGGGCGTTTAAGCGTGGTGCCAAGCCTGTTTAACATTAACGAGCCGGTCATCTTTGGGACGCCTATCGTCATGAACCCGGTGTTCTTTATTCCGTTCCTGCTGGCGCCGATGGTGAATGCGGTGTTGGCCTGGGCGGCAATGAAGCTGGATCTGATTGGCCGCGTCATCTCCGTGGTACCGTGGACGGCGCCGGCGCCGATTGGCGGTGCCTGGGCGCTGGGCTGGGATTTCCGGGCGGCGATTCTGGTCATCGTTCTGGCCTGCGTGTCGGCGATTATCTACTTCCCGTTCTTTAAGGTGTATGAGAAGCAGCTGCTTGCTCAGGAAGCGGAAGAGGCTGAACGGGCGGAGCAGGAGAGTCAGCAGACCGCATAAATAGTGACTGGGCGGCCACAGGCCGCCCGTTGCTTATTGTAGACAGGGCGTTATTTTAACGTGCAGTCGCCGCACTGTTGGACGTCCGGCAGGCGATAGCGCTGGCAGCAGGTGCGTCGGACTAACTGTCCTTCACGCAGCACAACCGTTCGCCATAGTGGGTTATCCTGACCATCGGCGAGTTGTTTTTCGAAGAAACAGTGCTGGCGCAGGGCGGCAAGCTGCTCATCCCCCAACAGCGCGCGCATTTCCCCAAGATACCAGTTAATCAGATAGCCAGTATTGCTCCAGATAAGTTTGCCATTGATCTCGCCCGTGGCTTCCAGCGCCTCAATAACCGGCTGCAGGGTGCGCGTCACCAGGGCATCCATTCGCGACAGCGGTGACAGTCTCTCAATACCGGCATCGCTATGGACATCAATCCAGAAACAGGCCGCCCTGCCGCTTTCGTGAAATTCGACGTGGAAATGTTCCGGCGCCAGGCTGAGACCCTGTGGTTCATTGAGCAACGCCAGCATCAGCGGCGGCACCAGCAGACCGATGTACCATTGCGCCCAGAGCGAGAGCAGAGGTTTCGCTTCCCGTGTCAGCGTTGGCTGATGACGATAGATATGATCGGAATAAGTGGCCAGCAGAGAGCGTAAGGCGGTGGGTCGCGACCACTCGGCAAGCGTCAAAGCGTGCCCTGGAGCGGATTCATCCAGGCGCAGGAAATCGAGCAGATGGGGGCGAAGGGTGGCGATTTTTTCCCGAATACTCTCCGCCAGGGCGCGCTCAGCCGTCGGCAAAGGGGCCCGCCAGATAAGTTCATCGCTGAGAGGAAGGGAACGCCAGGCCATTCGATTTCCAGATACAAATCTAAATGATAATGATTCCTGATATTAGTTGTTTGCAGGCGGCATGGCAAGAATTTTGTCGGCGCCACGATGCCGCGGCGCGCGCAGGTTAACTGGCCAGAATAATGTTGCGGCCTTTATTCTTAGCGTCATAGAGTGCGCCGTCGGCGCGCGCCAGCGCTTGCTCAATATTGTCATCAATGAGCGGCGTCAGGCCAATACTGATGGTCACGTTGGTGGCGACGCTCTCATTAAACATATGCGGGATTTTCAGGTCATAGACCCGCTGCCGAATACGTTCGGCAGCCTGCCAGGCCGTTTCTTCGCTGCTGTTGGTCAGCAGCACCATAAACTCCTCTCCGCCAAAGCGGGCGACAATATCGCGCGAGCGTACGGCGTTGCGAATAGCAGCAGAGACGCGAATGAGCGCCTGGTCGCCCATCATATGACCATAGTGATCGTTATAGGCTTTGAAATGATCGATATCGAGGAGCAGCACGAAGTGGTTGTCGCCGTCCAGCGCCAGCAGGGTATCGAGGCGATTCTGCAGTCCGCGGCGGTTATACAAACCGGTCAGAGGATCCAGCATACTGAGATCGTTGAGGGTGTTGCGTTCCTGCATGAGTTTATCCATTAATCCTTGTGTGAAGGCATCGCTGCGCTTCTGGATAATATTTTGCAGGGTAATACCGGCAATAGGCAGCATAAAACAGTAAGTCATGCGCAACCATTGTTCCCCCTCCGCCATTATCAGGCAGGCAAGGAAAGTCGGTAAAGAGTGGAGGGTAAAGGCAGTGATATTATTGGAAAAAGCGATGGTGCCGATAAACAGAATGCTTAATAGGGCGATCACCAGAAAGTTAAAATGCGGCGGTGTCAATAGCATCGCCTTTGTCACTACGTGCCATGCCCATAGCATGCCAAATAACAACGAGATAGCGGGAATATTTATTTTCGATTGCGGCCATTTCCAGTGCCAGAGCAGCAGCAACCCGCTGCAGGCCACGATCAGGGCGCAAGGCAGCGTAAAACGAACTACCGTAAATAGGGGGGTGACCAGCGACAGAGAGGATGAAATGAAATTAAGCAGTAAAAAAAGCCGTAAGGAATATTGATATTTTTGTGCGTAGTGTGCTCGCCAGGTTTGTGCAGTCATATCGGAAGAATCATTATTAGTCGTTAAATTTCAAAATGATGAAAGCCAAAAATGAAGAGTCTGATAACAATGTGCAAAAAAAGGTTATTTGCAAAATAAGAAAAATATTTAATATATATCGATAATCCGCTTAATTTATCACCTTCATGAATGTATGTCATTACCGCGAACGTAAAGAATAAGGCGCAGAGCACATCGCAAATGACAAATGATAAAAATTATCATATGATATTGGTTATCATTATCGTTGTGAGAGGTGAAACCATGCTGCAGCGAGCATTAGGAAGCGGTTGGGGAGTCATTGTTCCCGGCGCGCTGATTGTCGCTCTCGGGTATGCCGGGGTGTCGGCTGACGTATGGCGGACGCTGGTCGCGGTGGGCATGCTGATGTCCGCGGCGATGATATGGCATCGTCAACTGCGCCATTTTATTCTGCTGCCATCGTGCGTTGCACTGGTTGGTGGAATAATGCTGATGCTTGTGGATATCAAACTGAGGGGATAACGCCGGGAGAGGGAAGAATATTGGTGCGAGGGGGGGGACTTGAACCCCCACGTCCGTAAGGACACTAACACCTGAAGCTAGCGCGTCTACCAATTCC
>NZ_JAIJYL010000054.1:0-10718 GCF_019753495.1 Klebsiella sp. TF21-TM | reverse complement strand
GGAACGGTCTGCGTTGTCGGGAAGATGCGTGATATGATCCTTCAACTCAGCAAAAGTTCGATTTATTCAACAAAGCCACCTGGAGATGAAAACAGGAGTTTTAACATGTATTTAAGAGTGTTGTCAGCGCCCATACTCACCCTTTTTCTACTTATAACTGCCTGTTCAAACCATACTCAAAAAACAAACGTCAGGGTTATGCCCGACAGCGATAAATCTGCGGAAGTTGATGATCTTTTAGGTGGCCTACGATCTCCAACAGTTCCCCCGGAGCATTCAAAAATACTCGGATGTGCGACACAAATAAGGAATGCCATTGTTGCCGAAATGTATGAACCCGATGCGCATAAAGGAAAAACCTGCTCTATCCGTATCTCTCTTCAGCCTGATGGTTCAGTGAACAGTGCGACAGCAAAAGAGGGTGATGCAAAATTGTGTAAAGCAGCCATTTCAGCGATTACACGAGCAAAAATACCCGCCGCACCAGATGACGAAACATATCAGAGGGTCAAAAATGCCGATCTTGATTTCAGACTATAGAAATGAAGTTTGAGATGGCTTTTGCTGAAAAGACCTTGGGGGCCACATTCCGTGTTTTCACCTTAATGGTGGGATTGTTGAGGATACACTTTAATGTTGCTTCCAGTCTTGCTGTTATGTTTCAACCTGTTGATATTTAAAATAAAACTCATTTTCGGCACTTTGAGGTGCATAGCATTTGCTATACGTTCGTGTTGTGTTATGCTTGTATAGCAATCGCTATACAAAAGAGGTGTGTATGAAATCAGATGTTCAACTCAACCTAAGAGCTAAAGAGTCTCAGAGGGCACTCATCGATGCCGCTGCAGAAATCCTTCATAAATCGCGAACCGACTTCATTCTTGAGATGGCCTGCAAGGCTGCGGAGAACGTGATCCTTGATCGCCGTGTTTTCAATTTTAACGACGAACAGTATGCAGAGTTCATCGATATGCTCGATGCACCAGTCGAGGATGAGCCCGCCATTAATAAACTACTGGCAAGGAAACCTCAGTGGGATGTATAACAGCGCCCGAGCCGTTATCCAGCGCCCATCAACTGGCAGAGTTCGTCAGTGGAGAAACGGTACTCGATGAATGGCTAAAACAGAGAGGTTTAAAAAATCAGGCTCTTGGCGCTGCCCGAACGTTCGTTGTTTGCAAGACGGGTACGAAGCAAGTAGCTGGTTTTTACTCTCTGGCCACCGGTAGCGTTAACCATACGGAAGCGACAGGTAGTCTTCGGCGTAACATGCCAGATCCTATACCGGTGATTATACTCGCTCGCCTGGCGGTAGATATCTCATTGCACGGAAAAGGGGTTGGCGCCGATTTACTTCACGATGCGGTTCTACGCTGTTATCGCGTAGCTGAGAATATTGGCGTTCGTGCGATAATGGTTCACGCGCTTACTGAAGAAGCCAAAGGCTTCTATGTTCACCATGGATTTAAGGCATCACAAACTCATGAGCGGACTCTGTTCCTTAAACTTCCATGACTGGTTACTGGAGTGGGGAAGTGACTGATACCGACGTAACATATTGATTATCATATTATTTATTTCAACATTTAACATAATCTTTGTTATGCGCACCAATGGTGTAGGGGCTCAATAGTAATGTCCGCCTGGGGGCTGCGGATGTTTTCCTGGACTGTTATGTTGTGATCCCAAGATGCTGCCGGTACTTCACAGGACTCATTGCACCTAATGATAGCTTGATACGTTTCTCGTTATACCAGCGTATGTACCTGTCCAGGAAGCAGATAAATTTTTCCAGCGTGATACCCGCCCAGTCTCTGCCATAGAACATTTCGTTTTTGATACGCCCGAAGAAGCCTTCACACGCAGCATTATCCGACGAGCATCCTTTGCGCGACATGGACCTTATAAGTCCGGAGGTGTTGATACGCTCGAGCCAGCCCGGCCACCGGTAATGGCCACCACGATCGCTGTGTATCACCGGTTTATCATGTTCGTTGAGCGTATCGAGTGCGTCATCGAGCATCGTATTCACCAGCGTCGCGTCCGGGCGTGTTCCTATCGACCAGCTTACAACCTGTCCATCAAAGCAGTCGATAACCGGCGACAGATAGACTTTTCCAGCCGGAAGCTGGAACTCCGTAATATCGGTCAGCCACTTCTCATTTGGCCTGCAGGAACTAAAATCCCGGGCGAGTAAATTTTCCGGTGCCGGACCGATTTCGCCACAGTAAGAGTTATATCGTCGTCGCCTGGTGCGCTTAACAACGAGCTGCTCTTCTGCCATCAGTCTGCGGACAACCTTTTCAGAAATAACCCTGTTGTTACTGCGAAGCATCGCGTGAAGGCGCCGGTAGCCGTAACAGCGGTAATTCTCCTCAAAGATATCGGCCATGATCACGCGTATTTCCGCATACTTATCGTACAGACGTTTGCTGGCTTTGTGGTAAAAATAACAGCTGCGGGCAAGTTGCAGAACGCTTAGCAACTCAGCAACGGGGTACTTTTTCTTAAGGGCATCAACTATCAGGGTTTTCTCCCTGTTTTTCAGTTTCAGAAAGCTGATGCCCAGATCTTTTTTTATCAGTTCATTCGCCTTTGTCAGTATGTCACGTTCGAGCTGCAGCTGATGAACCTGCTTCCTGAGACGCTGGATTTCACCGAGTAAAGTATCCTGATTTTTATCCTGAGGGGCTGCCTTTCGTTTGCGCATGGATTGATAAGCCTCGTCACTGATAAGGTCTTTCTTCCATTTGTACAGGACCGGGACGCTGACGCCTATGCTTTGTGCAACTTTACGCGCGGTTCCACGTCGGTTACAGAGCTCCTGGACGGCCTGAGACCTCTCTTCCGGGCTGAAGCATTTGCTTGTGCCTGAGCGAATGACCAGGGGACGCGCATTTGGGTAAAACTCTTCAATCCAGCGCTTTAGAATTTCGTTACTGGGGTAGCCGATGGCTCGGCGAGTGTACGACAGGCAACCACCGTGAGTAAGATAATGCTCAACAGCAGCAATTTTCTGTGTACGTGAATAGCGTTCTCTTGGTTTTAATTCCCTGGGTAAATCGCCCTTCTCTTCATAAATCCGAACCCAACGGCCCAGCTGTTTTGTGGAAGGATATCCCAGCTCCATGACGACAACGGAGGCTTTCTTTCCGTACCGGTAATAGAGTTCGACGGCCCGGATCCGGTCCTCGTATGAATGCATAAATTAACTCCTGAAGGTCCAGGAATTTGTCCGCACTTCCTTTCATCCAGATAGAAATGTCACCTTAGAGTAAGCTAAACTGAAAGCAATTCGGGGTCTGAAGCCCAACCGTACGAAAACGTACGCTAAGTACATTTTTTGAACAGATGGTCATCAATCCCCGCGACAATATGACCGTTACAGAGGCCATTCGTCCGTTTCTTCCGCTTGCTTCAGTGGCCTTAGCTGGCCTTTTGTTACCTGCTCCGCAAGTGTGAACGTGTAATGCCCCAGCATGTTGAAATGCGCGTGTCTCAGTGGCGAAAGTCTGGCTTCATCCTCTTCATTTATGGTTTCGCCTTCGTTACGTAAATGATCCAGTGCAGCCTGCATGTAGATGGTATTCCAGAGAACGACAGCATTGGTCACCAGTCTCCGGGGCGGGAAGCAAGTTCGACCATACGTAGCTTGAAGTCATTGGGATAATTTTTACGGGGTTCTTTTCGCCAGGATAGGGATTCCATACTTAGATGTCCGTCTGTACAGGTGGACGTCTAAGTTATCAGTACTGGCTTAATGGCTACATACGGCACTGGGTTTACGCTTACGTTTCTGTCTGCTCTTCAGTAAAAATAAAGGGGAGAGACTGCGGTACTATAAACGGCCATGATGAATCGTCATCGATTCGGGCCCTGATGAAAGACGCGCGTGAGGCTCTTGTTCGTTAAGCGGATACGTATATCCTGTACAATATTCAGATATACCTCACGGGGGTTAACCCTTTATCATCAACGAGTTGCAGGTCAGATGGTCATACTGTTGCTTCGTACTTTAGCTGGCTGAGTACAGTCTGAAATCATCACCGTAATGCAATGATGCCCAGCACAGCCTTGCATTTTTTGGCGGCGATGGCCACAACAGCGCGCCAGTATCCTCTGCGTTCGACCAGTGAACAGACCCAATGACTGAATGAGTCAGTCCTTTTCTCAGCGCCAATCAGTACTGAACGAGCTCCCTGTACCAGAAGCGTTCGCAGATACGAATCACCGGCTTTTGTGATCCTGCCGAGCTTCGACTTTCCACCGCTGCTGTATTGTGATGGCGTCAGTCCCAGCCAGGCCGCCAGTTGCCGTCCATTTTTAAAATCATGTGCATTACCGATACTGGCAACCAGTGCACAGGCCGTTGTGGGACCAACTCCCTTTAGCTCCATTAGCCGCTGACTGCGGTGATCTGTTTTGGCCATGCGCGACAAAATTCGGTCATATTCAGCGATGTTAGCTTCAATGCGATCAACGTGTTCCAGCAAATCATCAACACATTGCTGAACCTGAAGCGGTAAAGAGCTCTTCTGCCCGGAAACCATGTGGCGCAGGGCATCTGTACTTTGTGGCGCGATGACACCGAATTCAGATACCGACAGTAGTGATGGTCATAACGAATCCCTCCGGGGCTATGTTTACCCCATGATTGCACAAGAGTTAATCAGGCGCATATCCAGGGGAAGTCCCTTCCATTCGTTAAGGTGATTTTTGGTACCTCTGAGCTATGGAAAAGCTTGACCACTTTGACAGGCAGCTTTGAGCGAAAAGCAGGCATTGATTACCTGCTCAATGAATGGTCAATTAGCATCGGTGTTGCAACTGAAATAAAACTAAATCCAGACCCTCATTTGTGAATGACTAGTCTGCGACAGGCGTGCCAGCCAGCCCTCTGTCTATTTCATTAGAATAAAAAGAGGGAAGGCTGTACTCAGGATTAAGCGCTCTTCCCGATGTATTGCGGTACAGGCAGAGCAAAGCGATTTTTCAGGGCCAGGGCAATACCGTCATCCATCAGTTGTTGCGTTTCGATACCCTCTGCGGTGATCGTCTTCAGCAAATTACCTAGCAAAATCAGGCGACCCTCGGGGGCGTGCTGCACGATCAGTAACTTCTGCACAAAGATGGCATCAGGGTGGGTGGAATTGAGGTAGTTGGCCGGGACGAAATCAATCCACTCCTGGGGGGACAGATCAAAACTGTATTGATTAGCCCATGCACCCTCCACCTTCGCTTGTAGCAGATACTCGTTATTAACGTCACGGATAAGTCGGAAAGTGTCGAAATCCTGTTCGATATCGGTATCTGTCATGTCTATAGCGAGCGGCGCGCGAATACCATAGCTGCCGAACCCTAGATCGCAAAGCCACAGGCGATCATCAACTTCAGCAATTAATGCCATATGCGTTTTCGGTCGGCGTGCCGGGTAGAACATCGGGCGAGCGGCAACGAAACGGTAGGTAATACCTAAAGCGTCCAATGCCATTGCAAATAGCCCATTAACCTCATAGCAGTATCCGCCACGACCTCGATGTAGCAGTTTATCTGCAATGTCTTCGGGTACCAGGGATACGACTTTGCCAGCCTGTACATCCAGATTCTCGAAGGGCACCGAAAAGAGTTGATGACGCATGAGCGCGTGCAGCGTGGCGGTATCGGCGGCTGCATGCCCGGTGTAGTTTATGCGACGGAAATAAGCAGAAAGATCGAAGTTATCGCTATGCATAATGCCTCCTTGATTGAGCGGGTTCGGCACCACTATAGAAGGGCCACATCATTGTCTGTATAGTCAGATCTATCGAAAATCAGACTGTACAGTTCGCAATGTCCGCTCCACGTCTGTTGTCCCCACATTACCGCCGGATTGCTGAAATGCTGCGCCTTACCCTTGCATCAGGTGTATTGCGAGTCGGCGACAGGATGATCTCCGCACGTAAACTGGCCGAACGAGAGCAGGTTAGCCTCCCAACGGCACTGGAAGCACTCCGTTGTCTCGAGGCCGAGGGCCTGATTGTAGCGCGTCCGCGTTCGGGCTACTTCGTTTGCCAGATAAACACATCTCAGAACATGCCGTCTTCCCAGGATTTACCTGGCCCAGTTCCCGTGACAATGTCAGCAGTAGCCCGTTCACTATTTAGTAGCGCAGAAGCCCGTCTGGTGCCACTTGGTGCAGCGCTGCCCGATCCAATATGGTTGCCAACAAACACGCTACAGCGGGCGCTACAGACTGCAACCCGCCGCCTTGACGCGCACGGGCAGAGCTACAGCCTGCCGCCGGGAAGGGCAGACCTGCGCAGAAATATAGCCGTACGCGCTGCACAGTGGGGAGCCCGTTTTGGTTCGGATGATCTCGTCATCACGGCTGGAGCGACGCAAGCACTGCGTCTGGCTCTGCGGGCTGTATGTCAGCCAGGTGACGTAGTGGCAATTGAGCAACCTGCCTACTTCGGTACGCTCCTGCTGCTTGAGGACTTAGGCCTCAAGGCATTGCAAATCCCCACGGATCCTGCTGAAGGCTTGTTGCTGGCATCTCTGGATGAAGCTATTCAGCGTCACCGTCCCGCAGCCGTGCTGGCTTCGCCCACGGTGCAAAACCCACTCGGTGCCAGTATGCCCGTCACCCGTAAGCAGGAACTTGTTGCTCTGATTGAACGTGCAGGCATCCCTTTAATTGAGGACGATGTGTATGGTGATCTGGCCGGTGAAGGGCAGCGTCCTCCGGCCTGCAAGGCGTTCGACCAGAGCGGGAGTGTGATCTACTGCAGTTCATTATCCAAAACCCTTGCCCCGGGCTGGAGAATCGGGTGGGTTGCGGCAGGACGCTATCACACTCAGGTATTGCAGGCTCGCATGGCCGGGGATTGGGCTGGCGCACCGCTGCTTGAGGCTGCCGCGAGCAATATACTGGCAAGTGGGGACTACGATCGTCATTTACGACGCTTGAAGTTCCGGATATCAGAGGGGGTACAAGCCGTTATCGCCCGGGTCAAGGCAAGCTTCCCACAGGGCACTCGTGTTACCGTGCCGACAGCCGGTTTCTTGTTGTGGATAGAACTCCCGCATCCGCTGAATTCATTGGTGGTACACCGTCGCGCGCTGGCGCTGGGCATTGGTGTCAGTCCTGGCCTCCTGTTTTCCCCAGGGGCCGAGTTTCAGAACTTCCTGAGGTTAAATTGTGCGAATGAACCCTCGTCCACGCTGCTCAATGCAGTTGAAAAGATCGGTGCGCTTTGTCATGAACTGGCAGGTCAGCGCAAATAACGAATGCCTGCCTAAGTCCAGACTTAAAAAATATAAACATGGGACTGTGGGGCCGCACTACTATAGGCCAGGAAAAACCCCATACTATGAATCACTTGCAGAGCATTTAACCAATGGGTTGCATCCATCGGTTGAACTCACAGCGAGGAGCGGACGGAATGTCATCGTTCAGCATTGAGGCTGGTGAGAGTATTAATTTCAGCAAGCAGCCAGCGTTCAAAACTTTCCAGCGCAGCCTCATTGATCCCCGTTTCCGTCGGTTTTACTAAACAGAATTTTTTGCTCAGGCATCCTGAGGCTGGCCAGGGCGAACGAGCATACCGCAACGCAATTCATTCTCGACATACATACGCGGAACCAATGCTACGCCTTGTCCTGCGATGACGGCAGCGATGGCCATTTCATGTAGATCGTACCGCACACCCTGAGCTGGATTATCAAGGTGTATTCCACATTCCCGGGCATAGTGATGCCACGCATCAGGGTTCTGTCTACGGTGAATACGCGGAAGTTCGTTTAAAGGGTTTGAGGTCCAACCGTACGAAAACGTACGGTAAGAGATAAACACATGTCTGAAAAATCGATTTGTAGACAACAATGTCCGATAAATGCCATTTATTGATTAAAAACACGCCGTTTTAAGCGATTTTTCTGCGTCTATTATGTTTATATATCAGATAGTTACTTCACTAACGTACGTTTTCGTTCCATTGGACTTCAGACCCCAATTCTAAGGGACTCAACGCATGTTGGTGACCATGTCAGATAAAGAGATCCACCGTTTACCGGTGATACAGGCAGTTTGTGAAAAACGTCTACGCCGTCGTGATGCAGCGTCACAGCTTGGCATTTCAGAACGTCAGGCGCAACGGCTTATCAATCGCTACCGGGTTTCTGGTGCTGAAGGACTTGTCAGCCGCAAACGCGGTCAACCCAGCAACCGTCGGCTGACCGAATCTCTCAAAATGCGTGTACTCACGCTGATACGTGAAAACTACAGTGACTTTGGACCCACACTGGCCGCAGAAAAGCTCAGAGAGCGCCATAATATCCGGCTTTCAATCGAGACCGTCCGCAACTGGATGACGTCTGACGGAATCTGGATCCCACATGCCCGACGCAAGTCACGGGTTTATCAACCCCGGCATCGACGTGATTGCCTGGGGGAACTGATCCAGATCGACGGCTCCCACCATGACTGGTTTGAAGGCCGTGCACCAAAATGCTGCCTGCTGGTCTTTATCGATGATGCCACCGGCCGTCTGATGCATTTGAGGTTCAGCGAGTCAGAAACAGCCTTTGACTACATGCTGGCAACCCGGGAATACATTGAGCAGCATGGGAAGCCGGTATCGCTGTACAGTGACAAACACGCAATATTTCGCGTCAGTGGTCCGGAGAACCGCAATACCACCGTTACCCAGTTCGGACGTGTGCTCTATGACCTGGCAATCGAGCTTATCTGTGCCAACAGCTCTGAGGCTAAAGGTCGCGTGGAACGGGCGAATCAGACTCTTCAGGATCGGCTGATTAAAGAAATGCGTCTGGAAGGTATTACCGGCATTGAGGCCGCAAATGCCTGGCTTGCCACTTTCATGGCTGACTTTAACAGCCGGTTTTCACGACCGGCCAGGTTCCCGAAAGATTTGCATCGTCCGGTGAAGGAAAACCCCGATGAGTTAAGAGACATCTTTGCCTGGCATGATGTCCGTACCGTGTCGAAATCACTGACCTTCCAGTACGATAAGATCCTTTATCTCATGGACCCGACAGAAGAAAATAGCCGTCTTGCCGGTGAGAAAATTAAAGTGCTGGATTATCCCGATGGCACCCTCGCCTTCCACTACGGACATCGGAGCCTTGAGTGCCAGGCATTTGATAAACTGGCCTGTGTCGACCAGGGGCAGATTGTTGATAACAAACGTCTCGGGACTGTACTCAGACTGGCTCAGGTAAAACAGGATGAACGGGAAAACGAAGGCAAACGGGAACGAAGCAAAAAATCGCCCAGCCGTAAAGCTCAGGTGCGCATCCAGGAATAACTCCGGGCGATCAATCCCGTTCTGGCAGACCCGAACTTGTTTGTGGCAAGTTCAAAGCGGTAGAATCGACCATCAGTGCTATGAAGTAGCAGGTAACGGTGAGCTCCCAAAAGGATACTTGAGATGATTAAATTCCCGACTAAAAAGCGCGTTGATTTATATAAAAATGCCGTCAGTTCTGAGCAATTACAGCTGGATCTGGCTGCGGCTCAGGAATTTATGTTCGATGCCTGGGAAACTGATGACCTGGACGTTGTGCTGAAACTCATCAGAAAAGCTATCAAAAAATCCCCGCTCTGTGCTGACGCATACTCATTCTACTGCGAGATATCCGAAGAGCCCTCTGAGTCAAAAATCGTTACTCTGGAGACGGCTTTATATGCGGCCAGTGTCGCACTGGGTGAAGATTTTCAGGAATTTGCGGGCAATTTCTGGGGATTTGTCGAAACGCGTCCATATATGAGAGCAAAAGCAGCATTGGCTGATGCCCTATGGGAGTCAGGTAATTTCTACCCGGCCATGTCTCATTGCCACGAAATGCTCAAGCTAAACCCGAACGACAACCAGGGGATTCGTCATTTATTAGCGAACTATTATCTTGAACTCGAAATGGTGGATGATCTGAGCGTGCTACTGGATGATTATTCAGGTGATATGCGCCCGTTTTTTCAGTATACACGCGCCCTCCTCGCCTACAGACAGTCATCCCCCGATGCCGATGATATCGCTAAAGCAGCTATTAGCTCTAATAAGCACATCCCAAGCTTGTTATCAAAGTGCAAATTACAACCAAAGTCTAACAGTGGATATATCACGTTAGGTGAAATGGATGAAGCAATTGATTATATAAACCATAATATTAAACCTTGGATCAGAACACCTAATGCTATTGAATGGATCATGAATATTTCCTCGGCCAATAAGTAGTCAGAAAGGGTAATGACTCCAACTTACTGATAGTGTTTTATGTTCAGATAATGCCCGATGACCTTGTCATGCAGCTCCACCGATTTTGAGAACGACAGTGACTTCCGTCCCAGCCGTGCCAGGTGCTGGCTCAGATTCAGGTTATGTCGCTCAATGCGCTGAGTGTAACGCTTGCTGATAACGTGCAGCTTTCCCTTCAGGCGTGATTCATACAGCGGCCAGCCATCCGTCATCCATACCACGACCTCAAAGGCCGACAGCACTCCAGTGTGGCCAGAGTGCGTTCACCGAAGACGTGCGCCACAACCGTCTTCCGGAGCCAACAGCCAGCGCTGGCGCGATTTAGCCCCAACATAGCCCCACTGTTCGTCCATTTCCGCGCAGAGGATGACGTCACTGCCCGGCGGTATGCGCGAGGTTACCGACTGCGGCCTGAGTTTTTTAAGTGACGTAAAATCGTGTTGAGGCCAACGCCCATAATGC
>NZ_JAIJYL010000053.1:0-11270 GCF_019753495.1 Klebsiella sp. TF21-TM | reverse complement strand
AAACTCTGCGCTGAAATTTCTTTTTTTCATTATGACACCTGTGTTGTTCTGAGGTGAGCATATCACCTCTGTTCAGGCGGCCAAATTCAGTAAACCACTTCATTAACAGTAGTAGGAAAAGCTGGAACAGGAAAGTGATTACCTATTAAGTGGAATGTGTGGTGCCGGGTGCCTCCCGGTGAACTGCAGTGTAACCAGCTACGGTCCGCATGTTGTCAGCCGATAATGATTGAACATTATTTGGTTACATTGCCCCTCCGCTCAGGGGGATTCACCACAAAAAAAACTAACATTATGATATCCAGTCTTCAAGACTATCGTCAGTGAATCAGAACGCTGCTTGGCGTTTTGGCCAGTAAGATGAAACTGATTGAGATAAGCATGACTGAACGAATAAACCCTACTGGTTCATGCATATTGTCTGACGCCCCTTGAATGAGCTCATTACTCTAAACATCTCAGGAAGGTGATTTTGCGTAAATATCTGGCTCCCGGATGTTTTTTATCAAAAATTCAATGAAAACCTTTACCCTGGGGGCCACATGTTGCCTGTGAGGATAAATGGCATGCAAGGGGGCAGCTTGTGACTGATATTGCTTGAGGATCTGGCATAGCCTTCCGCTTTCAATATCATCCGCCACGTCCCAGATTGATTTTAATGCAATACCGTAACCATCTAGAGCCAGTTGTCGAATAACCTCCCCGTCATTTGAAGTGAAGGGGGAGTTAATCCGCACTGAGAGGTCTCCCAGTGACCAGTCAACGGATGACTCTGTGCCAGAATGGAGACATCGATGCCTGATAAGGTCTTGAGGTGTTTCGGGAACGCCATGAATTTGCACATAGTCTGGTGAAGCGCAAAGGATACGATAATTGTTGGCCAGCGGTCTGGAAATATAAGATGAATCCTCAGTCGCTCCGTAGCGGATAGCAACATCCATACCCGAGGCCACAAGATCAAGCACCGTATCGGTAAGTTTTAAATGAACTGATAACCTTGGATACATTGCCCCAAACTGCGCCAGCAACGGGGCTATTCTTCGACGCCCCAGCGACACAGGTGCGGTTACACGTAAAACACCGGCCACTTCCCTGCTATTTTGTCTGAGCATATCTTCCAGTGTTTCAAGATCCCCCAGGATACGAACAGCCTGTTCATAAAGTATTACACCTTCCTCCGTCAGTGATTGCCGTCTCGTTGTCCGCTGTAACAACCTGACTCCAAAGAGATGTTCAAGCTGCCGCATTTTTCGGCTTGCCGCTGGTATCGAAATATTGTGAGTGCGTGCTGCTCCGGAAATCGAACCTTCATCAATCACATCAATAAAAAATCGTAGCAGAGCGAAATTTCCGAAGTTCATTTGTGGTTACCATTTTTGTTAATAATCTATTGCATTGTAGGTCAATTGTTATTCATAGAGGTAACTATTAAATTGAGAAGACCAGCCGGAACCGGTGTTCTTCATTCAGGAACCGTCTCAGCGTGGGTCATCGATTTAAAAAAAGTGAGTACATCGGGGTAAACAGTCCGGGCAGATTACGGCTGTACCTCTGAAAGTATACCTGGTCAGACTGACTCAGATTTTAACTGGTTGTTGCCATGTATGAGGGAAGGCAAGGCGACGACGAATTCAATATTAACGAGGTAACCTCATGAAAAATCACTTCACTGATAAAAAAATTCTGGTCATTGGAGGAAGTTCCGGAATTGGAGAGGCAACGGCCCGGGCCTTTGCTGACGTCGGTGGACGAGTGACCATTGCGTCACGTAATATGCCGAAGCTTCAGGCTGCAGCTACACGGATTGGATTGGATATCGAAGTGGCAGAACTGAATACTACCAATGATGAATCAGTACAGCGTTTTTTCGAGGGAGCCAGTGGATTCGACCACGTTGTTGTCAGCGCTGCCCAGACGACTTCCGGGCCCGTGCGGGAGATGGCGCTTGAGGATGCGCGGCAGGCTATGAACAGTAAATTCTGGGGTGCCTATAACGTCGCAAGACACGCACGCATAAATAAAGGTGGCTCCCTGACTTTTGTCTCCGGATTTCTCAGCGTTCGTCCTTCCAAGCCAGTGTTACAGGGAGCCATTAATGCAGCAATTGAATCACTGAGCCGCGGTCTTGCCTTAGAACTTGCCTCATCTAACGTCAGGGTTAATACCGTATCACCCGGGCTGATTGCCACTCCCCTGTGGGACACTCTGGAGAGTTCAGCACGTCAGTCTATGTATGAAAAAGCCGCCTCAACACTTCCAGCCAGAACAATGGGGCTGCCTGAACACGTGGCAGATGCCATCCTCTATGTTGCAGGAAACCCTTATGCCACAGGTTCCACTGTTCTCATCGATGGTGGTGGGGCGATTGCATAAGGCCACACATCACTAAAAGCAGGCCTCGCCAGACTGGCTGGCGAGGTAATTTATAGTGAGGAAGACTCACCAGCCAGCATAAGGCTGTATTTCTTCACGTGTGACCTTCGGGGCATTCCGTATTGCGAGCGATAGTTTTTCTACCGCGCAGGTTATCTCATCCCGGGTAATAATTAACGGTGGCGTTATTTCCAGCACATTCCCCCCGACGTAGTACACCACCAGGCCCTCTTTCCATGCCTGATATACGACTTTTTGCGCGAGCGCCCGGTCCGGATTTTTGCTGCCGTCAGGAACGACTAACTCGATGCCAATAGCCAGACCATGCCCACGAACATCGCCGATCTCGGGTAAGTCCTTCGCCAGCTCACGCAGAAGTTGAATGAAGTAAAGCCCAGCCTGAGCCGCTCGTTCAGGCAGTTCTTCGTGCTGCAGCACACGCAATACAGAACGGCCTACGGCTGTACAAATAGGATTTCCTGCGGTGGTAAGCAATGCATGCGCTGCGGGACCACCAAGGATCTCTTTGGGGCCCACAGTGGCAGAAAGCGGCAAACCTCCACCTAACACTTTGCCAAAAGTGACGATTTCCGGAACGATGTTCTCATGCTGGAAGGCGTGCATCAGCCCGGGGCGCCCCAGACCCATTTTGACTTCATCGCATATCAGCGGCACACCCGCCTTTACGCATAATCGATGTAACCCACCTAAAAAACCTTTTGGTGGCACGACCATTCCACCATCCGACAGGATGGGTTCAACAATCACACAAGCCACATCACCTTGATCGAGCTGTTCTTTAACTTCGTGAAGGCTTGCGCTGACTGCCGCAGCGCCTTCATCATTGGTTCTGAATGGATTTGGATAAGTTGCCAGGTAGAGGTCTGGATCAGCTGCGTTACCTGCCGATATATGTACTCCGGATACTTCCATCGCCAGCCCGATACCTCCATGATACCCATGCGCAAAAGCCACCACCTTACGTTTTCCGCTGGCGAGCCGGCAGGCGCGAAGCGCCACGTCATTGGCATCGCTACCGGCATGTCCGAGATAGACGCAGCGATCCCCGTTGCCCGGGGTAATGGCCAGCAGCTCCTCTGCAAGTCCGACCGAATCCGGGTGTACCGCTGAAAGGCCACCGGCCCCGGCTGGATTCTGTGCAGCCCTGGTGATGGCCGCGGCGATTTCCGGGTGACCATGACCCAGTCCTGCCGCGGTCCAGGTGGCTGACAGATCGAGCAATTTCCGGCCACCTGCTTCAGTTAACCAGCATCCCTTGCCAGCGGTAACGGCTAACGGGAAGAAGCGTAACTTCTCAATTCCAGCTACGGACCGGGTGTCACGCTGATACAAACTGGCTGCTTCGTCAGGAAAGATCTGCTTGCTCATATCCACTCCTTTTGTACTGTCCTGGTTGCCACTTTATCACCTGGGGTTGCAAACTCTGACGCCAGGGACAATCCGATATTTCGTACGAGCTTGGGTGCCGAAATGATGGTGATCAGGCCGGCGATGCACCAGTAAAACGCCACCAGTGCCGGACTAAAGAGCTCTTCCTGGCCTGCCACATTGAAATATAACGACATCACCATAATGACGATGCCCAGCGCTGGCATGATCAGCTCCCATTTAGGGATGTTCTGACCCATGCGGGCGATAAAATTAATCACTCCAATCTCGATCATCAGATAGGCAACCATCAGGCAAACGGAGCCGATGATCGCAAAATAAAAGTATGCATCTATCGCGCTGTTACCCGTTCCCATTGCCGGTTTACCACTCAGCCAGGCCACAACATCAACCAGCAGACTGAGAATAAGTATCAGAGTTAGGGCGTTACGAGGTTGATGATTTTTATCTGACATTTTCGCAAAACACGCTGGACCAAACCCATCGCGAGCGAGCGCAAATAACAGACGGCTGGAGGTGGCGGCGGCAGATAAATTTGCCGCGAAAGCAGACATCATGGCGGTAAACAACATCGCTAAGGTAAATGCGGTGCCAACGTATGTTTGTGATAATGTACCCAGGGAGTTCGCTGAATTTTTGAAGGCATTCAGGCCCGACTCACTAAGGCCAAAACCAAGGGTTTGCACATACATCATCCCCACAAACAGCACACCGGTTAGCAGAATGGAACCCAGCAGTGCCAGCGGAATATTGCGCTTGGGGTTTTCTGTCTCTTCCCCGAGGGTGGCACAGGCTTCAAAGCCAGCCCAGGAGAGGAAAGCGGCGACGACGCCAGCCATTACCGCCTGAAAACTGACGCCATTCAAACTGAACAATGAAGCATGTTCTGCCCCTGTCGCCGGTTGATGTACGACAATCACTGCAGCCAGTACCAGCATCAATACAATGCCGAGCCCCTCAATCACCATCAGTACGCGAGCGACCGTCTTTCCATCACGAGAATTCAGGATCCAGCTAAATATCACTCCAACTGTCGCAGTGATAATCCATGGGATCTGAAAACCAGAGGAGGGGAATAATGCGGCCAGAAAAGCATTGGTAAATGCACCCAGTGCCGCAAGTGTGCCAATCGAAAAGAAAAGATACGTTCCCATAATGGCAAAACCGGAAAAGAACCCGGCGCGAGGACCGACAGTTTTTCCGACCAAACCGTAGGCACTACCAGCGTGATTATAAAATCGGGTCAAACGGATAAAACCATAGGCAATTAATGCTACCCCGATCAGACCTAATACAAACACAATCGGCAATGCCTTGCCAACTGAGTCGATCAACCCCTGCGCATTACCTGACATAGCCAGTGTTGGTCCAACCATTCCCAAAGAGAGCGCCAGAGCCTCCCAGAGTTTTAAACTTCGCTTTTTATTTGATGCATGACTCATCTTCATCACCCTCATAAGCGCAATTAATTAGCGAGATGTGTTATGGGTTGCCCCGAAGTTGTTCAGACTTAAACCGACCATGCGAAGCGGAATGTCTCCGTGATGGTTTCCAGCGGTAGATGTCCCCAGGTATCCTGTTCATGCTGGCGTACGGCGATCAGCGCGCCCAGTAGCTCCGGAGGTAACATTGACTGCGCCAGTGAGCTTTGTGCGAGACGGGTTAAGGCCTCGCTGTGGTTTGTTATAAGTCGCTGGATATTCTGCTCATTGCGTTCAGCTTCTGAGAGATCGGCTGGAGCAGATTGTGTAGGCTGCGGTAGGGGAAGTTCGTCTTTCAGACCAGCCAGCGCCATCCCAAGCACTGCCCCACAGGCAATGTAGGGGTTGGCAGCAGGATCTATACACTTAACTTCAAGATGTGCGCCATAAGGGTTGCCCCGATTTGCCGCACAGTAACGTACTGCGGCTTCCCTGTTTTCCAGTCCCCAGCAGGCATACGCGCCCGACCAGTGGCCGGGTTGCAGGCGTTCGGCAGACAATACTGACGGGGCAAGTAATGCCACCAATTCCGGCAGATATCGTACGATCCCCGCTATCAGGCTCCCGCCCTCAGCGGTAATACCGTAGATACCGGTACCGCCGGCCAGCAGAGGTTGCCCCTCACGTGTAAAGGAGTAATGCAGATGAGCACCGTTACCTGCTTCATTCGCAAATGGCCTTGGGGAGAAACTGACACGTAAATGGTGTTTGCGTGCAATGCGGCCCAGTAAAACACGTGTCAGCACCAGGCGATCCACCATCGTCACGGGATCGGCCGGTGCCAGTGAAAGCTCAAACTGACAGGAGCCATATTCAGCATGAAATTGTTCCAGGCCGACATTCGCTTCTTCAAGCGTTCTGACGAGATCATTGATCATCGACTCATGAGCCAGTAGCCCCCCTATACCGTAAGCGTGCCATCCGCTATGCCCCGGTACGTCCTGCTCTGGTAACAAATAGAATTCAAGCTCACCGGCTGCCAGAGTTTCGATACCCTGTTTTTGCAGCGCTGCGACCTGCTGGCGTAGAAAATGACGGCTGCACCAGGCGGCGTGCTGTCCTTCCTGTTCAAAAACATCCACCGGAGCCCAGCAAAAACCATCCTGGAATGTCACCAGTGAACTGATATCGGCGCGCAGGCGATGATCACCAACAGCCGTGAATGCCGGGATCCAGGCAATCGCGTTATCGGCACAGAACAGAGCCCAGGAAGGCGATGCTCCCACCCCTGACTGACAAAGGGTTTTGAGCCGGTTTACCGGGACAGATTTGCCTCGGATTACGCCCGCAGAGTCGACCAGCGAGGTAAAAAGGGTCGTGATCCCCAGAGCTCTGAGGTTTTCACTTATGCTTTGTAAATCAATGACTTCATCATCGACACCTACAGATTGCTTGCCCATTAAATCGAAAACTCCCGTTAAAGTTGGAATAAAAAACACCGCTTGATTCTTTTTGTGTATGTTACATTCGTTGAAAAAAAGCAAGATGTGTAATATATATTAAATCCGTATGATTCAGACGTAACGCTTGTGGTAATGTTATTTGCCTGAAGTGGAATGAAGGAGAGCCAGGTGCTGGCACAACAGATAAAAGACAACATGGCGGAGCTAAGTCCTGCAGAGCGTAAAATTGCCAGGGCCATGCTGGCTGACTATCCCGGTGCTGGTTTAGGTTCGGTGCAAATGCTGGCCGATCGAGCTGGCGTCAGTCTGCCTTCCGTGGTGCGTTTTGCACGTCGAATGGGATATGGTGGTTTCGTTGATTTTCAGCAGGCGCTGAGGGATGAAATATCGGAACAGGCTAAAGGCCCTTTACAGCGCCTGGATAACTGGGTAACGACAGAAAGCGCATCGTCGTTGATAGAGGCCGCCATAACATCCTCGACACTGGCGATACAGTGTTCCTTACGTGACATAGCGGAATATGAGATCGCTGAAGCCACCCGTCTCATCGGTGCTAAAGAACATCATATAATCCTCGGTGGCGGTCGTATCAGCCAGTCTCTGGCAATGTATTTTGGCCGCAACCTGCAACAGGTGAGACGCGGTGTTGAAGTGCTCGCCGAAAACCATCACGATCGTATTCAGCAGATCATCGACGTTAATAAAAATGACGTATTCGTGTTGTTCGATTTTCGTCGTTACCAGCAGGATATGTATCAACTGGCACAGGAGATTGTGGCACGCGGTGCCACACTCATAGCCGTAACGGATACCCAACTTTCCCCTATAGCTTCTCTCGCTAAAGTCGTTCTGGCTATCCATGTCGAAACGCCATGGCTTTTTGATGGGTACGCCGCCGGTATTGTCCTCATTGATGCCATTATCGCCAGCATTATGGAAAGCCAGGGTGATAAAACCGTGCAGCGCCTGCAGCAGTGGGAAGCACTTGGCCCCCTATCTTTAAATGCAAAATCCAAATGAGGTAATAGAGACGTGAGCGCCCCCCTTCTTTTTTCAGATGAACCTGCTCCGGTAATGGTGGAAAACCAATCGGGCATTTCTCCTTTTTTGATCCTTTGTGACCATGGTGGAAAACGTATCCCGCGCCAGCTTGGCGATTTAGGTTTACCGCAGCATGAAATAGATCGACATATCGGCTGGGATTTGGGCGTGCTGACTGTGTCCCGACATATGAGTCGTTTACTCAACGCCCCACTGGTGCATCAGATATATTCCCGACTGGTGATTGACTGTAACCGGCAACCAGGTATCCCCAGTTCCATCCCGGAGGTATCTGAAGCCACTACCATTCCGGGAAATATCGGCTTGACCCAGCAGGAGCGTGACCAGAGGCGTGACGAAATTTTCACTCCTTATCATGATGCTATACGCGCGATACTGACTGAAAGGAAGAAACACGGTATTCCGACCTGTATCCTCGCGATGCACAGCTTTACACCGGTATATCATGGTGAATCGCGGCCATGGGAGATCGGTGTTCTGTACCAGCATCAGGCTGAATATGCTCTGACGGTACTGGAGCGATTAAAACAAACCCGGCGATGGTGTGTTGGAGATAATCTGCCTTACTCCGTTTCAGATGTGACTGACTATGCTGTTCCTCAGCACGCCATTAAAAATGAACTCCCCTATGTTGAAATCGAAATTCGTCAGGATTTGATTACAGAACCAGAAGGACAACGAACCTGGGCTGAAGATCTGGCTCAAATATTTACAGATAGCTGGGACATTCTCACCAGTCAACAATATAAAAAAGAGGCATAACGAATGTTTAAACCGTCCAGCCGTGAGATCCCAATTGAGAAGCAAGCCGCAACGCTGTTATTTATTGATGTACAAAATTACAATGCTCGCCGTGATGGTGGGGAATATGTCGGGATGTCGACAACCGAACTGAATGAGAGGTTCGGCTACTTCTTTGATATAATTGAACGCGAAACAATTTCTAATATGCAAAAAATCCAGACTGCATGTCGTGCAAGTCAGATTGAAGTGATGTATACCGTTATAGAAAGTCTGACCAAAGATGGCCGTGACCGCAGCCTAGACTACAAAATTACCGGCTTTAACGTGCCGCGTGACTCCTGGGACGCGCAGGTTCTGGAAGCTATTGCTCCTGGTGATGATGAAATTGTTCTGTCGAAAACCTCTTCCAGCGTATTTATCTCGACCAACATTGATTATGTACTACGTAACCTTGGTACCCGTTATCTTGTGGTTGCGGGTTTTCTTACCGACCAGTGTATTGAAAGCGCAGTACGTGACGCCTGTGATCTGGGATACTTGGTAACCTTAGTGACTGATGCTTGCGCGACACTGTCGGCTGAACGCCATCAAAACTCTCTCAACGCTATAAAAGGTTATTGCAGGCAAATCACTACACAGGAGTTTCTCAATGAACTCTCCGCTGGATAAGCGGCAGCCGGCTTTGTTGAATAAATCGAACTTTTGCTGAGTTGAAGGATCAGATCACGCATCTTCCCGACAACGCAGACCGTTCCGTGGCAAAGCAAAAGTTCAAAATCACCAACTGGCCCACCTACAATAAAGCCCTCATCAACCGTGGCTCCATAACTTTCTGGCTGGATGATGAAGCTATTCAGGCCTGGTATGAGTCGACAACGCCTTCATCACGGGGAAGACCTCAGCGCTATTCTGATCTCGTCATCACCACCGTTCTGGTCATTAAACGCGTGTTCAGGTTGACCCTGCGGGCTGCACAGGGCTTTATTGATTCCATTTTTTCTCTGATGAACGTTCCGCTACGCTGCCCGGATTACAGCTGTGTCAGCAGGCGGGCAAAGTCGGTTAATGTCAGTTTCAAAACGCCCACCCGGGGTGAAATCGCACACCTGGTAATTGATTCCACCGGGCTGAAGGTCTTCGGTGAAGGCGAGTGGAAAGTCAAAAAGCATGGCCAGGAACGCCGCCGTATCTGGCGTAAGCTGCATCTCGCCGTTGACAGTAAAACACATGAAATCATCTGCGCTGACCTGTCGCTGAACAATGTGACGGACTCAGAAGCCTTCCCGGGTCTTATCCGGCAGACTCACAGAAAAATCAGGGCAGCATCGGCAGACGGCGCTTACGACACCCGGCTCTGTCACGATGAACTGCGGCGTAAGAAAATCAGCGCGCTTATCCCGCCCCGAAAAGGTGCGGGTTACTGGCCCGGTGAATATGCAGACCGTAACCGTGCAGTGGCTAATCAGCGAATGACCGGGAGTAATGCGCGGTGGAAATGGACAACAGATTACAACCGTCGCTCGATAGCGGAAACGGCGATGTACCGGGTAAAACAGCTGTTCGGGGGTTCACTGACGCTGCGTGACTACGATGGTCAGGTTGCGGAGGCTATGGCCCTGGTACGAGCGCTGAACAAAATGACGAAAGCAGGTATGCCTGAAAGCGTGCGTATTGCCTGAAAACACAACCCGCTACGGGGGAGACTTACCCGAAATCTGATTTATTCAACAAAGCCTCGTCGAATTTTCCTGTTCTATTACCCCCATCCACGGGACGGGGGAATCTGTTTTGCTTTCCGTTGTGTTTATTATGGGGGAACCGCAGAATTCGGAAAAAATCGTACGCTAAGCTAACGGTGTTCTCGTGACAGCTCTTTGACTAGGCTTTCTAAGGCCATTCTGATAGCCCTGACTTCCTGAAAAGCCATGGCTAAAATTTGTGCGGCTAAAAGGGATAACCGATGGTAAAGTAAGTTATCCCTGTCGAGATACTGAAAAGCGTTATCCTCGTTTTTCCCAAAACTGTTTTGCCAGTTCGCTCAGAGCGCTAGTTAACTGAGCGACAGATTTCGCACTTTGCAAATTATTCTGCCCGGTCTGTACATTGGTATCAGCAGCATCGCGTATATTGATAATACTGCGGTTTATGTCTTCACTTACTGCTCCCTGCTGCTCGACCGCAGTCGCTATTTGCGCGTTCATGTCGGTAATTTCGTTAACGCGTTGGCCAATTCCATCAAGAGCTGTAGCTGCTTCCTCTGCGTGAGCTACACTCGTGTGCGCTTGCCGACTACTTTGCTCCATGACTGTAACAGCGGATTGCGCTCGCTCTTGTAGAGCGCTGATCATGCTTTGAATATCCGTTGTCGATTGCTGTGTGCGAGCAGCAAGACTGCGAACCTCATCGGCGACAACAGCAAAACCACGCCCCTGCTCACCAGCACGCGCGGCCTCAATTGCTGCGTTGAGTGCCAACAAATTCGTTTGCTCGGCGATCCCTCGTATAACGTCAAGAACTTTTGATATCTCGTTACTTTGACCTTCAAGCTCATGAATAACCTGAGTGGCTTGCCTAATTTCACCTTCAAGGGCAGTGATTGACTGGCTTGTGTGGGCTACCAGACGCTGGCCAGATGCCGTCTCAGTGTCTGCTCTTCCGGCCGCATCTGCAGCATGCTGTGCATTGCTCGCAACCTCTTGAATGCTTGCCACCATTTGGTTGGCACTGTTGCAAATAGTCGGTGGTGATAAACTTATCATCCCCTTTTGCTGATGGAGCTGCACATGAACCCATTCAA
>NZ_JAIJYL010000052.1:0-11846 GCF_019753495.1 Klebsiella sp. TF21-TM | reverse complement strand
GAATGGTCTGTGTTGTCGGGAGGATACGTGATCTGATCCTTCAACTCAGCAAAAGTTCGATTTATTCAACAAAGCCCTTTTTGTACCCACATCCATAACGGGGAGGGCTGTGCCATTGACAATAGGGTTCGGTCTGGCGGGTGGTCAACGGCGATAATCGAAATGTTGTGCGATTATCGGCACGTTTGTTAAAAGGCGGTTAATAATGTGATCGCGGTGGTAAAACCGGCACAATTCAGGACGGTGCGGTTTGCGCACGGTATAGTGATGCCCCGTGAGCTTTGCAATGCAACGGAGAGGGAATCCATGCGTGACCATACCCCCACCACCCTAAGCGCCAGGCAGGCCGAGCACGATCCCAACTTTATGCTGTCTCTGGCTCGCGGGCTGGAGGTGCTTAACGCCTTTACCCCGCAGCGTCAGCGGCTGACCATTTCCCAGTTAAGCCAGAAAACGCAAATTTCCCGCGCGGCGGTACGCCGCTGCCTGTATACCCTCGCCGCGCTGGGCATGGTCCATAGCCCGGATGGCCGCCATTATGAGCTGTTGCCCCGGGTGCTGGCGGTGGGCCATGCCTATCTCGCCGGCACCCCGCTGGCGAAAGTGGCGCAGACGGCGCTGGATAGCCTCGGCAAAGCCCTCGGCGAATCCTGTTCGGCGGCGACGCTCGATGGGGATAACGTGCTCTATATCGCCCGCGCCGCGGTGAATAATTTACTGAGCGTCGATCTCGGACGCGGCAGCCGTCTGCCGGCCTGGGCGACGTCGATGGGTCGGGTATTGCTCAGCGCGCTGCCGGAGGAGCAGCTGGAGGTGACACTGTCACGCGCCGTGCTCATTCGCTACACCCCCCACACCCTGTGCGATATGGCCGGGCTACGCGCGGAGATTGATCGGGTGCGCATGCAGGGCTATGCCCTCGCCGACCGCCAGATAGAGGTGGGACTGTGCTCGCTGGCGGTGCCGGTGCTGTCGCGTCATGGCCAGGTGGTGGCCGCGCTGAATGTCGGAGTGCCGGCCGCGACGGTCAGCGCCGCGGCGTTAAAAGAGAAGGCCCTCGCCCCGCTACGCCGCGCGGCGATGGACCTGTCGCTACAGCTATAGCGCCGACGGCGGCTTCGTCGCCGTGGCGAGGCTGCGCCAGATCCCGGCGGCCAGCAGCAGAAGCATGACCCCCGCTGTCGCCAGCACCAGGCTGTGCGCCTGGGTAAAGGCCGCCTTGGCCGCCGCCATTAGCGCCTCCGCCACCCCGGCGGGCAGCGCCTGGGTCAGGCTGACCGCCTCGCCGATCGATGACGACGCCTGCTGCGCCATCGTCTCATTCAGTCCGGACGGTAGCACAATGGTGGCGCTGTAGCTGCGGGTGAGGATCAGGCCGAACAGCACAATGCCGAGGCCGGCGCCCAGCTCATAAGCCATGGTTTCGATCGCCCCGGCCGCCGCCGCTTTCTCCTTCGGCGCCGCCGCCATAATGGCGGAGCTGGAGGCCAGCAGCGCGCTGGCGACGCTAAAGCCCAGCAGCGTCATCAGCCCCCAGGCCAGCCAGTGTTGAGTGCTGAAATCGGTCAGCGCCAGGCCCAGAAAGCTTAAGGCGCTCAGCAACATCCCGCCGGTAGCCACCTCGCGCAGTCCGAGCTTTGACACCAGCATCCCGGCAATCGGCCCGCTAAAGCCGCTGGCCACCATCACCGGCAGCATAAACATCCCCGCCTCGAACGGCGTTTTCTGATGCACAAACTGCAGCTCCTGCGCCATCAGCAGCTCAAAACCCACCAGGGTAATCAGGGCCGTCATCGCCATCATCACCCCGCTTAAAATAATGCGATGGGTGAACAGGCGCATATCCACCATCGGCCGGGCCGCCGACAACTGTTTGCGGATAAACCAGGTCAGCATCGCCGCCCCGCCGATCGCCACCAGCGCGGTGAGCCACAGCGCCAGCTGGCCCTTCAGGGCCGATTTGGCGCTAAACACCAGCATCAGGATCGCCGCAATCAAAATGAGCGCCTGCAGCAGGTTCAGCGGCTGGTCGCGGCGCGCGGGCTGGCGCGGCACCACTTTCGCGTTAATGGCGATAACCACCAGCACAATCGGCACGTTGATCAGGAACACTGATCCCCAGTAGAAATGCTCCAGCAGCATGCCGCCCACCAGCGGGCCAAAGGCCGCGCCGCCTGAGCCCACCGCCGCCCACAGCCCCAGCGCCATATTGCGCTGGCTGGCCTCGGCGAAGGTGCTGCGGATCCCGGCAAGCGTCGCCGGAACGATCATCGCCGCCCCCACCGCCAGCAGGGCGCGGGAGGCAATAAGCGTCAGGGCGGTCGGCGACAGCGCGGCGCACAGCGAGGCGATGCCAAAAATAGCGCTGCCGAGCAGCAGCAGACGTTTAAAGCCGATTTTATCGCCAAGGGCGCCCATCGGCAGCACCATCCCGGCCATCACCAATGAATAGATATCAATGATCCACAACAGCTCATTACCGCTGCTGCCCAGCGCGACGCTGAGGGTCGGCGCGGCCACATGCAACACCGTGGCGTCAATCGCCACCGGAATATAAACCAGCAAAATCGCCATCAGCGTCATCCATTGCCGTGACATAGCGTGTACCTCAATGTTAGAACTTGGACACATGTCCAGGATGGCGATCCTGCCGGATTGTTGAACACATGTCCAACTTTTTGTTACACTCGGCCAAAGCCAGATATCAGCGGGGTTCTATGCACTATTTACAGCGGGATGAGCGACGGGAAGGGATTATGCAGGCCGCCATGCGCCTGGCGCTGCGTGGCGGCTTCAGCGCCATGACCGTCCGGCAGATCGCCCGCGAGGCGCAGGTGGCCGCCGGGCAACTGCACCACCACTTCGCCTCCATCGGCGAGCTGAAGTCCCAGGTGTTCATCCGTCTTATCCGCGAGATGCTCGACATGCCGCTGGTGGCGGAGGATGCCAGCTGGCGCGAGCGGTTATTCTCGATGATCGGCAGCGAGGATGGCCGGCTGGAACCCTATATCCGCCTGTGGCGGGAGGGCCAGGTGCTGGCCGACAGCGACCCGGACATCAAAGCGGCCTACCTGCTGACCATGACCATGTGGCATGCCGAGACCGTGGCGATCGTGGAACAGGGCCTCGCCGGCGGTGAGTTTCACTCGAGCGAGCCGCCGGTGGATATCGCCTGGCGTTTTATCGCCCTGGTGTGCGGCCTCGACGGGATTTACGCCCTCGGCACCCAAACCCTGGACGAGACGGCGTTTAGCCGTTACGTCAATAAGATGATTACGCTGGAGTTATTTTAGTTAAATTTTACATTTAGTAACAATTAATCCCGCTACGCTCTCCACGTGCTCTCCGACAGCACGTTTTTTTTATCTACGCTTTTTAGATAACGCCAATTAAGGGTTATTCACCGTCACCTTGTATTCAGCTGTTGACCTTATTTATTTACTCCATTCCGGGCAATTAGAGGGCAATATGTCGGTACAAAATGAGAAAGATAATCATTACCTTTTGAAAAACTGGCGGCCAGAAAATAAGGCCTTCTGGGAAAACAAGGGTCAGGCCATTGCGAGAAGAAACCTCTGGATATCAGTCACCTGCTTACTACTTGCCTTCTGCGTATGGATGTTATTCAGCGCCGTGGCGGTCAACCTTAATAAGGTCGGTTTTCATTTCACTACCGACCAGCTTTTTTTATTAACCGCACTTCCTTCACTTTCCGGCGCGATATTACGGGTCCCCTACTCCTTTATGGTACCCCTCTTCGGCGGGCGCTACTGGACCGTATTAAGTACAGTGATCCTAATTGTGCCTTGTATTTGGTTAGGCGTGGCGATCCAGAATAGCGCTACTCCATTCTGGGTATTTATTGTTATTGCGCTGCTGTGCGGTTTTGCCGGGGCTAATTTTGCTTCCAGTATGGGAAATATCAGTTTCTTTTTTCCCAAAGCCAAACAGGGCAGCGCGCTGGGGGTCAACGGCGGCCTGGGCAATCTCGGGGTCAGTGTGATGCAGATGGTCGCCCCGGCGGTGATCTTCCTGCCGATCTTCACCTTCCTCGGCGTCCATGGCGTCACCCAGCCCGATGGATCGACCATGGCCCTGAGTAATGCGGCGCTCGTCTGGGTACCCCTCCTGCTGCTTGCCACCGCTGCCGCCTGGTTCGGTATGAATGATATCGCCAGTTCGAAGGCCTCGATTCGCGATCAGCTTCCCGTACTCAAGCGCCCGCATATGTGGCTGTTGAGCCTGCTCTATCTGGCGACTTTCGGCTCATTTATCGGCTTCTCCGCCGGCTTCGCCATGCTGGCGAAAACCCAGTTTCCTGCGGTCGACATTCTCAAGCTGGCTTTCTTTGGACCGTTTATCGGCGCGCTGGCGCGTTCGTTCGGCGGGATCATCTCCGACCGTCTGGGCGGTGTGCGGGTGACGCTGGTCAATTTCGTGCTGATGGCGCTCTTTACCGGTCTGCTGTTCCTCACCCTGCCGGGCAGCGGATCCGGTAGCTTCCTTGCCTTCTACGTGGTGTTTATGGGGCTGTTCTTAACCGCCGGGCTCGGCAGCGGCTCCACCTTCCAGATGATCGCCGTCATCTTCCGTCAGCTCACCATCGAGAGCGTGAGGCAGCGCGGCGGCAGCGAAGAAGAAGCGCAGCACGAAGCCGTAACCGATACCGCTGCCGCGCTGGGCTTTATCTCGGCAATTGGCGCCATCGGCGGCTTCTTTATCCCAAAAGCCTTCGGCACCTCGCTGGCGATGACCGGTTCGCCGGTCGGGGCGATGAAGGTCTTTTTCGTTTTTTATGTGGTTTGCGTATTGGTGACCTGGCTGGTCTACGGCCGACGTAAACCCGCTTAACCATAACGATTTATCTGCCGGATGGCGGCTTCCGCCTTATCCGGCGTACGCGTTCGTTCGCTCATCCGGCCGGGTGGCACGATGCCGGACTTTATCGGAGCAGGAGAAATGTCATGAGTAAACTACTGGATCGCTTTCGCTACTTTAAGCAGAAAGGCGAAACCTTTGCCAACGGCCACGGTCAGGTCTACAACAACAACCGTGACTGGGAAGACAGCTACCGTCAACGCTGGCAGTTCGACAAAATTGTCCGCTCCACCCACGGCGTGAATTGCACCGGCTCCTGCAGCTGGAAAATTTATGTCAAAAACGGTCTGGTGACCTGGGAAACCCAGCAGACCGATTATCCGCGTACCCGCCCGGATCTGCCGAACCATGAACCACGCGGCTGCCCGCGAGGCGCCAGCTACTCCTGGTATCTCTATAGCGCCAACCGTCTGAAGTACCCGCTGGCGCGTAAACGGCTGATTGCGTTGTGGCGCGAAGCACTGGCGCAGTTTCCCGACCCGGTGCAGGCCTGGGATAGCATCATGCAGGATCCGGCCAAAACCACCAGCTATAAAGCGGCGCGCGGCAAAGGCGGCTTTGTCCGCTCCAGCTGGAAAGAGCTGAATCAGCTCATCGCCGCCGCCAACGTCTGGACCATCAAACACTACGGCCCGGACCGTGTCGCCGGGTTCTCGCCGATCCCGGCGATGTCGATGGTCTCCTACGCGGCGGGTACCCGCTATTTATCCCTTATCGGCGGCACCTGCCTCAGCTTCTACGACTGGTACTGCGATCTGCCCCCGGCCTCGCCAATGACCTGGGGCGAGCAGACCGACGTGCCGGAATCCGCCGACTGGTACAACGCCAGCTACATTATCGCCTGGGGCTCCAACGTGCCGCAGACCCGGACCCCGGATGCCCACTTCTTCACCGAAGTACGCTACAAAGGCACCAAAACCATCGCCATCACCCCGGACTATTCGGAAGTGGCCAAACTGTGCGACCACTGGCTGGCGCCGAAGCAAGGTACCGACAGCGCGCTGGCGATGGCCATGGGCCACGTCATCCTCAAAGCCTTCCACCTTGATAATCCGAGTGATTACTTTCTTAACTACTGCCGCACCTATACCGACATGCCGATGCTGGTGATGCTTGAGCCGCGCGACGATGGCAGCTATGTGCCAGGCCGCATGCTGCGCGCCTCCGACCTGCTGGATGGACTGGGCGAAACGAATAACCCGGAATGGAAAACCGTCGCCTGCACCGCCGACGGCGAACTGGTGGCGCCGAACGGTTCCATCGGCTTTCGCTGGGGCGAAAAAGGGAAATGGAACCTCGAACCGCTGGCTGACGGCAAAACGGTGGAGCTCACGCTGTCTCTGCTGGATATTCGCGACAGCGTGGCGTCAGTCGCCTTCCCCTACTTCGGCGGCAATGAAAACCCGCATTTCCGCAGCGTGCCGCAGGCACCGGTAACCCTTCATCCGCTCCCGGTGAAACAGCTGACGCTGGCCAGTGGCGAAAGCGGCCTGGTGGTCAGCGTATATGACCTGATTCTGGCTAACTACGGCCTGGACCGAGGGCTTGATGATGTCAATGCGGCGAAAGATTTCGCCGAGGTTAAAGCCTATACCCCGGCGTGGGCGGAGCAGATCACCGGCGTGCCGCGCCAGCATATCGAACAAATCGCCCGCGAGTTCGCCGATACGGCGCATAAAACCCATGGCCGTTCGATGATTATCCTCGGCGCCGGGGTAAACCACTGGTACCACATGGATATGAACTACCGGGGGATGATTAACCTGCTGGTGTTCTGCGGCTGCGTCGGCCAGAGCGGCGGCGGCTGGTCGCACTATGTCGGCCAGGAGAAGCTGCGCCCACAGACCGGCTGGCTGCCGCTGGCGTTCGCGCTGGACTGGAACCGCCCGCCGCGGCAAATGAACAGCACCTCCTATTTCTACAATCACGCCAGCCAGTGGCGCTATGAAAAACTGACCGCGCAGGAGCTGTTGTCGCCGCTGGCCGACGCCAGCAAATTTAGCGGCAGCCTTATTGACTTCAACGTCCGCGCGGAACGGATGGGCTGGTTGCCTTCTGCGCCACAGCTCAACGTCAACCCGCTGACCATCAAGCAGCAGGCCGAGGCCGCCGGGCTATCGCCCTCGGCGTTCACGGTGCGGTCGCTAAAATCCGGCGAGATCCGCTTTGCCGCCGAGCAGCCGGACAGCGGTAAAAACCATCCGCGGAACCTGTTTATCTGGCGCTCTAACCTGCTGGGATCGTCCGGTAAGGGGCATGAGTACATGTTGAAGTACCTGCTCGGGACCGACAGCGGTATTCAGGGGGATGAACTGGGCGCCAGCGATGAGGTGAAACCTGAGGAAGTCGAGTGGCAGACGGCGGCTATCGAGGGCAAACTCGACCTGCTGGTGACGCTGGATTTCCGCATGTCCAGTACCTGTCTCTTTTCCGATATTGTTCTACCGACCGCCACCTGGTACGAAAAAGACGATATGAACACCTCGGATATGCATCCGTTTATCCACCCGCTTTCCGCCGCCGTCGACCCGGCGTGGGAGGCAAAGAGCGACTGGGAGATTTACAAAGATATCGCCAAATCCTTCTCGCAGGTCTGCGTCGGCCATCTCGGGAAAGAGACCGACGTGGTGCTGGTCCCGCTGCAGCATGACTCTCCGGCTGAGCTGGCGCAGCCGTTCGAGGTGCTTGACTGGCGCAAGGGCGAATGCGATCTGATCCCCGGGAAAACCGCTCCGTCGATTGCCCTGGTGGAGCGCGACTATCCCGCCACCTGGGAACGCTTCACCTCTCTCGGGCCGCTGCTCGATAAGCTTGGCAACGGCGGAAAAGGCATCTCGTGGAATACGCAAAGCGAAGTCGATTTCCTCGGCAAGCTTAACTACCTCAAGCAGGACGGTCCGGCCAAAGGCCGGCCGCGGATCGACAGCGCCATTGACGCCTCCGAAGTTATTCTCAGCCTCGCGCCGGAAACCAACGGCCAGGTGGCGGTGAAAGCCTGGCAGGCGCTGGGAGAATTTACCGGTCGCGACCACACTCATCTGGCGCTGAATAAAGAGGATGAGAAGATCCGCTTCCGCGATATTCAGGCGCAGCCGCGCAAGATCATCTCCAGCCCAACGTGGTCCGGACTGGAAAGCGAGCACGTCTCCTACAACGCCGGTTATACCAATGTGCACGAACTGATCCCGTGGCGCACCCTCTCCGGGCGGCAACAGCTGTATCAGGACCATCCGTGGATGCGGGCTTTCGGCGAAAGCCTGGTGGCTTATCGCCCGCCCATTGATACCCGCAGCGTCAGCCAGATGAAGGCCGTGCCGCCGAACGGTTTTCCGGAGAAAGCGCTGAACTTCCTGACCCCGCACCAGAAATGGGGGATCCACTCCACATACAGCGAAAACCTGCTGATGCTGACGCTGTCGCGCGGCGGGCCGATCGTCTGGCTCAGTGAAACTGACGCCAGAGAGCTGGGCATTGAAGATAACGACTGGATCGAAGCGTTCAACGCCAACGGCGCCCTCACCGCCCGGGCGGTGGTGAGCCAGCGCGTGCCGCCGGGGATGACCATGATGTATCACGCTCAGGAGCGGATTATGAATATCCCGGGTTCGGAAGTGACCGGCCGCCGCGGCGGCATTCATAACTCCGTCACCCGCGTCTGTCCGAAGCCGACGCACATGATCGGCGGCTACGCCCAGCTGGCCTATGGCTTTAACTACTACGGCACCGTCGGCTCCAACCGCGACGAGTTCATCATGATCCGCAAAATGAAAAATATTGCCTGGCTGGATGACGAAGGTCGCGATCAGGTACAGGAGGCGAAAAAATGAAAATCCGTTCTCAGGTTGGAATGGTGCTGAATCTGGACAAATGCATCGGCTGTCACACCTGCTCGGTCACCTGTAAAAACGTCTGGAGCAGCCGGGAGGGCATGGAGTACGCGTGGTTCAATAATGTGGAAACCAAACCGGGCATTGGCTACCCAAAAAACTGGGAAGACCAGGAGCAGTGGCAAGGCGGCTGGATCCGCGGCATCAGCGGTAAACTGACGCCCCGCCTCGGCAATCGGGTTAGCGTGCTGTCGAAGATATTCGCCAACCCGGTGCTGCCAGCGATTGACGATTACTACGAACCTTTCACCTACGATTACCAGCATCTGCACAACGCGCCGGAGGGAAAATATCTGCCTACCGCCCGCCCACGCTCGCTGATCAGCGGCGAGCGGATGGATAAAATTGACTGGGGCCCGAACTGGGAGGAACTGCTCGGCGGTGAATTCGAGAAACGCGCCCGCGACCGTAACTTCGAAGCCATGCAGAAAGAGATGTACGGCCAGTTCGAAAACACCTTTATGATGTACCTCCCGCGCCTGTGCGAGCACTGCCTCAACCCGAGCTGCGTAGCCACCTGCCCGAGCGGCGCCATCTACAAGCGTGAGGAAGATGGCATCGTGCTGATAGACCAGGACAAATGCCGCGGCTGGCGGATGTGCATCAGCGGCTGTCCATATAAAAAAATCTACTTTAACTGGAAGAGCGGCAAGTCGGAAAAATGCATCTTCTGCTATCCGCGCATTGAGTCCGGGCAGCCAACGGTGTGCTCCGAAACCTGCGTCGGGCGCATCCGCTATCTCGGCGTCTTGCTGTATGACGCCGACCGTATCGAAGAGGCTGCCAGCGCCGAGCATGAAACCGACCTCTATGAGCGCCAGTGCGAGGTATTCCTTAATCCAAACGATCCGGCGGTCATCGAGGAAGCGTTAAAACAAGGCATCCCCCACAATGTCATTGAGGCGGCGCAGAAATCGCCGGTCTATAAGCTGGCGATGGACTGGAAGCTGGCCCTGCCGCTGCATCCGGAGTATCGCACCCTGCCGATGGTCTGGTATGTGCCGCCCCTGTCGCCGATCCAGTCGGTTGCCGACGCCGGCGGCCTGCCGAACAACGGCGCCATCCTGCCGGCGGTTGAGAGCCTGCGCATTCCGGTCCAGTACCTGGCGAACCTGCTAAGCGCCGGGGATACCGGACCGGTATTGCGCGCGCTGAAACGGATGATGGCAATGCGCCACTACAAGCGCTCGCAAACCGTCGAGGGCGTGACCGATACCCGGGCAATTGAAGAGGTGGGACTCAGCGTTGAGCAGGTCGAAGAGATGTATCGCTATCTGGCGATCGCCAACTACGAAGACCGCTTCGTGATCCCCACCAGCCATCGCGAACTGGCGGAGGACGCCTTCCCGGAACGCAACGGCTGCGGCTTTACCTTCGGCGACGGCTGTCACGGTTCAGATACGAAATTCAACCTGTTTAACAGCCGGCGGATTGACGCCATCGACGTCAGCGGCGTGCGTAAGCATGGGGAGGGAGAGTGATGCGGATCCTGAAAGTGCTCGGTCTGCTGCTGGAGTATCCCGACGAGGTGCTGTGGGAGAACCGCGACGAAGCCCTGGCGCTGGTCAGCGCCGATATCCCTTCCCTGACGCCCTTTGTCGGGGAGCTGCTGGCGGCGCCACTGTTGGATCGCCAGGCCGACTGGTGCGAGGTGTTCGAGCGAGGGCGCGCCACCTCGCTGCTGCTGTTTGAACATGTGCATGCTGAGTCCCGCGACCGTGGCCAGGCGATGGTGGACCTGATGAATCAGTATCAGCAGGCAGGTCTGCTGATCGATTGCCGTGAACTGCCCGACTATCTGCCGCTGTATCTGGAGTATCTCAGTATTTTACCCCTCGCCGACGCCCGCGAAGGGCTGCAGAATATCGCGCCGATTCTGGCGCTGATCGGCGGCCGCCTGAAGCAACGAGAATGCTCGTATTATCAACTGTTTGACGCCCTGCTGGAACTGGCAAAAAGCCCGCTCAACAGTGACAGTGTCACCAAACAGGTGGCGGGAGAAAAGCGCGACGATACCTGTCAGGCGCTGGACGAAGTGTGGGAAGAAGAGCAGGTGAAGTTTATTGAAGATAATGCGACCGCTTGCGACAGCTCGCCTATGCAAGCTTATCAACGACGCTTTAGCCAGGATGTGGCGCCGCTGTACGTCGACATCCGCGCCGGAGGCCCGAAATGATCCAGTATCTGAACGTCTTCTTTTACGATATCTACCCTTACCTTTGCGGCGCCGTGTTTCTGCTCGGCAGCTGGCTACGCTACGACTATGGGCAGTATACCTGGCGCGCGTCATCCAGCCAGATGCTGGATAAACGCGGGATGGTGCTATGGTCGAACTTGTTTCATATCGGCATTCTCGGCATTTTTTTCGGCCATCTCTTTGGCATGCTGACCCCGCACTGGGTCTACTCGTGGTTCCTGCCAATGTCGCAGAAGCAGCTGATGGCAATGATCCTCGGCGGCGTGTGCGGGGTGCTCACCCTGGTGGGCGGCATCGGCTTGCTGGCGCGCCGCCTGACCAACCCGCGCATTCGCGCCACCTCCACCACGGCAGATATTCTGATCCTGTGCATTTTGCTGATTCAGTGCGCGCTGGGGCTGACGACGATCCCCTTCTCCGCCCAGCATCCGGACGGCAGCGAAATGCTCAAGCTGGTGGACTGGGCGCAGGCGGTGGTCACCTTCCACGGCGGCGCCTCGGCGCATCTGGACGGCGTGGCCTGGATTTACCGCGTCCACCTGGTGCTGGGGATGACCATCTTCCTGATCTTCCCGTTCACCCGTCTGGTTCACGTCTGGAGCGCGCCGGTGGAGTATTTCACCCGCCGCTACCAGGTGGTGCGCTCCCGACGCTGAGCGCTGGCGGCTGTTATCCTTCATCCTAACCGGTAGCCCGGACGCGGCTTTCGCGCGAGTCCGGGTAGTTATCGACCCGGCTCCAGCCGTTATGCCGGGTGGCGGCTGTCGCCTTACCCGGCCTACAGGGCCCTCTACAGGCTCATACCCTGTAGGCCCGCGCAAGCGCAGCGCCGCCGGGCAAGATATCAGGCACGGTACCTGTAATTTCGCCGGGTGGCGGCTGTC
>NZ_JAIJYL010000051.1:0-12700 GCF_019753495.1 Klebsiella sp. TF21-TM | reverse complement strand
TAATCATGAGAGAACGCATTCATCATTAAATGACATGACTCCGGCTGAATTCATCCGAAGTCTCCGGAAAGACGAAGCTCTCTGATTTAGCACTGCACTGAATTTGGGCCAGGGTCAAAGTTAAAAAGGAGCACACTAAAAGCTTTAGCTCTACAGAGGTTCCTCCTGGTGCTCCCTCGGGAGACTATCTAATGCTGGAGACCAGTGCTTATATTTTTGCGATGAAGCAACCTAGAGGGTATACCTACATTGGTCTGGTGAAGAATTTAATCAACGAAGGTGAAGGACATATTTGGTGGAAAATATAAATAACGATGTACCACAGCATCAACCTTACCGAAATGAAAAGGTATTTAATTCCGGTAAGACAGCACTTGAGCTCAATTTTTCTGAGACAAATGGCAGTGTGAATCTTATCCTTGCGGGGCCTTTAGTATCGAAGCCGGGAAGTTTTGACTGGACTGGTCAAAAGGCCTTTTCAACAAAGCTGAGTGATGATGAAGTGATCACCTTGTGTATGGCGTTTCTTCGCCTTACTCATGAGGCTGTTCTGAAACATAAAAAAACAAAGCACCATAATAAGCAAGTCTACAAAAACGTAAAAGTTACTTTTGATGGTAAATCCACAGCAATGATGGAGGGGGGAGTTGTAGCTATCAACAAAGACGAGAGAGACATTAATTTTATACATAAAATTATTATTGATCCTGCCGCTTGCCTTCGCTTAGGTCTTTTCCTCTTGTCCGTCATACTGGCCCGAAATCCAGGGGTCCCATCTGACGCGGTTCTAACGTGCATGCGTCTTAATGCAAATGCTCAACTACAAAAGTAACTTTTCTATCTTATCATTCCCGTTTTACGGGAATTTCAAAAAAAGATACTTCCCTTAATGGGGAAAATACGCTCGGTTCATAGGATACATTAGATGTAACTATGGACTGACCCCATGCCTGTAGACAAATTCTGTCCTCACGACGAGGCCTGTTCGAAGGCCTCCGGACTGACGCCGCCGGGATGACTGTGGCGCCGGGTCCGATTGTAGAACACTTCAATGTAATCGAAGACATCCGCCCGGGCCAGATCCCGGTTTGGTATGTTCTCTTACTAATGCGTTCTTTTTTCAGTGAACTGAAGAACAATTCGGCCACCGCATTATCCTGGCAGTTGCCACACCGGCTCAAGCTCGGTACCAGGTTATTGGCCCGCAGAAGCGGTGCCAGTCGTCACTGCCGTACTGGCTGCCCTTACACAACCACAGACGGAACATGTTAAAGATCATTCCTGCCGATCGCATCTGGAAGGTAGGCGTTTCTCGTCTCCATTAATGCCAGTGTCAACATAGCTGTTTGTCCTGGCATTACCCCATTTCTCCCAAAAACCGTAAAACGCTCCTCAGCCCGCGTCATGACTGGCTTCAGCGTGGTTCGGCGCTGAAAAAGAATCCTTTACGCATTTGGTTTTACCCGCAACAATGCGGGATAAGACAATAAAAGGATCCGCGCGCTGCGATTTATTGTGATGGCAGGATCTGACCTTTCAGGCCAGAATAACTGTATCTATGACCAGTGAGTGCGCTACGTGAAAAATAGCCGATGAACAACATCATTCCCCTGCAGAATTCACCAGAACGCGTTTCGTTATTGCCGATCGCCCCGGGCGTTGATTTTGCGACCGCGGTGGCACTCCGGCGGATGGCCACCTCAACAGGTGCCACGCCGGCTTACCTCCTGGCGCCGGAAGTGAGCGCCCTCCTCTGGTACATGCCGGACCAGCGTCACCATATGCTGTTCGCCACCATGTGGAATACCGGGATCCGTATCGGCGAAGCCCGGACGCTCACCCCGGAATCCTTCGACCTGGATGGTCTGCGGCCTTTTGTGCGGGTGCTGTCGGAGAAAGTACGGGCACGCCGCGGGCGTCCCCCAAAAGATGAAGTGCGACTGGTACCGCTGACGGATGCCAGTTTTGTGCGTCAGATGGAAAGCTGGATGGTCACCACCCGCCCCGCCGGCGGGAGCCGTTATGGCCGGTCACGGATGAGACAATGCGCAACTGGCTGAAACAGGCGGTGAAGCGGGCTGAAGCTGATGGCGTGCATTTTTCGATCGCCGTGACGCCGCATACCTTCCGGCACAGCTATATCATGCACATGCTTTATCACCGGCAGCTTAGGAAGGTCATCCAGGCGCTGGCCGGGCATAAGGATCCGCGCTCGATGGAAGTCTATACCCGGGTATTTGCGCTGGACATGGCTGCCACCCTGGCCATTCCCTTTACCGCTGACGGTCGAGATACCGCGGAGATCCTTCGCTCCCTGCCACCGGCCGGCTGAGATTGTCGGGCAGGCGGCCGGGGCTTTGCCACTTAGTGAAGGAGATAAAGACAAACGCATTCCAGACGAGGCAGAGTCAGTCAGTCGCTTCTGAGTCTCTCACCCTGCCGGCTGCAGAAGCGTTACGCTTATCCAGTATGACCCGGGCATCATTCCGTCCGGGTCTGGAGAGAAATATTCATACCGCATCCCGTGTCCCCTCACCTTCTCATTGCACCATGACATCATTCGTATTAAGGAGCCCCGGTCCTCTGGTGACCAGCTGACATCTTCATACCGCAGACAATAAAACTTACTGCGATCCGGATATCAGCAAGTTACAGGGGATATACCTGAGGGCCTTTCCAACCGGGTAAGCCAGGTCGTTATTCAGTATATCGTCGGTGACTGCGTCCCGGGCCATTTCTGACAGCCATCAGGTTTCCTCTTCATGATTGCAGATATCAGTGCGAAGCTGGCTGAGGGTACGATAGGATTAACGAACTTCGGAGGACTGGTTTTAGCAGCTCTTGTATGGCAATGCCGGAATCAACGCTCTGCTGAGTGGCTTCATTCAGTGCGCACCGGGGATTTACTGAAATATTGACTGTGGGATGCAGTCACGTGGAGAGCTCTCAATTGGTCGGGTAACACCCTCGTCAAACTTGCATGCTTCAGTCAATATCAGCATATTCTGGCCATAAATGACATACCGCAGTCAATATTGTCCGATCTTTACCTGCAGGAAGGAGAGCGAATATTGACTGTAGTATGCGTGATACACCTCACAGTCAATAACTAATTGCGTATGCATACGGCAGTAATGGTAATGCATATCGCAGTCAATTTTCCGGCTTCATCGCCGATAGCGCTTCAGCAAGTTTCTGCGGATCGATGCCTGCAGCCTTCAGTGCCTTGATGACTTCGTCATAATTCTGCTCCGGCGCCTTCTCTTCTTCCTCCTTGCGCGGTACCTTCACCGTCCCGCTGATGAGTTTGGGATTGCGATAATGAACGCTAAAGTAAGTCGCCCGGCCACGTTTAAACTCGGTGTAATCCAGATAGCCGATATCCCGAAGTTGCTCCATAGCCTTTCGGACCGTGTGGTTCTGCGTATAGACATTTGAGGTAAGATTCAGCCGGTCCCGCATACGTTTCATGGAGATAGGTGCGGGATTCTGGGGAAGGCTCTCGATGTAGGTATACAGCGCCTGGGCAGATTCCTTCCGCTGCAGGGCGTCAATGGCTTTCAGCCGAAGCAGGACCCGCCTGTCCATATGGTAAAGCTCAAAGAGCTTGGGTTCAGCCTTGATCTCCACGATATCCTCGTTGATGTCATAATAGGCTGACTGCACCAGATGGGTGGTCCATCCTTTGGTCTCGCTCTGGAACTTCAGGGTAACCGAGGCGAGTTTAAACAGGGAATTGCTGATGCGATCCCGCATTTTCTTGTTTGAGCGCCGTGAGTCAAATCCACACATCTTAACGAATTCAACGAACGACAGCTCCAGAGTGTCACTTTTTACCCCATACTCAGACATCGAGCGAATGATCCCGAGCCAGACTTTAAAATCCGTGTCCATATCAAGACGCGAACCGGTGATCTTAACGTCGGTGTACCCTTCGCTTTTGGCGATGGACAGCTGTACGAGCTCCTCAGTGGCATCTGTGACGTTTTTACGGTTTGCCTTACTCCTGGAGGTTGATTTCAGGGTTGGAACGAAGAGACCGAGCCTCATGAGCGCTACCGGCTGCACAGTACTGGTACTGTTGACATCCAGCTTAACAACTTCGCCGGTTGTCTTGTCCACTTCCTGAAGATTGAGAGGTAAGCTTTTATTTTCGCTCGTCATCTTGATCCTCAACGGTTATCCACAAAAGAATGTCGTTATACGTATCGCAGTCAACGGATATACATACCTCAGTAAATACCGTTGCATATCACAGTATTAGATTTCGCATACAGCAGTCAACTTTTTACATTCCACAGTCGATCCAGTATGACGTTCAAGCCAGTTACAGCGCCTGCTGCAGCGATCCGGGGATCTCTTTAGGATCTCAATATGATCTCTTTGGGATCAATTACTGGATCGAAGCAATGAATAACGTTAATCCCCAGCCAGATCTACCCCACCACATTCAGGGTTCTGCAAGGGTAATCTGAATGCCGCATGAGTAACTCTCCCTGATTTAACATTAAATATTGACTGCGATATGTAGAATCTTCTTTTGTTGTTGACCAGCCCTCGGCTTTTAGTTTCATACCATAGTCAATTTTTCACATATCACAGTCAACTTCATGAAGATAGACTAATCCGGAGAAGTATCCGGCATCGTAGCGTTCGTGCTTTGTGCAGTCTCTGTGCTTTTCCACTTCCTCACTGCGTGAGATCGCTTACTGCGGCGAGCGGCAGTGAGAAATATTGACTGCGGTATGTGATTGAGCCTCTCTTCTCCGGTTTACAGCTTTCATTACAGTCAGCTTTGCAATTTTCAGATGACTTTGCGATTTTATTGTTGCTTTGTAAATAATCCCAAGATTTAATAAAATGATGCAAAGTGATGATTAAAGGATGCTCAGAATGGGACTGATGGATATACTTAACCAGTGCATTACTGCTGGACATGAGATGACGAAGGCTATCGCCATTGCGCAGTTTAATGACGACAGTCCGGAAGCAAGGAAGATCACCCGCCGCTGGAGAATTGGTGAAGCGGCGGATCTGGTTGGCGTTTCTTCTCAGGCAATCAGGGATGCAGAGAAAGCCGGCCGGTTACCTCACCCTGATATGGAAACCCGTGGCAGAGTTGAACAACGTGTTGGTTATACCATCGAACAAATCAATCATATGCGGGATGTGTTCGGTACCCGACTGCGGCGTGCAGAAGATGCTTTCCCTCCGGTGATCGGGGTTGCGGCTCATAAAGGGGGGGTTTACAAAACCTCCGTTTCTGTTCACCTAGCTCAGGACCTAGCCCTGAAAGGACTCCGTGTTCTTCTCGTTGAAGGCAATGACCCACAGGGAACTGCTTCTATGTATCACGGATGGGTGCCCGATCTTCATATTCATGCTGAGGACACTCTCCTGCCCTTTTATCTTGGGGAAAAGGATGATGCCAGCTACGCTATAAAGCCCACCTGCTGGCCTGGCCTTGATATCATCCCGTCCTGTCTGGCATTGCACCGCATTGAAACTGAGCTGATGGGGAAATTTGACGAAGGCAAATTACCTGCTGACCCGCACCTGATGCTCCGTCTGGCCATTGAAACGGTCGCTCATGATTATGACGTGATTGTTATCGACAGTGCACCCAACCTTGGTATCGGTACGATAAATGTTGTATGCGCTGCTGATGTATTGATTGTCCCTACTCCGGCAGAGCTGTTCGACTACACCTCCGCACTGCAGTTTTTCGATATGCTTCGTGACCTGCTTAAGAACGTGGATCTTAAAGGCTTCGAGCCAGATGTCCGTATTCTGCTTACCAAATACAGTAATAATAACGGCTCGCAGTCCCCGTGGATGGAAGAACAAATTCGGGATGCCTGGGGAAGCATGGTCCTTAAAAATGTTGTGCGCGAAACGGATGAAGTCGGTAAAGGTCAGATCCGTATGAGAACCGTTTTTGAACAGGCTATCGATCAACGTTCTTCAACAGGTGCCTGGCGTAATGCCCTCTCTATCTGGGAGCCTGTTTGCGATGAGATTTTTGATCGTCTGATTAAACCACGCTGGGAGATTAGATAATGAAGCGTGCCCCTGTCATTCCAAGACATACCACACATACTCAATCGACTGAAGATACCTCATCACCGGCGCCGGCTGCGCCGATGGTGGATTCATTAATTGCGCGCGTGGGTGCTATGGCCCGCGGTAATGCCATCTCTCTTCCGGTATGTGGACGGGAAGTAAAATTTACCCTTGAAGTGCTCCGGGGAGACTCTGTTGAGAGCGCTTCACGCGTATGGTCAGGCAATGAGCGCGATCAGGAACTACTTACCGAAGATGCTCTGGATGATCTCATTCCTTCATTTTTACTGACTGGTCAGCAGACTCCAGCTTTCGGCCGCCGGGTTTCCGATGTCATTGAAATTGCAGACGGCAGCCGTCGCCGTAAAGCCGCAATCCTGACGGAAAGTGATTATCGCATTCTGGTTGGTGAACTGGACGATGAGCAGATGGCAGCATTGTCCCGACTGGGTAACGATTATCGGCCGACGAGTGCTTATGAACGTGGTCTGCGTTATACAAGCCGGCTGCAGAATGAGTTTGCTGGAAATATTTCTGCACTTGCCGATGCGGAAAACATCTCTCGTAAGATCATTACCCGCTGTATCAATACGGCCAAACTGCCTAAATCCGTTGTTGCCCTGTTTGCACATCCTGGAGAACTGTCTGCCCGGTCAGGTGAAGCCCTTCAGAAGGCTTTTGCAGATAAAGAAGAATTACTGAAGCAGCAGGCTGAGACTCTCCACGATCAGAAGAAAGCGGGACTAATCTTCGAAGCTGAAGAGGTCATTAGTCTTTTAACATCCGTACTGAAACAATCTTCCGCATCAAGAGTTAATCTGAGCTCACGTCATCAGTTTGCTCCAGGGGCAACAGCATTGTACAAGGGCGATAAAATGGTGCTTAACCTGGATAGGTCCCGCATTCCTGCGGAGTGTATAGAGAAAATAGAAGCCATTCTTAAGGAGCTTGAGAAACTAGGAGTTTGATGCGGACACGCTTTAGTCTACGGTTATCTCCCTTTACTTCATTTCCTTTCTCACAGGCCAGAAAAAATAACTGGCCTGAATACTCTCTATGGGACCACGGTCCCACCTGCATCGTCGTTTAGGTTTTCAGCCTGGGGCCACGGTCCCACCTGTATCGTCGTTTAGGTTTCAGCCTGGGACCACGGTCCCACCTGTATCGTCGTTTAGGTTTTCAGCCTGGGACCACGGTCCCACCTGCATCGTCGTTTAGGTTTTCAGCCTGGGACCACGGTCCCACCTGCATCGTCGTTTAGGCTTCCAGCCTGGGACCACGGTCCCACCTGCATCGTCGTTTAGGTTTTCAGCCTGGGACCACGGTCCCACCTGCATCGTCGTTACATTATTAGTTTGGGATCGCAGTTCCATCAATGCCTGTCACGAACAGGTATTGGCATGGCGCCGGTGACCCGTTGAGCGGAGTAATCACGCAGCAGGACTGCTATTACAGGCGATGGTGAGAGCTCTGTTGGGAAATGAACGAAGCATGCATGTTGAGTGAAATCTGCAAAATTTCGCAGGGTATGCGGCTTAATTTTTAATTTCCGCCAGCATTTTTAAAGCCAGTTGCCGCCGCTGCGCGTAGGCAGGTCCTTCGTTCGGCCGGTAGCCAGTTCCGGCCGTTTTACGACCTTGGGATCACCTCGTCAGCAGTGTCTCCACTGTGATGTCGTTTGTCACGTTGTCCGATCACAAAATATATTGGTTTTGACGTTCTGTTATCAATTGCGCCAGGTCTTTTTCGTCCAGAAGATCGAGCATTTTTTCCTACAGAACCGCGGGCACACAATAAAAAAACAGGCCGGTTGCTGTCAATAATAGCGACCGGGTAGCCGCAGCCGGCACCGGCGCTGGCCACCGGATCGTTTTTAAGTTCGCTGACGCTGGCAGTTACATCACACAGAATGATATTTGTCATGGTTCCCCCCTGAGACAAGTCATCTGCATGATCGGTAAAGTATGATCTGGCAGCAAGTTCCGTCTGTCATTTCGCCGGTCAGAAACGGGCAACCGGCAGCTCCTTCCAGCGGGTGGTATATGCCGATGAAGGCATCTCACGTTTCATCGGCCATTCCGGGGCAATTCCTCTACCGGCAAACCATACTTTACCCAGCCCTGAGTTGTTGATCCCGTCCAGAACCATCATCAGCTCAGCACTGTGAGGCCGTGGCGTCAGCAATGATGTCCCTGGTGTCCTGAGTGGGTGTAAGCAGTTTCTCCGTGGCCACGTTGCCGTAGTAAGGCTCTTTAACGGCGAACGGAGACGTTTTGATGGAAACGGAAATATGCCGTAAGCGTCAAGTCACTGCCGCCTGTGATTCCAGTCCCGGGATCGCTAGCTTAGAGCTCCGTCTAATTTAGAAGGAGTTCTGTTCATGGAAAATGCTGCCAACTGGCGAACTGAATCGCGTACCGTCTATTCCAGTGACTTCAAACTTCGGATGGTCGAACTGGCTTCACGACCAGATGCCAACGTCGCACAACTGGCGCGGGAACATGGCGTTGATAATAATCTCATTTTTAAGTGGCTACGCCTCTGGCAGAGAGAGGGGCGAATCTCTCGTCGAATGCCTGCAACTATCGTGGGGCCGGTGGTACCTCAATCTCTTCCGGCTTCTCCGACTCTGTTGTCCGTCGACGTTATCAACGACCCGTTGCCCGCCGCAGAGAATGACACTCTGTGTACGTTCTCCTCCGCTCACGCCAGCGCCACTTCCTGTCATGTTGAGTTCCGCCACGGCAAAATGACGCTGGAGAACCCGTCGTCAGAGTTGCTGACTGTGCTGATCCGCGAACTGACCGGGAGGACACAATGATATCCCTCCCGTCAGGCACCCGCATCTGGCTGGTCGCCGGGGCCACGGATATGCGTAAATCCTTCAACGGGCTGGGCGAACAGATACACCACGTTCTGGATGAGGATCCCTTCTCCGGCCATCTGTTTATCTTCCGGGGACGCCGTGGCGATACCGTGAAAATACTCTGGGCTGATGCTGATGGTCTGTGCCTGTTTATCAAACGCCTGGAAGAGGGACAGTTCGTCTGGCCTGCTGTACGCGACGGCAAAATCGCGATCACCCGCTCACAACTTGCCATGCTCCTTGATAAGCTGGACTGGCGCCAGCCAAAAATATCCCGCCTTAACTCACTGACAATGTTGTAAAAAAATCATAACCGCATTATAAAAGCGGTTATGAATCACGACTATCTCGCCCGTATCGCTGCGCTGGAAGACGCGCTTCGCCAGAAAGACAGTCAGCTCAGTCTCGTTGCAGAGACTGAGTCGTTCCTGCGTTCTGCACTGGCCCGCGCAGAAGAGAAAATAGAGAACGAAGAGCGCGAGATAGAGCATCTGCGGGCACAGATAGAAAAACTGCGTCGAATGTTGTTCGGTACCCGCTCCGAAAAACTTCGCCGACAGGTTGAAGAAGCCGAAGCCCTGCTGAAACAGCAGGAGCAGCAAAGCGATCGCTACAACGGACGGGAAGACGATCCGCAGGTACCTCGCCAGTTACGTCAGTCCCGCCATCGTCGCCCGTTACCGGCACACCTTCCCCGCGAGATACATGGGCTGGATCCTGCGGAAACCAGCTGTCCGGAATGCGGCAGCGGTATGGCGTACCTCAGCGAAGTCAGCGTGGAGCAGCTGGAACTGGTCTCCAGCGCCCTGAAAGTGATCCGCACGGTCAGGGTGAAAAAGGCCTGCACCCGATGTGACTGTATCGTTGAAGCACCTGCGCCATCACGTCCCATCGATCGGGGTATCGCCGGGCCGGGTCTGCTGGCCCGCGTGTTAACGGCCAAATACTGCGAACACCTGCCGCTGTATCGCCAGTGCGAAATCTTTGCCCGTCAGGGCGTGGATCTGAGCCGGGCTCTGCTCTCCAACTGGGTGGATGCATGTTGCCGGTTAATGGCCCCGCTGGATGAGGCCCTTTACCACTACGTGATGGACTGCCACAAACTGCATACGGATGACACTCCGGTTCCGGTGCTTGCACCGGGCAGAAAGAAGACGAAAACCGGGCGTATCTGGACGTATGTGCGCGATGATCGGAACGCTGGCTCGTCAGACCCGCCAGCGGCATGGTTCGCCTTCTCGCCAGACCGGCAGGGAAAACATCCTCAGCAACACCTTCGCCACTATCATGGTGTGCTGCAGGCGGATGCCTTCGCAGGCTACGATCGGTTGTTCAGTCCGGAACGTGAAGGAGGGCCGCTGACAGAAGCCGCATGTTGGGCCCATGCCCGCCGAAAAATCCATGATGTCTATATAAGCACCCACACAGCGACAGCGGAAGAAGCCCGGAAAGCAACGGGATGGCAGAGAGCTTCGTGAAAACGATGAAGCGCGATTACATCAGCATCATGCCGAAACCCGACGGGTTAACAGCGGTAAAGAACCTTGCGGAGGCCTTCGAACATTACAACGAATGGCATCCGCACAGTGCACTGGGGTATCGTTCGCCACGGGAATATCTGCGGCGGCGAACCAGTAATGGGTTAAGTGATAAAAAGTGTATGGAAATATAGGGGCCAATCCAAAATTGAATATGATTTTAAAAGAAGAAATTGTTTTGGGTATCTACAGCTGGCTTCATATGACTCCGGTCAGCATGCTGGTAAGAAACATAACCAGCGATCAGGGAGGGGATTACGCGATCGTCCGCTTTACCGTCGATAGCCGGGGGGTCCAGATGGGGCCTAAGGCACAGGGCCAGCTTCTTTGTTCATTCGGGTTTAATGTAAAGGAATCCTGTGAGGCCGACCCTAAAGACGGTCCAGGCCTCATAAAGGCCGAAATGATGAACGGTGTTATGCAGCTGGTACCGGAATGCATTGAGCTCACAGACAGCCAAACCCAGGCAATCAGGAAAGAAGTAACCGTGTTTAACAGGGTTTGTGCAATGCAACTCCTGGGGGGGCATGGGAATGCAAGGTCTCTGTGGGAGAAAGAAATTCTTCCCCGGATGAAAGTGCGCAGACAACTACATTGAGGCAAGGCGATGAGCAAAGTGCATTGTATTAGTGGTATTACCTGGAAAAACTCCGATAGCGCGTCTTTCAAAGTATATGCCAGCATTGCTGCTGTATTCAGCCTTGGCCTGGTCACAGCTACCGTCAGGAACTATGAAATTCTACAACTGACTGTTCCGTATACCTGGTATGTTTTCTTCACTGCATTCTGGCTTCTGTTCCCGTCCTTTACGGTCTCTTTCCGGGAGCGGGAAGGGCGTCTGTTTACCTCGATGGGTTTTTACGGGTTAAAACTGTTCACTCTCGATCGCCCTGTCTCCGATGGGTACTGGCTGGTCACGATGGAGAAAAACCGTTATCGCCTCGTCAGAGTATGCAGGGACGGGCGACGCCAGCCTGTATGGCTGACGTTTAAGTCTTTACCAGAGTTTGTTTAACGATTACCGTCGCACGTTCAGGAATACGATACGGGAGACGATATGAATACTGACTTTGCCCATTACAACGAAGAGCAACTACGCAAACTCGGTGAGCTGCACAGTTTACTCCGTCACAGCGATATCGGCTCATCTTACCTTGCCACGCTCCCGGAGCCCCGTAGTGTTGAGGAGTTGAATCCTCCACAGGAAATCAATGTGACTCATTCGGTACCCGACGTCGACACCCTGGTGGATATTTATCGGCAGCAGCGGGTTGATAAAGTCCATGTCAGGGATGAGCATTATTCAACCAAAATCACCCGAAAATATCCCGGGTTCGTTGTGGTCAGAAACAATCATGATCAGGTGATGTCGCTGGTGGGCGAAATCAACCGGCTTCGCGACAAATTTGCTGATGCTGTAAAAGCTATCACTCATTACCAGGACTCCCGGTCAGAAATTCTGCACCAGGTTTACCCGTGGCTGGTGACTTTACAGGTGTCCCGTAATATCCGGATCGTTACTGAGCAAATTCGCTCCCTGGGGTTCACCTGGCAAATCCCTGTCATTCATAAATTTACCCGTCTGGAAACGGTTATCGACCGCTTACGCAGGGAGATAACTGAGCTCCAGCCGGATATCAGTCTGACAAAACAGGACGTTGAACGGCTGAAACAGGAACGAACCGAAGAAATCATGATGCTGTCGTTGCTCAATGACGAAGTGAGTCATGACGATGAAAATTTGAGAAAATTTCGGCTCATCCGGGAAAGTAACTTTCCGGCTGTTAACGTCAATATCCGGTACACCAGTCCTGAAGATCCAGATGATGTTCATGGGCCGTACAAACTCAACTTTCGCGCGCCTTTACCATTAATTTTGTTCAGCGAACCGGGCCGGTTTAATCCGTTAAAAAATTACGTAAAAGGTGAAAGGCAGAAGCGCGGCGATTTTAATGAAAAATATCGTTCTGTCCTGCCCCGTATAGGGCTGGTGGAAGTCATCAGGGAGTCAAAATGAGCCGGATTCTAACCGGGATTTGTGAAACTGATCCGGCCAGGAGGTTATACAAAGTGGCCGTCAGTAGGGGAAACACTTTTCTGTCTGCAAAAGAACGTTTCCGTGTACAGGTCTGTTTCAAAAATGCCATAACACATCCAGGGCTTTGTTGAATAAATCGAACTTTTGCTGAGTTGAAGGATCAGATCACGTATCTTCCCGACAACGCAGACCGTT
>NZ_JAIJYL010000050.1:0-13365 GCF_019753495.1 Klebsiella sp. TF21-TM | reverse complement strand
AAAGCGTGCGTATTGCCTGAAAACACAACCCGCTACGGGGGAGACTTACCCGAAATCTGATTTATTCAACAAAGCCGGTCATCCGCGAGATGCATTCAATCAGTACCTCTCATACAGCCATAAAGCATTGAAGAAATGTTGTTATAATGTTAATTTGTATATGTGGTGAATCCCCCTATGCGGAGGGGCATTTCCAGTCTGAATCATTTTTGCGCTTTGCGAGTCGTCCGTGGGCTGGCGGCGGCTTACCGGGAGGCACCCGGCACCACATTTTTTATTACAAATGAATATAGTTACTCATTAAAATACATGCAAATGTGATGTATCTACTGTTCTTTTACTTTGGCCATATATAGTCATAGACAATGAAAGCGATGCTTGCTGATAATAAATCCTGAACTATTTTTTGAATGAGCGTTGATTTTTTGAAAGGTTGCTGTGTACGACTGTAATCTCATGATGATCGGTAATGACTCCAATTTACTGATAGTGTTTTATGTTCAGATAATGCCCGATGACTTTGTCATGCAGCGCCACCGATTTTGAGAACGACAGTGACTTCCGTCCCAGCCTTGCCAGATGTTGTCTCAGATTCAGGTTATGCCGCTCAATGCGCTGCGTATATCGCTTGCTGATAACGTGCAGTTCTCCCTTCAGGCGGGATTCATAAAGCGGCCAGCCATCCGTCATCCATACCACGACCTCAAAGGCCGACAGCAGGCCCGGAAGACGCTCCAGCGTGGCCAGCGTGCGTTCACCGAATACGTGCGCCACAACCGTCCTCCGTATCCTGTCATACGCGTAAAACAACCAGCGCTGGCGTGATTTAGCGCCGACGTAACCCCACTGTTCGTCCATTTCCGCGCAAACAATGACGTCACTGCCCGGTTGTATGCGTGAGTTTACCGACTGCGGCCTGAGTTTTTTAAGTGTCTTAAAATCGTGTTGAGGCCAACGCCCATAATGCGTGCACTGGCGCGACATCCGACGCCATTCATGGCCATATCAATGATTTTCTGATGCGTACCGGGTTGAGAAGCGGTGTAAGTGAACTGTAGCTGCCATGTTTTACGGCAGTGAGAGCAGAGATAGCGCTGATGTCCGGCAGTACTTTTACCGTTACGCACCACGCCTTCAGTAGCTGAACAGGAGGGACAGCTGATAGAAACAGAAGCCACTGGAGCACCTCAAAAACACCTTCATACACTAAATCAGTAAGTTGGCACCATTACCGATGCTGCCATCGCCGGATTAGGCATGGCTTATGTACCGGAGCGCTATGCACAGCACGGGCTGGATACACAGCGCCTGGTAACCGTGCTGGACGACTGGACAATCACCTCGCAAGGTATCGCACTCTATTTTCCACAAAACCGGCACATGCCCGTCGCGTTACGACTGTTTGTCGACACCGTGAAAGCCACAACGCGCATCTGAAAAGCCCGACCAGGGCCGTTCAGGCGCGGCGAAAGGCCTGAACGCACCTCGTACCACCGTTTATTTGCTCAGTCACAAATAAACTGCGCTTCGCACTGGCGGGCGATTTCCCACAGCCTGTTGCGAATGACCTGCTTAAGTTGCAGCGTGGACTGGGACTGGGGTTGATCACGACGGCTGATCAGCATCACTTCAAACGGCAACGGCTGTGCGACGGGGAGTAATTTTAGCTGTTCGGCATAGCGGCAAGCCGTGAACAGATCCACCACGCCCACACCGCCGCCTGCCAGTACCATATCCGCAATCACCGAGTAGGTTTTAATCGATAACGACACTGCCGGATTCAGCTTTTTATCGCGTAGCGCGCGGTGCAGGACGCGCCCAAGCGGATCCTGGGTCTGCATCATCAGCAGGTTATTCGCGCATAACCATGCCAGCGTAACGGGCTCATGTTGGGGATGATTTGGCGGCAGTAGCGCCACCATTGACGACTGAAACAGCGGTTCCGCCAGCAGCGCTGCATCCACCTGCTGACCAAAGACCAGGGCGAAATCAAGCTGATTCTCCAGGATCATTTGGCATAAGGTACTAAAGTGTTCCGTGACCAGTTCAACGCTGACCGAGGGCACCTGTTGTCGCCAGGTGACCAATGCCGGTGCCAACACCATTTGACCGAAAGCGTGAGCCGCACCAACACGGACGATCTGCCCTTCGCCGCGTCGCAGTTGTTCAGTGAGCTGGGTGATGGATTGTAAGCGTTGGTAGAGATCTTCCACCTCTGGCAGCAGCCGTCGCCCTTCTGCCGTGACGCTCATGCCCTGGATACGCCGCTCAAACAGCGCAAAGCCCAGTTGCTGTTCTGCATGATTCAGCACGCGGCTGATATTGGGCTGCGATACGTTGAGCAGGCGCGCGGCTGCGCTGATGCTGCCGGTCTGTACGATGGCCTGAAAGACTTCTATGTGACGGAGCCGCATCATTATTTACCCTGTGTGGATTCAGCTACCCGCAGGCCGCTGTGATGCACCCTTTTCAGCGCTTCACTTACAGCACCGCCAACGCCTGAATCAAAATTGAAAACCTGAACCATCTGTCATCTCACCCGCGGTACGGGCAAAGAAACGGCCAGCGCCTGAATCTGTCCTGCCTCTGTCGTTATTCCTTACTGCCGATACGATCCGGGCGGGTAAAGACAGGACAACCCCTGCTGCAAAAATTGTACCGTAAAACAGAGGGAGGCGAAGGGACCCGCTACCGCCTTGCGCTGAAATAAGGCGGCGCCGGGCTTATGCAAGGGGAAACAGGTGCAAATCGCGCCGGTATCGGTCCATTTCCCCTCACTGGCTGAATCATTGAAAAGGGTAAAGCCAGGCGTTCGCCCTGCCATGGTGCAGCGGGGAGACGGCCGGGTTATCTCATGTGGATCGACGGTGCCTGGTGGCGGATTGTCGGTCAGTGCGCACGATCGCGCCCGGCGGCGATGTTTCTGAAAAAAGGAAGCTGCAGGGGCGAAGGTTACCCGCCCCTGACCTCATGGCTGTCCCTGTGCTACGACTGGGTACTCGCCAGGTAAGAAAATGCACTGAGCAAGCTGATCAACGTCTCCATCCGCTCTGCCTGATATCCCACGGTAACCGCATCGATGCGCGTGACGCCGGGGATCAGGCTGAACAGATCGGCCAACACGGGTTTACTGGCCTGAAGCTGCATATGATAAGGCGCGGTCAACCGGGTCGTGCGCGTATTGCGCTGATGCTCAAGCGCGGCGCGTGCAGCACTGCCTATGGCACGTTGTGCCGCTTTGGGACTAATGGATTCTGCGCAGGTATGGGAAATGGCGCGTTTGACACAAACGTAGTCAACCGTTGGGTAATACTCTGCTATCCAGCTCTGCAGCTGATCGTCGCCCGTGACCAGCCACAGTGGCGTGCCCTGCTCAGCGGCGGCAGCGGCGTAAATATCGGTTTCGCCCATCACCAGGCCATTGATATGGATACGCCAGAATGCACGGCCATTAATGGTGTGCGCCAGTACGCCGGGTTCGCCTGCTGCGCTGTGATAGCCCACCAGAAATAATCCGTCGAACGTCTGCTGTTCTATGCCTTGAACCATCGACAAGCCGCGCGGTTTGCCCTGCACCAGCCGGGCGCGGGGATCAAGATTTTCCGCCCGCAGGTTGGTCATTTGCGCATGGCTGTCTGCAACGACCACCTCCGTTGCGCCTCCCGCGAACGCCCCCTCAATCGCGGCATTCACTTCCTGTTCCATCAGACCACGGGCCAACTGATATTCCGGGTTGCCGGGTGTGCATTGCTCCGGACGCATAACGCCCGCGATACCTTCAATATCGGCAGAAATAAAAATTTTCATGTGGTTAACCTGTCCAGAATCTGAGTCAGTGAGGGGCGATGGTGACCCCGAAAGCCGGTAACAGGCTCTGCGCTCAACAAGGCATCGAGTACAGCCTGTTCGGTGGCATCTGCCGCGGCGGCAAGCAGCGGCTCCAGCATGGCGTCCTGCGGCGGTTGCGGCAGCGGTTGCGTTGAAAACGCTACGGCGATATCGCCCGAGCCGTGGCCCCAGTAGCTGCCCAGCCGCCCGAGGCCGGCACCGGCACGCTTCGCGATACGCTTCAACTGACGCGCATCCAGCGGCGCATCCGTCGCCATCACGATGATGACAGAACCGGCATCACGTTGCGGTGCCTCTCCTGCCAGCAGCGGTGCAATCACTTCACCGAGTCGCACACCGTCAAGCGTGAGCGCGCTGAGCGCGCCAAAATTCGCCAGCACCAGCACTCCCAGCGTGGCATTGAGCGACGGAATAACACGCGAGGCCGTGCCGATCCCGCCCTTCAGATTAAAACAGCTCATCCCGCGTCCTGCGCCAACGCTGCCGCGGGAAAAGTGCGCTGCGGCTGTATGCAATGCTTCCTGCGCCATCGCCTCACTGATGGCCAGCGCCTGAATATCATTGAGCCAGCCGTCGTTGCACTCCAGGGCCAGCGGGTTCACCGTCGGCAGCGTCCGCCCGAGTTCCGGGTTACGACGGATGGCATCCCGTACCAGCGCGGTAAACAGCGTGCCCACCGCCAGCGTGTTACTGAGCAGAATCGGCGTGTGTAACACACCCAGCTCCTCGACCTGTGTCAGTCCGACCGGTTTCGCAAAGCCATTCAGAACTTCAGCTCCGCACGGCAGCGGCGTGAGATACAGGTTATCACCCGGCGGAACGATAGCGGTGACGCCAGTCTGCCGCTCTCCCTCAGCCAGCGTGACGTGGCCGACGCGCACACCAGCCACATCGCTGATGCGATTAGTGGGGCCGCATGCGCTACGCGGCTGCCCCAACTGACGCTCGTTACGCCAGCGATCCAGCAGCAGTTCGCACTGCAGTTGTTGAAAGTCCATCATCAGCCCTTAAGTTTCGGGTCGAGCGTGTCACGCAGCGCGTCGCCGAGCAGGTTAAACGCCAGCACCGTGATAAAAATCGCCAGCCCCGGAAACACGCTCATGTGCCACGCGCCCGCCATCATCATGCTCCGGCTCATGGCCAGAATATTGCCCCATTCAGGCACATCCGGCTCCGGTCCGAGGCCAATAAAGCTTAAGCCTGCCGCTGTGAGAATACTGGTGCCAATGCGCATCGTAAAATAAACAATGACGCTGGAAAGCGTGCCCGGCAGAATATGGCGCAGGATAATGATTCGGTCGGGTGCACCGGCACAGCGCACGGCTTCCACATAGGCAGCCTGTCTCAATGACAGCGTGGAGGCGCGAACAATCCGGGCAAAGACGGGCACGCTGAACACCGCGACGGCGATGATGACATTGTTCAGGCCCGTTCCCAGAAGCGCCACCACCGCAATGGCCAGCAGCATGCCGGGAAACGCGAATAACACATCAGCACCGCGCATGATCAGCATATCGACCCAGCTACCGTAATAGCCCGCCAGCAACCCCAGCACGACGCCGACAATCATGCCGAGCGTCACGGACAGCACGCCGACATACAGCGAAATACGCGCCCCATAGATAATACGGCTGAGCAGGTCGCGCCCCAGTTCATCGGTGCCCATCCAGTGTGCTGCCGAAGGGGGCGAGGATAACGCCATCCAGTCGGGTGCCATCGGATCCCAGGGAGCCAGCCAGGGCGCAAAGATCGCCACCAGAATCAGCAGCAGGACAAATCCGCCTGAAACCAGCGCCAGAGGATTGCGCACAAAAGCATGCAGGAAATCGCGCCACGGCGAGCGAATAACCTGAGGCGGGTTATCAGTCAGCGATTGATGACTCATCTCGGCTCCTGTCGCAGACGAATTGCCGGATTGACGACCGCGTAAAGCAGATCCACCAGCAGATTAATGACGATAAATTCAAATACAAACAGCATCACCAGCGCCTGAATGACCGGCTGATCCTGCGCTTTGATAGACTCAATTAACAGCCAGCCTAACCCTGGCCAGTTGAAGACGCTTTCCACGACAATCGAACCGCCCAGCAGAAAACCAAACTGCAACCCCAGCATGGTGATTACTGGGATGAGCGCGTTACGCATCACGTGTTTCCACGTCACCAGACGGTTACGCAGCCCTTTAGCTTTCGCGGTGCGCACGTAATCTTCCTGTGCCACTTCAAGGAAAGCCGAGCGGGTAAAGCGTGCCATGACCGCCGCAACGGACGATCCCAGCGTGATGGCGGGCAGGACAATATCGCTGGCCTTGTTAAAGCCGCTGACCGAGAACAGGCCAAAAGGCATCGCAACGAACTGGATTAGCAGCAGCCCCAGCCAGAACGCCGGCATCGAGATACCGCCCACCGCCACGCTCATTAGCGTCCAGTCTTGCCATTTCCCTCGTTTCAGGGCCGCGAGTACGCCAAGCATCAGGCCGAGAAGCACAGACCAGGCGAAACCGGCTAAGGCGAGCCACAGTGTGGGCAGGAAGCCCTGCTTAATCACCTGCAGCACCGGTTGCTGGGTGCGGTACGTGGTGCCAAGATCGCCATGTAACAGGCTGTCTATCCAGTTAACATACTGCTGCGGCAACGAGTCGTTGAGCCCGAGGTGCTGACGTGCCGCTTCGACCGCTTCAATCGGTGCATCCGGCCCGGCATAAATGCGCGCCGGATCGCCCGGCAGCAGCTTGATGAAACCGAAAACCAGCAGCGAGACCACCAGCAAAACCGGGATCATCTCCAGCAATCGGCGAATGATGTATGCAAACATGCCATTCCCTGAAATAAAGGTGAAACGGGAAGCCTCACGTGCCGCCGTAACCGGCAAGGGCACGTGAGGGACATCCGCGACTTATTTAAACGACGCCTGAGTAAACAACAGATTGCCATCAGGCAGCATCGAAACGCCGCTCAGGGTGCTGCGTTTGCCTACCAGATTGTCTGGCGTGCCAAGGAACGCCACGGGGGCCTCTTTCCACAACAGCTTTTGCGCTTGTGCATAGGCGATACCACGTTTTGCCGGATCGGCCGTCGCCAGCCCGGCAGCAATCGCCTTGTCGACATCAGGATTGCTGAAATAGGAGACATTGTACGAGGTAGGTACCCAGGATTCGGTGGCGAACAGCGGACGCAGAGCCCAGTCGGCATCGCCTGTAGACGTCGACCAGCCGCCATAATAGAGGTCAAATTCGGCTTTTTTCGGGTCCTGAACGCCCCACAGCTTCGCGTTGCGCGTTCCGGAATCCATCGGTGTCACCGTGGCGCGAATACCCACCGTGGCCAGTTGCGCCTTCAGCACCTGGGCGGCGCGCACGCTGGCGGTCGCATTGGTGACCCAGAGCTTGAGATCCAGCCCATTCGGGTAGCCCGCCGCTTTCAGCAACGCTTTGGCCTTATCCGGCGCATAGTGGTAATCGGGATCGCTCTGCTTCTCATAGAACTGCACCCCTTCCGGCATCGCGGAGGTGGCCGGTTTACCCAAACCGGCAAAGGCCACCTTCAACCACAGATTACGGTCAATCGCATAGTTGATTGCCTGGCGCACGCGGACATCGGCCAGTGGCTTATGCTGCGTATTGATCGCCATGTAATAGAGATAGATGCTCGGATCGCGCTGAATCGCGAGGTTGCTGTCCTGCTTCACCGCCGCGATCAGATCCGAAGGCAAAGGCCAAATGGCATCCACCTGACCCGATTTCAACGCGGCAACCCGTGTCGCATCTTCCGGACTGGGTGAGAAGATCACCTGATCGACTTTGGGCCAGCCCTGCCGCCAGTAACCGTCATACTTCGCCAGCGTGACCGCTTTGCCCGGTGTCCAGTTTACGAATTTAAATGGTCCGGTCCCCACCGGATGCAGCCGCAACTGGGCCTCGTCCGGATACTGTTTCAGAACCGACGGGCTCCACATCACCGCCGAAGGGTGCGCCAGCGTGTTAATAAAAGCACCAAATGACTGATTGAGTGAGATTTTCACCTGATCGGGTGCCAGCACCGTCACCTTATCGATCATTTTGTACAGGCTGTTGCGCTTCAGCCCTTTTTTCTGGTCAGCCAGACGATCAAGGTTCGCTTTGACCGCTTCCGCATCAAAAGGCGTACCGTCCTGGAAGGTAACGCCTTTACGCAGCGTCAGCGTAAATTCCGTCGCACTGTCGTTGGAGGTGTAACCGGTCGCCAGCCAGGGCTCCAGCTTCATCTGGGGATCAAACTGAAACAGGCGCTCAAAGATACCGCTTTGCACCGAGTAGCTGACATTATCCGAGGTATCGTGCGGATCGAGCCCCGTAATATCGGCATACATTGAAATGCGCAGATCCTGTGCCTGCGCGGTCATGACCAGTGTCGTCGTTAAGGCGAGGGCGAGTGAAGTACGGCGGAACAGCGTTTTCATAAAATCTCCTGGTCGTTAAGGATTATCGCAATGCAATGCCGTCAGCGACCCAGTGTTGCGGTGCAACCTGCCGATAACGGGGTTTCGTGACCGTTTCGCCCACCTTTCGCAACGGCGAAGGGATTTCGCTGTCATCAAAACGGCGAGGCTGACGGTTCTCGGGATCTGCCACCGGCACGGAGGCCAGCAGACGTTGGGTATAAGGATGTTGCGGTTGATTAAAGACCGACTGGCGCGGTCCGAACTCGACAATCTGGCCGAGGTACATCACCGCCACGCGGTTGGCAATGCGCTCGACGACCGCCATATCATGAGAGATGAATATCCAGGCTACGCCCGTTTGCTGCTGGAGATCCATCATCAGATTCACCACCTGCGCCTGAATTGAAACGTCAAGGGCCGATACGGCTTCATCAGCAATAATCACTTTCGGTTTCAGGGCCATCGCGCGGGCAATGGCAATACGCTGGCGCTGACCGCCCGAAAATTCGTGCGGATAACGGCGCGCGTGCTCCGGCAACAGCCCGACGCTTGTCAGCAGCGCATCAATGTGTGGAGAAGCCTGTTCCAGTGAGTCCACCATGCCATGCAACAGCAACGGCTCGGCAATGGTAAACCCCACCGTCAGACGTGGATTCAGTGACGCATAGGGGTCCTGAAACACCATCTGAATTTCACGGCGCAGCGGCTGGAATGCCGTCTCTTTCAGATGAGAGATTTCCTTTCCTTCAAAGTGGATGCTTTCCGCCTCACTGGCGATCAGGCGCATCAGCGCACGCCCGGTGGTCGATTTACCGCAGCCGCTTTCACCCACGATGGCCAGGGTTTCACCCGGCCACAGACTGAAATCAATCTGCTCAACCGCATGCACATGATGCGTATGGGTCGAGAAGATGCCGCTGCGGATGGGGTAATACACTTTTAACCCACGTACATCGAGTAGCGGTTCGCTGTCGTAGCGCGCCGTCAGCTGTTCGTGTTGCGCCACCTGTTGTGCACCCAACAGAGGAAAGCGTTGCGGCCACGCGTATTCGCGCATGTCGCCCAGTTTTGGCACGGCTGCCAGCAACGCTTTGGTATATGCATGCTGCGGGGCGGCAAAAATCTCTGACACGGTGCCCTGCTCGACCACTTCGCCACGCAGCATGACCACAACACGATCCGCAATTTCCGCCACAACGCCCATATCATGGGTGATAAACAACACCGCCATGTTCTTCTCGCGTTGCAACTCACGCAGGATATGTAAAATGCGCGCCTGTACGGTGACGTCCAGCGCCGTCGTGGGTTCGTCGGCAATCAGGAGTTGCGGATCACAGGCCAGCGCCTGAGCAATCATCACGCGCTGGCGCATTCCGCCGGACAGCGCGTGCGGATAGCTTTTCATGACGCGATCGACATCGGCAATACGTACCTGTCGCAGCAGTTCACGTACGCGCGCATGAGCCTGTTTCTTGTCGCACTGATGATGGTCGCGTAACGCTTCGGTGAGTTGATCATCGATACGCAGCACCGGATTCAGTGAGGTCATCGGCTCCTGAAAGATCATCGCCATTTCACGGCCACGCAACGTGCGGCGCTGACTGTCATCCAGCGTTTCTAACGCATGAACTTCTCCGCGGCGATCGCGAAACTGCATGCTGCCGCGATCGATACGGCCGCTGCTCGCCAGCAAGCCCATCACGGCCAGCGACGTGACTGATTTACCTGAGCCGCTCTCGCCCACCACGGCGACAATTTCGCCTGGATAAATGGCGAAACTGATGCCTTTTAGCGCCTGATTCTCACCACTGCGTCCACGAAATGAGACGCTAAGGTTCTGAACAGCAAGCACCGGTGATGCACCGTCAGCACGTGTGGCAGAAGAAGTGAGTCGTGTGTCCGTCATCAATGCCTCGTCGCGTTACAGCCAGATACGGCCATCGGAGTAATTCAAAAAAGGAGAGCTGTCAGCCGCCAGCCAGATCGGGCCATCTAAATCGACGTGCTCTGCGTGCACCGCCACGGGCAATGCCGCTTCCATCGCCAGGGATGAACCCAGCATGCAGCCGACCATGATGCGCATGTTCTGCTTGTGCGCTTCATCGACCATCGCCAGCGCTTCCGTCAGACCTCCGCACTTATCCAGCTTGATGTTGATCATCTCGTAGCGATGACGCAGGCTGGCAATGTCCTCTCGCGTGTGGCAACTCTCGTCCGCACAGACGGGAACAGGATGACGGAAGCGTTGCAGGTCATGATCCTGACCAGCGGGAAGCGGTTGCTCGACCATCGCGATGTTAAAGGCCTGAAGCGCCACCAGCAGGCTTTCCAGATCCATTCCCGACCAGGCTTCATTGGCATCGATAATGAGCGTCGCACGCGGGGCCGCCGCACGAATCGCCGCCACTTTTTCCAGAACCGCATCGCGGTCAAGCTTGATTTTGAGCAGGATGGCACCCCGCGAGACGGCATCCGCCGCCGCCAGCGCCATGTTTTCCAGCGTATCGAGGCTGAGGGTTTCCGCCGTGACGACCGAGCGTGGCGGCGGGCATGCACTTTGTTGCCAGAGCGTTTGACTGGCCCGTGCGGCGTCAAGTCGCCACAGTGCGCAGTCCAGAACATTGCGCGCGGAACCGGCGGGCAAACGGTGTTGCAGATCATCGCGGCTCAGGCCTGCTTCCACGTCAGCACGTACCGCCTCAAGCTGGGCCTGAACGCTGTCTGGCGTTTCATCGTAGCGCGCCGTTGGTGTACATTCGCCCTGCCCAATAAAGCCGTTTTGCTCAAGCGTGACGCGGATAACCGTCACGGCGGTACGCACACCGCGCGAGATAGCAAACGGTCGCGCCAGCGGCAGTTCCACCACGTTGATCTGCACCTGTCTCATCTCAGCCCCGCTCCTGAAGCAGCGCGGCGATGTCATCGATACCAAAACGCACCGGATCGGTTGCCGGTAAACCGAATTCGGCACAGATTTCAGCACAATAGGCGCGCGCGTCTTCTTCCGTGTAGTTTGAGGTGTTAATCGCAAAGCCAGCCAGTTGAACGGACTCACTGGTCACCCGGGCGGCGCGCAGATTGGCTTCCACGCAGTCTTTCAGGCTAACCATCGGTTGATGCGGCAAATGGCGCATATGCGGACGGCCCATTTCATGGCACATCACCAACCAGTGCGGTTGCGCACCGTGCATAAGCCCCATACTGACGCCCGCGTAAGAGGGATGGAACAACGATCCCTGCCCTTCCACGATATCCCAGTGATCATCATCGTTGGCAGGAGACAGGGCTTCTGCCGCACCGGCAATAAAGTCCGCGATTACCGCATCCACAGCAATGCCTTCCCCTGCAACCAGAATCCCGGTCTGTCCCGTGGCACGAAAATCCGCTTTCATTCCGCGCGCACGCATTGCCGCTTCCAGCGCCAGTGAGGTGTACATCTTGCCCACTGAGCAGTCGGTCCCCACCGTGAGTATCCGCTTGCCTGAACGCTTCTTACCGCTGCCAACACTCAGCTTCGGACGCATATGACGTAAATCGAAAAGCGCAACACCAAACGTCTCTGCCAGCGTGACCAGCTCGGGCCCATCTACCAGACGATGATGTAATCCGCTGGCCACGTTCATGCCGGCTTTGATGGCACTTTTCACCGTATCCAGCCAGTGTTCGGGCAGATATCCCCCTGCGTTGGCGGTGCCCAGCACCAGCGTTTTCGCGCCGCGCGCTTTGGCGCTGGCGATATCAAGTTCATCCAGCCCCAGGCTGACCGTACAGCCCGGCAGTTTAATTTCGCCAACGCACTGTTCCGGTCGCCAGATATGAATACCGCGCGCCGTTTTTGCCGCGAGGGGATCGGTAACATCGCCAAGAAAAAGTAAATAGGGTTGTGGGATTAGCATGAGAGTTCTCGTTTCAGACAAAGGTAAGGTTCTGAAACCACTATTTCATGCGTGTTGAAAAGTGACGAATGCTTGTTTGGTTGCGGGGTATAACGGCAGGCTATAGTCAGATAAAAAACTAATGGCAACCGCGTTATTTCAACGAATCAGGGTGAAATCGGCCCCGGTGCCGGGGCGAGTCATATGAAAAGGATAATATCCGCCGGGGAATCCATGGAGAGATATCGCTTTATGTCAGTCAACGGGAAGCAAGGCCGTCTACTTCGACGCTGTCTTTCATAATGCCCCGGCATGGTATCGGGTGCCACGGATAACACGCTTTGGGGCGTGGTGAGGATGTTATCTTTCCTCTCAAAACGCTGTGACTGACAACCGAGAGGAAACGCGGTAATTACAGCTTTCCGGTCAGATACTGTGCTTCACCATCCGCAAAGCTCCAGTCACCCGGCGCATTGGTAATAAAGCTGATCATCAAATCTTTCCCTTCCACCCCACAGTGTTCTGCCAGTTCCCGTGCCAGTTCCGCCATGAAACGCGTTTTTTGCTCTTCACTTCTCGGGCTGGTAAACACCCGGACCATCACCAGACGGTCGCTGCGTTCAAACCCCAGCCCGGTATCCTGGAACACCATCTGGTAATTTTTATTTTCGTGAACAATCTGATAACGGTCACGTTCGGGAACGTTAAACGCGGTGAGCACAGCCCGATGTGCAGCGTCCAGCATTGTTCTGATTTCCGTAGCAGAACGTCCCTCAATGATGTCGAATGTCAGCAATGGCATAAATAAACCCTCGGTTGGTCTAAATCGTAAGTGTATGATGTCGCGCTATGTTGACGACGGCTGTTGAAAAGAAAAAGAGACAGGGCTGAAATGATTATTCGCTATTTTGAACAATCCCGATGAAAGCATTCCGAACGGATGAACTGTGGGTGCATTTGTACTGGCTGACGGTACTCGCTGAAGCGGGAAGTTTTACCCGCGCGGCTGATCGGCTGGAGGTCAGCAAGGCAGCCATGAGTCAGAAAATCAAAGAGCTGGAGAATATGGCCGGCACAGCACTGGTGCAGCGCACTACCCGCAGCGTCCGTCTGACCTCGGCGGGCGAAAAACTGGTGGACAACTTGGGAAGGTGCGAACAAGTTCCTGATATGAGATCATCATATTCATCCGGAGCGCATCCCAGAGGGACATCATGAGCCA
>NZ_JAIJYL010000004.1:0-275955 GCF_019753495.1 Klebsiella sp. TF21-TM | reverse complement strand
AGCCCGGGGGTACAGGGGGCGGCGGCGACTGGCCGCCCCCTGTGCGCTCCCTGCGCCGTAAGAGACATAACGCAGAAGACTAACCGGGAGCGCAAACTACGCTGAAACCACGCGTGATAAACGCTTTCCCCGGGCTGAGAACCTGTAAAACCCATAACAGTCTCCCCCGCCGCCGGGCAAGATATCGCTCCGTGCCCGCCATGTTGCCGGGTGGCGGCTGCGCCTTACCCGGCCTACAAAGGCCTCCCGTCAGCTCATATCCCCAGGCCCACGCTAACACAGCGCCGCCGGGAAGGTATCAGGCTCCGAGCTCAACATGTTGCCGGGTGGCGCTTCGCTTACCCGGCCTACAAAGGCCTCCCGTCAGCTCATATCCCCAGGCCCACGCTAACGCAGCGCCGCCGGGCAGTTACTGCGCCTGCTGCTGCGCCTGCGCCAGCTGGCGGACAATCGCCTCGCGCCGCGCATCCCCTTCCGGCAGCCGGGCCAGCAACGCCTGCAGGGCCGCCACGGCTTCGGGGTAATCTTCATTACGCACCGCGCTCAGGGCCAGCATCTCCAGCACCGGCAGGCTGGTCGGCTGTCGCTGATGCAGGTCGCGCAGCAGCAGCTCGCCCATCCGGACCTGACCGCTATCCCCCGCCCGCACCAGCGCGCTGGCGTAATCGAAAGCCGCCGCCGGGTCGTCCACCGCCAGCGCATGCGCCCGGCCAAAAGCGCCGATCGCCGTCTCGCCATCGTTCAACAACAGCCCCAGCCGCCCAAGCAGCTGCCAGCCGGCGAGGTCGTGCGGAGTATTCTGCAGATGGCTGCGCAGGCCAAGCCGCAGCTCCGCCAGTTCATCCATACGCAGAGGCGGCGCGGTCGGGTCCTTAACCTGCTGCAGCAGCGCAGGATAATGCCGCTCCGCCTGCTGCCAGAGCAGCACCTGGCCAATATCGCTGGTTTTCAGATACAGGCCCAGGCTCAGGACCACCAGCAGCAGCGCGCCCGGAAGCAGCGCCCAGCGGCTTAGCGGCCGTTCGCCAGGCTGTGCCTGGGGCGGGATATCCGTCAGCAGCGTGCGCTGCAGCTCGACGACCAGCGCCGGGTTGTCCTCGCCGCGCTCCTGCGCCAGCTCCTGCAGGCGCGACTGATACAGGGCGCGGTTGAGGGTATCGCGGTCCACCGCCCCTTTGCCCGACCACGGGAAGTACAGCAGCCCCAGCGCGCCAGCCAGCAGCAGCCCGGCGATAACCACCAACAGGCTCATCGTTCTTTTCCTTCTTTCAATAATGCCGCCAGCCGCTGGCGCTCTTCGGCGCTGAGCGCCGCGTCAGGAATGTCGCGACGACGCGCGCGGGCGATAATCACCCCCGCGCCCGCCAGGATGAACAGCCCCGGCCCCAGCCACAGCAGCGCCGTTCCCGCGGTCAGCGGCGGCTCGTAGCTGACAAAATTGCCGTAGCGGGCCACCATATAGTCAACGATCTGCCCTTTCGTTTTCCCCTGCTGCATCAGCTCGTACACCTTCTGCCGCATATCGGCGGCAATCATCGCGTTCGAGTCGGCGATGCTGTTGTTCTGGCATTTCGGGCAGCGCAGCCGGGAGGTGATCTCGCGGAACGCCTGCTCCTGGGCTTCGTCTTTAAACTGCCAGGTATCGATGGCGGCCCACGCCTGGCCGGTCAGCATCAGCGCCAGCAGGATGCCTATGACACCTCTCATCAGCCCGCCCCCCGGTTGTATTGATTCCACAGCGGCTGGAGCTCCTCGCGCCACACCCGGTCGTTCAGGTCGCCGGCGTGCCGCCAGCGGATGATGCCCTGACCGTCGATGAGAAACGTCTCCGGCGCGCCATAAACCCCCAGATCCAGGCCGAGCATGCCGTTGCCGTCGTACAGGCTCAGCCTGTACGGATTACCCAGGCGCTGCAGCCAGCTGATCGCCTTCTGCCGATCGTCTTTGTAGTTCATCCCCACCACCCGCACGCCCTGCTGCGCCAGGCCGTTGAGAAACTGATGCTCGGCGCGACAGGTTGGGCACCAGGTGGCCCAGACGTTAAGCAGCAGCGGCTTGCCGTCAATCAGCGTCCGTCGGTCCAGCGTCTGACCGGGGGTATCCAGCGCTTCAAGGCGAAATTCCGGCAGCGGTTTGCCAATCAGCGCCGACTCGAGGGTCGTCGGGTCGTCGCCATCGGCGTTACGCATCAGCTGCCAGAACAGCGCGGCGGCCAGCGCCAGAAACAGCACCAGCGGGATAAACAGCAGCTTCCGGTTCATGAGGCCTCCTGCAGTTTCTTACGCATCCGGTAGCGCGGGTCGAGCATGCAGCACAGGCCGCCGAGGGCCATCAGCACCCCGCCGTACCAGATCCAGCGAACGAACGGTTTGTAGTACAGACGCACCGCCCAGCTGCCGTCGCTCAGTTCTTCCCCCAGCGCGGCGTACAGATCGCGGGTCAGCCCGCCGCTGATCGCCGCCTCGGTCATCATCATCCGGCTGGCGGTGTAAAAGCGCTTCTCGGCATACAGCGTCGCTTCCGGGCGGCCGTTGCGGGTCACGGCAATAATGCCTTCCCCGCCGGTCCAGTTGGGGCCGACGATATTGCGCACGCCGTTAAACACAAAGTGATAGCGGTGGATATCGATGCTGTCGCCGGGGCGCATCCGTACATCGCGCTCCACGCTGTAGTTCTGGCTAAAGGTGATGCCGATAACGGTCACCGCCACGCCGACGTGACCGAGCACCATCCCCCACTGGCTGCGGGTCAGCGTCCGCAGGCCGCGCCAGAAGCCGTGGCGATGGGTGGCCCGTTCGTGAACCTCCATCAGGGCGAAGAGTAGCACCCAGAGGGCCATCATCAGACCAATGACCGCCATCGCGGTGATACGATCCTGCAGCAGCCACGGCAGCGCCAGAGAAAGTGACAACGTCACCACCAGGGCGATCACCAGGCGCTTAATCTGCCTGGCGACGTCATCGCGCCGCCAGCGGATCAGCGGTCCCAGCCCCAGCAGCAGCGCAAACGGCGCCATCAGGGCGGTGAACATGGTGTTAAAGAACGGCTCGCCGATGGAGATGCTGCCGAGGCCCAGCTCTTTATGCACCAGCGGCAGCAGCGTTCCGAGGAGCACCACCAGCATCGCGGCCATCAGCAAAATATTGTTGCCCAGCAGGAACGACTCGCGCGACCACAGGGTATGTTCCACCCGCGCGCGCACCCGGCCGCCCTTCAGGGCGTACAGCAGCAGCGACCCGCCGATGGCGACAATCAGCAGCGCCAGAATGAACAGCCCGCGCGACGGATCCGAGGCGAAGGCATGCACCGAGACCAGCACCCCGGAGCGCACCAGGAAGGTGCCCAGCAGGCACAGGGAGAAGGCGGCGATGGCCAGCAGCACCGTCCAGGCGCGGAAGCTGCCGCGCTTCTCGGTCACCGCCAGGGAGTGCAGCAGCGCGGTCCCTACCAGCCACGGCATAAACGAGGCGTTTTCCACCGGGTCCCAGAACCACCAGCCGCCCCAGCCCAGTTCGTAATAGGCCCACGCCGAGCCCAGCACGATGCCGAGAGTGAGGAACATCCACGCCGCCTGGGTCCAGGGACGCGACCAGCGCGCCCACGCGGTGTCCAGCCGCCCCGCCAGCAGCGAGGCGATGGCGAAGGCGAAAGCCACCGAGAAGCCGACGTACCCCATATAGAGGATCGGCGGATGAAAAATCATGCCGATATCCTGCAGCAGCGGATTAAGGTCGCGGCCGTCAATGGGGTACTGCGGCAGGCCGCGGCTGAACGGGTTGGAGGTAAAGAGGATGAACAGCAGGAACCCAAAGGCGATCATCCCCATCACCGCCAGCACCCGGGCGACGGCGTCGAGCGGCATCCGGCGGCTGAAGAGGGCGACGGCGAAGGTCCAGACGCTGAGCAGCAGGACCCACAGCAGCAGCGAGCCCTCGTGCGCCCCCCAGGTCGCCGCCACCCGATACCACACCGGCAGCGCGCTATTGGAGTTTTCCGCCACGTAGCGGACGGTAAAATCGTTGACCACGAAGGCGTGCACCAGCAGCAGGAAGGCGCCGCCGATACAGGCGAACAGCCCGCAGGCCAGCGGCCGGGCCAGGGCCATCAGCCGCCGGTCCTGCCGCGCCGCGCCCCACAGGGGATAGACGCTCAGGAGCAGCGCCAGCCCCGCCGCCAGACACAATAAAAAGTTGCCCAGCTCCGGCATCATGGCTGCGCCTCCGCTTTCGCCGGCGTCATGGCGTTTTTCACCTCCGGCGGGGTGTAATTTTCATCATGCTTGGCCAGCACCTGCTGAGCGGTGATATGCCGCTCGCCGTCCAGAACGCCCTGGGCCACCACGCCCTGTCCTTCACGGAACAGGTCCGGCAAAATGCCCTTATAGCTGACGTCCACGACCCCGCGGGCGTCATACAGCTTAAAGCGCACGTCGAGGGTTTGCGGGTCGCGCTGCAGGGAGCCGGGCTGAACGTAGCCTCCCACCCGCAGGCGCTGCCCGGTATGGGGCAGCGCCCGGGTTTCCGTTTTACCGTAGATAATTTCTCCCGGGGTGTAGAACAGATCGATATTGCTGCTCAGGGCGTACAGCGTCAGGCTGACGGTCAGCCCAAGGCCGGCGAGCACCGCCAGCACGATATACAGCCGGGTTTTACGACGCGCTTGCATCCGCGGCCTCCTTGTCATGTTCGCGAGCGGCCGCGATCCGCCGCTCGCGCGCCTGCTGGCGTCGCACCTCATGGAATAGCGCCCGCCGCGCCCACAGGGTATGAACCGTCAGCAGGCCAAAGGCGGCGATGGCCACGGCCACCGCCAGCCAGACGTACAGGGCATAGCCGCCCATATTCAGGAAGGCGGCGAACGAAGAAAAAGCGGGGCTCATCGGGCGGCTCCTTTGTTAGCCAGCGCCACCACCCACAGTCGACGACGTTCCAGCTGGAGGATCAGGTTACGCAGGCGCATCAGGGTCAGGGTGACCGACAGCGCGAGGAAAGCAAAAATGCAGATCCGCAGCGGCAGACGCATGCTCGGGTCGATGGTTTGCTGCAGGTTGGTCGAGCCCTGGTGCAGGGTGTTCCACCAGTAAACCGAGTAATGAATGATGGGCAGATTGACCACCCCGACCAGGACGAGGATCCCCGTCGCGCGCCCGGCCAGCCGCCGGTCGTCAAAGGCGTGCCACAGGGCGATGACCCCGGCATACAGAAACAGCAGCACCAGCTCCGAGGTCAGGCGGGCGTCCCAGATCCACCAGGTCCCCCACATCGGCTTGCCCCACGCCGCGCCGCTGACCAGCGCCACCAGGGTGCAGACCGCCCCTACCGGCGCCAGGGCGGCGATCGCCAGGTCGGCCATTTTGATCTGCCAGACCACCCCGACGAAGGCCGCGACGGCCATCGCCAGGTACAGCCCCATCGACCACATCGCCGCCGGGACGTGAAGATACATGATCCGGTAGCTTTCCCCCTGCTGATAGTCCGCCGGGGCGAAGCCAAAGCCCCACCCCAGGCCGATGACCAGCAACAGCGCGCTCAACGCCGCCAGCCAGGGGATCCAGCACCCGCACAGGCGGTACAGCCGCTCGGGGATCGCCAGTTGATGTAACGCTTTCCACATAGACGCTTACTCACACGGTTATGATGGCCGCGCCCGCAGGCGCAGCGAATTATTGCACGGTCAGCCGCAGCGCGGCGGCGGTGGCGAACGGGCACAGGGTGGCGCTGGCGGTTAAGAACGCCGCCAGCATCGCCAGATAGCCGCCGACCGGAAGCCCGGCGGCAGCCGCCTGGCAGGCCGCGGTGGCGAAAATCAGCAGCGGCACCGCCAGCGGCAGCACCAGCAGGCTCAGCAGGACGCCGCCGCGCTTCAGGCCGACGGTCAGGCCAACCCCCACCGCGCCAAGAAAACTGAGCGTCGGCGTGCCAAGCAGCAAGGTCAGCGCCAGCACGCCGGCGTCGTGCAGATTCATCCCCAGCAGCAGCGCCGCCAGCGGCGAGACGATCAGCAGCGGCAGGCCGCTCATCATCCAGTGGGCGACCACCTTCACCAGCACCACCGCCACCAGCGGCGTCGGCAGAAGCATCAGCTGCTCCAGAGAACCGTCCTGCCAGTCGTCGCGAAATAACCGCTCCATCACCAGCAGCGCCGCCAGCAGCGCGGCGACCCACACCACGCCCGGCGCAATCTGCGCCAGCAGCTGCGGCGCGGCGCCAACGCCGAACGGAAACAGGGTGATGACGATCAGAAAGAACCATAGCGGATTGAGGATCTCTGCCCCGCTGCGCCACGCCAGGCGCAGTTCCCGGGCCAACAGCGCTCTCATCATTGCCGCCTCCCGCCGTCGTCGCCGAGGCGCAGGGTGCGCAACGGGCAGCCCAGCGGCCGCAGCGGCTGATGGGTGGTGAGGATCGCGCTTCCCCCCTGCCGGGCGTGCTGCTCCAGGCGACGGGTCAGGGTTTCTATCGCCGTGGCGTCGAGGGCGGTGAACGGCTCATCGAGGATCCACAGCGGCGCGTCGGTTAACCACAGGCGGGTCAGCGCCACCCGGCGCTGCTGCCCGGCGGAGAGCTGGCTTAAGGGGAGATCTTCATAGCCCGCCAGGCCGACGGCGGCGAGGGCGCTTTCCCGCTGCTGAAGGCGGCTGGCCGGAAAGAAGAAACGCAGGTTTTCATCGGCGGTCAGCGCCGCGTTGACGCCGGGCTTATGGCCCAGCCACAGCAGCTGCCGGTGAAATGACTCCCGCACCTGGGCCAGCGGCTGGCCCTGCCAGCTCACCACCCCGCTTTCCGGGCGCGCCAGGCCGCAAAGGATCCGCAGCAGCGAGGTTTTCCCCGCGCCGTTATCACCGGCGACCTGCAGCAGCTCGCCGGCAGCAAGGGATAGCGTCAGCTCCGCAAACAGCGGTCGATCGTCAACGATGCAGGTCAGTCGCTCTGCATGCAGCATGAAGGCAAACTCCTTGATTCAGACAGTATTTTACGTCCTGGCTAAGTATGGGTTGCGCCGCGCGGGCGACGCAACCCTGACGGTTACTGTCCGGCCCCCGGCAGCTTCGAGATATCGGCGTTGCCTAACGCCTTCTCATCGTGCGCCGCGGTCTCCTTACGCACCTTCGCCACATCGCTGGCGCTGACCGCCGGCGCGTTGTTGCCCCAGCTGGTGCGGATGAAGTTGACCACATCCGCCACCTGCTGGTCGTCCAGACGCCAGCCGAACGATGGCATGGTCAGGTTGGAGACCGCATCTTTCACCGCCGGCGTGGTGCTCCCGGTCAGAACGATGTGGATCAGCGAAGTGGCATCTTCGGTCTGCACCACCGGGTTGCCCTTCAGCGACGGGAAGGCGCGCTGGTAGCCCGCGCCGTCGGTGCGGTGGCAGGCGGCGCAGTTATCGACATACAGCGCGGCGCCGGTTTTGCTGTCGTTACCCTTCCACAGATCTTTCGCCACGCTGTCTTCCACCGGGGCTGGGGTCTGTTTGCCGCCGCGCGGCGGGAGCGACTTCAGATAGCGGGCGATGGCGGTGATGTCGTCATCAGAGAGATACTGCAGACTGTGCTCCACCACATCGCTCATGCCGCCGAAGACCACCGATTTATCGTTACGTCCGGTTTTCAGGAACTCAGCCAGCTCGGCTTCGCTCCAGGTCCCCAGACCGTCGCGGTTTTCGCCGCGCAGGCTGGAGGCGACCCAGCCGTCAATCGGCGCATTGCTGCCCGCCAGGTAATCATCGCCTTCGCTCTCGCTGAGCGCTTTTTCCTGCATCGTCAGGCTACGCGGGGTATGACAGGCGCCGCAGTGGCCCAGGCCTTCCACCAGATAGCGACCGCGCTCCAGCACCGGGTCAACCTGCGGGTTGGCGACAAAGTCGCTCGGCGTCGGGGCGAAGATGCCGCGCCAGAACGCCAGCGGCCAGCGCATCGACAGCGGCCACGGGATGTCGGTGTCCTTGTTGGCGACATTCACCGGCTCCACGCCGTGCATAAAGTAGGCGTACATGGCGCGCATGTCCGCTTCACTGATCCGCGCGAATGAGGGATACGGCATTGCCGGATAGAGCGTGGAACCGTCTTTCCGCACACCCTTGCGCACCGCGTCGTCGAACTCTTCGAAGGTGTACCCGCCGATGCCGTGTTCTTTATCCGGCGTGATATTGGTGGAGTAGATGGTGCCGATCGGCGTCTCCATCGGCAGACCGCCGGCGAAAGGTTTGCCCGCTTTGCCGTTGGTGTGGCAGGCGACACAGTCCCCCGCCCGCGCCAGATACTCCCCTTGCTTAATCAGATTGCTGTCCGCAGGCGCCTCTTCGGCGAAGGCCGCGCAGCTCAATGCCCCAAGCACCAGGGCCGATAACCATTGCATTTTCATCATCTGCCTTCCTTTATGCCTGCACCAGGGGACCCGGATTTTTCAGATACTGCTCGCGGATCGCCTTCGCTGACCAGTACGCCAGCGCGGCCACCGTGCCGGTTGGGTTATAGCCCAGCCCCTGCGGGAAAGCGGAGGCGCCGATGACGAAGACGTTATGCACGTCCCAGCTTTGCAGATAACGGTTAACGGCGCTGGTTTTCGGATCCTCCCCCATCACCGCCCCGCCGTTCATATGGGTGGTCTGGTAGGTGGTGGTATCAAAGTGGCTGTTGGCGTTTTTCGGGCTGCCGAGGATATATTTCGGCTTCATCGCTTTGGCGATCGGCGCCATCTTATCGAACATAAACTGCGCCATCTTGATGTCGTTTTCCTGCCAGTCAAAGGTCATGCGCAGCAGCGGCTGGCCAAAGACGTTTTTGTAGTTCGGATCAAGATCGAGGTAGTTCTGCCGATAGGACTGGTGCGCGCCGTGAGCATCCATCGACAGGTGATGGGTGTAGGTATCGGCCACCGCCGCTTTCCATTTGCTGCCCCACGCCGGGGTGCCCGGCGGTACCGGGAAACCGGAGATGGGCTTGGTCCCGGCCTGGTTGACCCAGAACGGCGAACCGCCGACAAAGCCCGCCGCGCCGTGGTCGAAGTTGTCGGCGTTGAAGTCGTCGACACCGACGCCGTTGCCGCCCGCGCCGATAAACGGGTTGGTGTAGGTGTCTTTGTCGAAAATGGCCTTAATGGTGGTCATGTTCTGGTAGGCGAAGTTACGCCCCACCACCCCTTCGCCGGTCTCCGGATTGTAGGGTTTGCCGATCCCGGAGAGCAGCATCAGGTGCACGTTATGGAACTGGAAGGCGCCGATGATCACCAGGTCCGCCGGCTGCTCCATTTCGCGTCCCTGGCCGTCGACGTAGGTCACGCCTGTAGCACGGGATTTGTCGTCGGTCAGGTTGACCTTCAGCACGTTGGCGTTGGTCCGCAGCTCAAAGCGTTTTTCCTGGCGCAGCGCCGGCAGAATGTTCACGTTCGGCGAGGCTTTGGAGTACATGTAGCAGGCGTAGCCGCTGCAGAAACCGCAGAAGTTGCACGGGCCCATCTGCGCGCCGTACGGGTTGGTATAGGAGTCGGAAGTGTTGGCCGACGGTAGGTTGTAGGGATGGTAGCCCACCTCGAGCGCCGCTTTTTCAAACAGCTGCGCTGACCAGGTGTTTTTCTGCGCCGGCAGCGGGAAGTCATCTGAACGGTCCGGGGCGAAGGCGTTGCCGCCGCGGCCTTTACCGACGACCTTGCCTTTGATCGACCAGGCGGTCCCGGAGGTGCCGAACACTTTCTCCGCTTTATCGAAGAACGGTTCCAGCTCGTCGTAAGTGACGCCGAAATCCTGGATGATCATATCCTGGGGAATGAAGTTTTTGCCGTAGCGCTCTTCATAGTGGCTGCGCATCCGCAGTTCGATGGGATCGACGCGGAAATGGACGCCGGACCAGTGCAGCCCGGCGCCGCCCACGCCGGTACCCGGCAGGAAAGCCGCGAGCTGGCGATACGGCACCGCCTGCTGGCTGGTGTTATGCCGGATGGTGACGGTGCTTTTCGACAGATCCTGGAACAGCTTGCGGCGGATGTTGTAGGTCAGCTCATCAATCACCTGCGGATAGGCGCCGTCCGGCCAGGTGTCGCGCATCGGGCCGCGCTCCAGCGCCACGACGTTGAGCCCGGCTTCGGTCAGCTCTTTGGCCATGATCGCCCCAACCCAGCCGAAGCCGACGATCGCGACATCGGTTTTTTTCAATACGGTGGCCATGATTACGCCCTCTCCCCATTAATTGATACCGGCGGGAAGGGGTAGCGTTCGCCCCGTTCAACCCAATCCATAAAGTCGGCGCGCGCGCCGGGAAAATTAATCAGCGTCCAGCCAACCATGCCTTTGTTACCGCCATGGATCGGGTCGCTGAAGAAGCCTTCGCGGGTGTTCTGCAGCAGATAGGTGAAGAACAGCGAAGCCGGTAGCTGTTTGAACTCGGCTTTGCCCGATTCCCACAGGCCGAGCGCCTCGTCCTGCTGCTCGCTGCTCAGTTCAGCAAAGGTCTTGTGATACTTGTCCTGACACCAGGCCTCGGCATCGGCGATCCCGAGGTTATAGATCTGTTTGGGCACCAGCGGCAGCTGATAGCCCATCTCTTTCGGCACGTCGGGGTTGAAGGGCCCCTGCATATACCAGATGGAGCCGGTGGCGTAAGGGGTATTGAGCTGGCGGTCGATAAACTCCGGCACGCCGGCCTCTTTAGCGCCGGGGCCAAGTTCATCCGCCGGGATTAAGCGAGCGACAGCGGCGTTGATAAACGCCCACTCACGATCGTTGAAGAACTGCGGCTTCCAGTCGCTGGCCGCCGCCGTGTTCCCGGAGGCTGGCTCTGAAGCGGGGGCCGCCTGCGCGGTCGCGCTGGTGGCCACGCCAATGGCCCCTGCTCCCGCGCCGCCGATCACCACCGTCGGGATCAGCGCCATCGATTTCACCAGGAAATCACGCCTGGAATTGTTAGTTTTCTCGCTCGACATCATCACATTCCTGTCATTGAAAATTACTGTTTTTGTCGCTGACAAAACCAGTGAATGTCGTGCTGGAACCGATACCATTGCGCTTTTAAACCGCTTAGCGTCTGGCCCGGACCGGCAAGTCGGATAAAACATCGCCAGAGGCGATATCATTTATAGGGTTATCGTTTGGATAGTAGACGATTCTCAACGAAACGCGGGAAATCGGAGAGAAATTCACCGGAATGTCATCGTGAGAAGGGTGCTGCCATAACCTTGAGGCGGTAAACCGGCGGCGTTCACACCGCGCTGAGCTTACCCATGCGCCAAAAAAGAGTGACTTGTATCACAAATGTTATTTTTTGTTTATGGTACATGGCAGATTAAACGTCTGTAAATACTCGTATTAGGAATAATTAAACATTTTGAGCTGTTAAAAAAGTTACTACCCGTTGTTAACTATTTTGCATCTATTTCCCGGCTAACGCGTTCGGCTGGCGATACCCCGTCCACAGGAGAAGAGAAGAGATGTTCGATCATGTGAAATTCGGCGTCAGCGACTATGCCGCCAGCAAAGCGTTCTTTTTACAGGCTCTGGCCCCGCTTGGCGTAACGCTGGTCGATGAAGGCGAGCCGACCTACGGCGCAGAGCTGGCCGGCAGCGGCGATGTCTCTTTGTGTCTCTATCAAAGTGCGGACAAACCGGCGCCGCTGCATATCGCCTTTCGCGCCGACAGCCGCGAGCAGGTAGACGCTTTCTGGCAGGCAGCGCTGGCCGCCGGAGGAAAGGACAACGGCGCGCCGGGGTTACGGCCCAACTACCACGCCGGGTACTACGCCGCCTTTGTGATTGCGCCAGACGGGCACAATATTGAAGCCGTGTGCCATCTGGCGTCTTAACAAACGGTTACCGCTGCGGAAAAATCCACACATCCTCCGCCGGAAGCGTCAGATGGCAGTGTTCAGCATCGCGCAGCGCGGTTCCGTAGGCGCGTAGCGGAAAGTCGTCGCCCTCGGTGCGGAACAGGTACTCCCAGCGGTCGCCGAGGTACATGCTGGTCAGCAGCGGTAACTGGAGACTGTTATCCTGCGCCGCGCCGTCAAGACGCAGGCGCTCGACGCGGATCACCGCCGTCGCCGGCTCGCCTACGCTGACCCCCTCGCCCGCTCGCCCCCACAGGCTCCAGCTGGCGCCTTCGATGCGCGCCCTGCCGTTCTCCAGCGCCATCACCTTGCCGTGCAGGCGGTTATTGCTGCCCATAAACTCGGCGGCGAACAGCGTCGCCGGGCTGCCGTACATCTCCTGCGGCGTCCCCTGCTGCTCGATGACGCCATTGTTCAGCAGCAGAATACGATCGGAGATCGCCATCGCTTCATTTTGATCGTGAGTGACCATCAGCGCCGAGAGGCCCAGCTTGATGATCAGCTCGCGCAGAAACACCCGCGCCTCCTCGCGCAGCTTGGCGTCGAGGTTAGAGAGCGGCTCATCCAGCAGGATCACCGGCGGGTTGTAGACCAGCGCCCGGCCAATGGCCACCCGCTGCTGTTGGCCGCCGGAGAGCTGGTGCGGATGGCGGTTGCCAAGATGCCCCAGCCCCAGCTGATCCAGCACGCGCTGCACCCGCTCTTTTATCTCCCCGGCGGCGACTTTACGCAGCTTCAGCGGATAGGCCACGTTGTCGAACACCGTTTTGTGCGGCCACAGGGCATAGGACTGGAACACCAGCCCGAGGTTACGCTCTTCGGCCGGGATTTCGCTGCGCGGCGTGCCGTCGTACACCGTGCGGTTGCCGATGGCGATCCGTCCGCTCGTCGGTTTTTCCAGCCCGGCCACCGCCCGCAGCAGCGTGGTTTTGCCGCTTCCCGAAGGCCCCAGCAGCGACACCACCTCTCCCCGGCCGAGCGTCATCGACACGCCTTTCAGCACCGGGTTGTCGCCATAGGTGAGATGCAGATTTTCAACCGATAACTCAATCATGTAATTTCACTCCAAAGCGCAGGGCGATGCCAAGGCCAATCACCACCAGCAGAATATTGATAAAGGAGAGCGCCGCGACGATATCGATGGCCCCCGCCGCCCACAGCGACACCAGCATCGAGCCGATGGTTTCGGTACCCGGCGACAGCAGATAGACGCCGGTGGAATATTCGCGCTCAAAGATCAGAAACATCAGCAGCCAGGAGCCAATCAGCCCATAGCGCGACAGCGGGACGGTGACGTGGCGGGTGATCTGCCCCCGCGAGGCGCCGGTGCTGCGCGCCGCCTCCTCCAGCTCCGGGCCCACCTGCAGCAGCGTCGAGGAGATGAGCCGCAGGCCATAGGCCATCCATACCACGGTGTAGGCCAGCCAGACGCTGAAGATGGTATTGCGCAGCGCGCGCAGCTGCACGATAAGGTGCTCCCGCAGCCAGTCCGCCACCGGCAGCGCCGAGAGCCAGCCATGCTTCAGCGACTGATCGAGCCACATCGGCACAAACAGGAACACCCACAGGAAGGCCAGACCGGCCAGCAGCCCCGGCACCGCGCGCGGGACCAGCACGCTGTAATCAAGAAAGCGGGTGACGTTGTCCGCTTTGCGGTGCATGGCGATGCCGACAAACAGATAGCAGATCACCGCCAGCGCGCCGCCGACGATGCCGATAGCCATCGAGTTGACGATCGCCCGCAGCAGGTTGGGCTGCTGCCAGATATTGTGGAACGTCGTCAGCGACAGCTCATCCCACAGCGACACGCCGACGCCCCAGTTGGAGATAAAGGCGCGCAGCGCCACGCCGAGCAGCGGCACGCCGATGGTCACCGTCAGCCAGGCCACCACCACCGCCCCGGCCACCCAGCGCCATTTGCCCAGCGGCAGCGCCCGCGCCTGCGACGCCTTGCCCTTCATGGTGACAAAGCGGTTGGCCGTGCGCATCAGCCGACGCTGGAGCATGACCAGCGGGATGGTGATGCAGATCAGCACCACCGCCACCGCCGCCATCAAATGGTAGGAGGGGGTGCCAAGCTTATTGGTCAGCTTGTAGAGATAGGTCGCCAGCACCATGTTGCCCTCGGGGTCGCCCAGCACCAGCATCAGACCGAAGACTTCCAGACCAAGGAAAAAGAGCAGCACGCAGGCGTAAAGAATGGAGGGCCGCACCATGGGCAGACTCACCGAAGTCATCACCTGCAGCGGCGTGGCGCCGACGGTGCGCGCCGCCTCTTCCACGTCCGAGCCGACGCTGCGCAGCGCTGAGGAGATGTAGAGATAGGCGTGCGGCACGTGGGTTAAGCCGGCGATGACCACAATGCTGAACATCGAGTAGATATTCCACGGCACAAAGCCGATCAGCTGCTGCGCCCACTGGGAAAAGAAGCCTACCGGCCCGGCGGCCACCACGTAGCCAAAGCCCAGCACCATCGGCGAGACGAAGATCGGCACCAGGATCAGCGGCTCAATGAACCGCCGGCCGGGTAAATCGGTGCGTACCATCAGAAAGGCCAAAATACCGCCCAGCGGAATGGCGATAATCACCAGGCCAAAGGCCAGAATAAACCCTGACCTTAACGCCAGATAAAAATCCGGGTCGGTAAAAATAAAGGCGAAGGCTTCCAGACTCCAGGATTTGGAGCGGGAAAAGAACGGCGCGGAGAGAAAACTCTGCACCACAATAAATAACAGCGGGACGTAAATCACCAGCGCCGTGATGCACACCACCACGCCGCGCGGCAGCCCCTGCCACTTTCTGCGTAATACATTCATGGTTCATCCCTTTGGTCAGGTGAATAAACCCGCCGGGTGTGAATAAGGGGCATCGGCGATGCCCCGGGGGAGGATTATTTCGCGGCGGCGCTGCGCCATTGTTTAATAAACTGCAGACGTTTTTGCGGCTGTAAATAATCCAGCAGCGTTTCGTTGACCGGGATCGGTTTTAACGCTTTGCCCAGCAGCGTGGTCATGCCGTCGATATCATTTTTGCCTTCAATATCGCGACGAAGAGAGGGAATATCCGCCTGGCTGGCGAGGATCTGTTGGCCTTTTTCCGACAGGACATAATCCAGCCACAATTTCGCCGCATTGGGATGTTCGCTCTCCTGGCTAATAAACGAGACGCGGGAGAGCACCAGCACGTAATCTTTCGGATAGGCGATGCCTAAAGAGGGATCGTTTTTCGCCCGCGCTTCGGCATAGGAGCCAAGAATGTTATAGCCGATCAGGTTTTCGCCAGAGGAGACGCGCTCCATCATCGTGCCGGTGGAAGACTGCACCGTCAGGCCGCCTTTGGCGATATTCGCCAGGTCGGTAAAATAGTTCGCGTCGGCCTGGCTGTCCTGGACCGCCAGCATAAAGCCGAGGCCCGATTTTTCGATATCGTAGGTGGTGACTTTGCCTTTAAATTTATCGGCCTGGCTGGCGATCAATTTGGCCAGCGCGGTGTGCGAGTCCGGGACCTCATTCTGCGGGATCAGCCGTTTGTTATAGATAAATACCACCGGCTCGTAGGTGGTGCCATAGGCTTTCTGCTGCCACACCGCCCAGTCGGGTAATTGCTTCACCTCCGGCGAGGCATATTGTTCCGCGTACTCGGTGGCTAATTTCAGCGCGGTATCCATCGATGAGCTCCACACCACGTCCCCGCTGCCGCCCCCGGCGGCCTGCTCGCTGATATAGCGGTTATACAGCTCGGTGCTGTTCATGTCGTTATATTCGACTTTTACGCCCGGATATTGCGCTTCAAATCCTTTAATTAACGGCCCGGCCGCTTTGGTATCGGTTGTGGAATAGATCACCACCTTGCCCTCTTTGACGGCGGCATCAACCGTTTTTTGATAATCCGCCGGATAGCCCGCAGGCACCTCCGCCCAGGCGGCACAGGCGAAAACGGCCGTCAGTGAAACCACTAAACCACTTATTTTCTTATACATGATACCAACCTTTAATCATCAATTAATAAACACAAATTTAACATATAGTGGTATCAGCTCCCCTTGCAACGCCGGGGCTGGCTTTTTTCTGGCTTTTGTGACAGTGGCAGAATTTAAAAATGTGGTGTTTATGACGTTAATTAAAACGCGATCCCGGACCGGTTTTTTATCGTCTGTCGTATAACCCAGGCGCTGGCGCAGTGGCCTGTCGCCGGGAGAGTCCGCCCTTGACCTTCTGCGCCGGGCGGCGCAGCATAAAACGGCAAACATAATAAAATAACAACAGACTACAGGAGAGAATCAGTGCCAACAGGACACCGCTTTCTGGCGACGGATCTGCATCAGTTTGTCGTCTCACTGTTTACCCATCTCGGCAGCCGCTCAGAAGAAGCGACGCTGGTCGCCGACCATCTGATCGCCGCCAACCTGGCCGGGCATGACTCCCATGGCGTCGGGATGATCCCAAGCTATGTCAAATCCCACGCCGGCGGCTTTCTGCAGCTCAACCGCCACGCCACGGTCACCAAAGACGCCGGCGCCGTGGTCACCCTCGACGGCAACGCCGGCTTCGGCCAGGTGGTCGCCCACGAAGCGATGCAGTTAGGCATCGAAAAGGCGAAGCAGCACGGCATGGCGGCTATCGCCCTGCGCAATGCGCATCACGTCGGACGCATCGGCTACTGGGCGGAGCAGTGCGCCGCCGCCGGGCTGATCTCCATTCACTTCGTCAGCGTGATCGGCGACCCGATGGTCGCCCCGTTCCGCGGAAAAGACAGCCGCTTCGGCACTAACCCGCTGTGCGTGGTGTTTCCCCGCGCGGGCCATCCGCCGCTGCTGCTGGACTACGCCACCAGCGCCATCGCCTTTGGTAAAACCCGCGTCGCCTGGCACAAAGGAGAAGCCGTGGCGCCCGGCTGCCTGATCGACGCCCAGGGGCTGCCCACCACCGACCCGGCGGTGATGCAGACCTCGCCGCTGGGCGCCCTGCTCACCTTCGCCCAGCACAAAGGCTATGCCCTGGCGACACTGTGCGAAGTGCTCGGCGGCGCGCTCTCCGGGGGGCAAACCACCCATCAGGAAAGCCTGCAGACCAGCGTCGACGCCATCTTTAACTGCATGACCACCGTGATCCTGCGCCCGGACGCGTTCGATGCCCCGGACAGCCAGGCGCAGACGGAGGCCTTTATCGCATGGTGTAAACAGTCGCCGCACGATCCCGATGCCCCGGTGCTGGCCCCCGGCGAATGGGAGGCCGCCAACCGCGAAGCGCGTCTGGCCGAGGGGATCCCGCTGGATGCGGGCAGCTGGCAGGCAATCTGCGCCGCCGCGCGCGACGTCGGCCTGAGCGAGTCGCATATCGCCCGCTGCCGCCCTCTCGCGTAGCGGCATTATCCCCTGCAGAGCGTCTGACGTCGGCGCTCTGCGTCATCGTCATTAGTGACGAGGTCACGCTCCCGTCATCCTTCTCCTGTTATTTTTCATTGTAAATCAATAAATTAAAATCTGGCACGAGACCTGCATAGCGCAGCGGGCCTGCGTCCGCATCACCACCAGGCGATACCGCGATCGTTGCCCGTCGGGCCCGGCGCGACAGCGATCCTCTGTTCACTGTTAACAGGTCTGTTACTGATGAAAAAAATCACGAGCGTGTGCCCCTACTGCGGGGCGGGTTGCAAACTTAAACTGGTTGTCGACAACAATAAAATCATTCGCGCGGAAGCCGCCGACGGCGTCACCAACCAGAACCAGCTGTGCCTGAAAGGCTATTACGGCTGGGATTTTCTTAACGACACGCAGCTCCTGACGCCCCGTCTTAAACAACCGATGATCCGCTACCAGAAAGGCGGCGCTTTCACGCCGGTCAGCTGGCAGGAGGCAATTCGCTATACCGCCAGCAAGCTCAGGGAGATCAAAGAGAAGCATGGCCCGCGCGCCATCATGACCACCGGCTCCTCGCGCGGCACCGGCAACGAAACCAACTATGTGATGCAAAAGTTCGCCCGCGCGGTGCTGAACACCAACAACGTCGACTGCTGCGCCCGCGTCTGCCATGGCCCTTCCGTCGCCGGGCTGCAGCAGGCGCTGGGCAACGGGGCGATGAGCAACTCGATAAGCGACATCGAAAACTCGAAGTGCCTGTTGGTCTTTGGCTACAACTGCGCCGACTCCCATCCCATCGTCGCCCGCCGGGTGATCAAAGCCCGGGAAAACGGCGCCAAAATCATCGTCTGCGATCCGCGACGCATTGAAACCGCACGCATAGCCGACCGTCATCTGCAGCTTAACAACGGCAGCAACATGGCGCTGGTGAACGCCTTCGGCTATGTATTGCTGGAAGAAGAGCTGTACAACAAAGCCTATGTCGAACGCTATACCGAAGGGCTGGACGCCTACCGCGAGGCGGTGAAAGATTACGCCCCGGAAGCAGTGGAAGGGATTGTCGGGGTCAGCGCGCAGGCGATCCGCGAGGCAATGCGCATGTTTGCCGCCGCCCCTTCCGCCACCATTATGTGGGGCATGGGGGTCACCCAGTTTGGCCAGGCGGTGGACGTGGTGCGCGGCCTGGCAAGCCTGGCGCTGCTCACCGGCAACCTGGGACGGGCGAACGTCGGCGTGGGCCCGGTCCGTGGGCAAAACAATGTACAGGGCGCCTGCGATATGGGCGTGCTGCCGAACCTGTTCCCCGGCTATCAGGAGGTCACCGACCCGGCCGTGCGGGCGAAATTCGCCGCCGCCTGGGGGATCGACCCGGCGCAGATGGATGACCAGGTCGGCACCCGCATCACCGAGGTGCCGCATAAGGCGCTGACGGGCGAGATCAAAGCCTACTACATCATGGGCGAAGATCCGCTGCAGACCGAAGCCGACCTCGGCCTGGTGCGCAAAGGCATCGAGGCGCTGGACTTCGTGGTGGTGCAGGATATCTTCATGACCAAAACGGCGGAGATTGCCGATGTCCTGCTGCCGGCCACCTCCTGGGGCGAGCACAGCGGCGTCTTCACCTGCGCCGACCGCGGGTTTCAGCGGTTTGAACAGGCGATCCCGCCGGCGGGGAATGTGAAGCGCGACTGGGAGATCATCAGTCTGCTGGCCAGCGAAATGGGCTATCCGATGCACTATGAGAGCAACCAGCAGATCTGGGACGAGATGCGCGAGCTCTGCCCGCTGTTCTACGGCGTGACCTGGGAGAAAATGGGCGATATGGGCCATGTTCAGTGGCCATGCCCGACCCTCGACCACCCCGGCACGCCGTGGCTGTATAAAGACAACCGCTTCGACACCCCATCAGGTAAAGGGCAACTGTTCGCCACCGCCTGGCGCGCGCCGGCGGAGCGTCCGGATGATGAATGGCCGCTGGTGCTCTGCACAGTGCGGGAGGTGGGGCACTACTCCTGCCGCTCGATGACCGGCAACTGCGCCGCGCTGCAGTCGCTGGCCGACGAGCCGGGACGGGTGCAGATGAATCCCGTGGATGCGCAACGGCTGGGGATCGCCGACAAACAGCTGGTGTGGGTAAGCTCCCGGCGCGGAAAGGTCATCACCCGCGCCGACCTCAGCGATCGCATCAACCCGGGCGCGGTCTATATGACCTATCAGTGGTGGGTGGGCGCCTGTAATGAACTGACCCAGGATAACCTGGATCCAATCTCCAAAACGCCGGAGACCAAATACTGTGCGGTGAAAGTGGAAGCGATTGCCGACCAGCAGTGGGCGGAGCGCTATGCCTGGACCGCCTACAGCGACATGAAGGCGCGACTGAAAGCCGCCGCCGACGTCTGACCTCAGGGAGCGCGCGCGCTCCCTTCCCTCCTGCCGCTGCCGGCGGGTTACGCCGCCGGCAGCTGTTTCTCCACCAGCGCCACCCACATCGCCACCCCGTGGCTAATCAGCGCGTCGTTAAAGTCATAGCTGGCGTTATGCAACGGCTTCGACGGCGTTTCGCCATCGGTGCCGATCCAGAAATAGGCCCCCGGACAGACCTCCAGCATGCAGGCAAAATCCTCAGAGGCCATCGACGGCGCCTGGTTCCAGCGCACCGCCTCCGCGCCGAGGGTGGCGACCGCCACCTCGCGCAGCAGCTGCGCCTGCGGCGCATGGTTTTTGGTCACCGGATACCCGGGAAACCAGCTAATCTCGCCCCGGACATCGGACACCTGAGGCTGGGTGGCCACATAGCTTTCGATAAGCTCCCGCACGCGGGCGCGAACGCGATTGCTCAGGCAGCGGAAGGTGCCGCGCAGCACCACGGTGTCCGGCAGGACGTTGATCGCCTCGCCGCCGTTTATCTGGGTGATGCTGACCACCGCGGAATCCTGTGGCGACAGGCGACGGGAGGGGATGGTCTGCAGCGCCATAATCAGCTGCGCCGCGGCGACGATGGGATCGGCCCCGCTCTCCGGCATCGCCGCATGGCAACTTTTGCCGCGCAGGGTGATCTCGAAGGCGTCGAGGGAAGCCATCATCGCGCCATCGCTGAGCGCCACTTCGCCGAGGGGGATCCCCGGCCAGTTATGCAGCGCGTAAATCGCATCCATCGGGAAGCGTTCGAATAACCCCTCTTCCACCATTTTGCGCGCGCCGCCAAGGTTCTCTTCCGCCGGCTGGAAGACAAAGTGGACGGTACCGCTGAACTGGCGGGTCTGCGCCAGATGGGCTGCGGCCGCCAGCAGCATCGCGGTGTGGCCATCGTGGCCGCAGGCGTGCATTACCCCGGCGCGGCGCGAACTGTAGCTGACGCTCCCCAGCTCGGTGATCGGCAGGGCGTCCATATCGGCGCGCAGGCCGATAACCGGCCCGGGGCCGTTTTCCAGCGTCGCCACGACGCCGGTGCCGGCCAGCCCGCGATGAACCTGCAGGCCAAACGAGACCAGCAGCTCGGCGACGCGGCGCGAGGTCTCCTGCTCCTGATATCCGAGCTCAGGCGCGGCGTGAAACTCACGTCGCCAGCCTGTGGCTTCGGCGATCAGTGACGGCGATACGGCCATGTATTACTCCTTTCCTGCATAGCGTAATGCTGAATAATTGGGTCATGCGTTGCGTTTTTCCCCGTCGCTCACCGGCGCCGGGTCGCTGCCGCTCCCTCCGTTATATCCTGTCGTTAACACGCTGACAACGTCACGAAATGCGGCGGCGGCGCGGCGTACACGCCAGCCGCGGCCGGGCGGACCTTTTTTGGTAGTGATTTCAACGGTGACAACGGCCAGGCGATTAATTATTATGCAACTCAGGACGGCAGTTTGCCGAAGGATCCACTACTGACCTCTCCGTCATCGGAAATAAAATGTTTAACCCAGACCAGAATCGTCTTGCCCCCACGCTGGCGATGATCATGGCCGCGTCGCTCGTGGGATTTATCACCGGCTATACGGTGCCGTTAATCAGTCTTGAGCTGGCGCAGCAGCAGGTTGCGCCGCTGTACGTCGGCCTGCTGGCCGCCCTGCCGCCCGCCGGTATGATGATCTCCTCTTTCCTCTCTCCTGCGCTGTGCCGGCGCGTTGAAATGGGCGTACTGCTGAGCGGCAGTCTGATCCTGCTGGCGCTGGCGACCATCGCCTCATGCATGACCACCGATATGACGCTGCTTCTGCTGCCGCGCCTGCTGACCGGCCTGGCCTCCGGGGTCATTATCGTACTGGGCGAAAGCTGGATCACCGGCGGCGCGGCGGGCAGCCAGCGCGCCACCCTCACCGGCATCTACGCCTCGGCCTTTACCGGCTGCCAGCTGGCCGGGCCGCTGCTGATCTCCGTCGGCCCCGCCTGGCAGGCCTCGGCGCTGATGGCGATCGTCGCGGTCACCGCCGTCTGCCTGCTGATGCTGCGCCATCTGCCCACCGGCACCCGCGAAAGCCTTGGGGAGCGCGCCAGCTGGCGCAGCCTCGGCGCCTTCCTGCCGGTACTGGCCTCCGGGGTCTTCTGCTTCGCCTTCTTCGACGCCAGCATCCTCGCCCTGCTGCCGCTGTACGGCATGGACAAGGGGCTTAATGAAGGAATGGCGGTGCTGCTGGTGACCGTGGTGCTTACCGGGGATGCGATGTTCCAGACCCCGCTCGGCTGGCTGGCCGACCGGGTCGGCATTCGCCGCGTGCATCTGGCCTGCGCGGTGGTCTTCAGCCTGTCGCTGCTGGCCCTGCCGCTGATGCTCGGCTCACGCATTCAGCTGATGGCCATTTGTCTGCTGCTGGGCGCCGCGGCGGGGGCGCTGTATACCCTGTCGCTGGTGCGGGCGGGGAAAACCTTTAGCGGGCAGAAGCTGATTATGATTAACGCCCTGTTCGGCTTTTTCTGGTCCGCCGGCAGCGTCGCCGGGCCGGTAGTCAGCGGCATGCTGATCGGCATCACCGGCTACGATGGCCTGATCGCCACCCTGGTGGCCAGCGGCGGGCTGTTCCTGCTGATCCAGTGTCTGTGTAAAAACGAGAAAACTCTGCTCGCCAGCGAGCAGGAAGAGGACATGGACGAAGTGACGGAGTCCGCGCAGTAGTCCTGACGGGCTGGCCTGGCGCCAGCCTTTTTTATGGCCCTTACCGGAGGGCATCCTGTTTTTGCTGGCTCACTGCTGTTAACCATTGCCGGCCCCCCTGCCAGGAGGACATTCCATGGAAAGCAATGCCTTACATCGTGGCAGATTGATCGATCATATTCTGCTGGTTGTCGAAGACTTTGCGGCAAGCAAAAACTTCTATACCGCCGTACTGTCGGCGCTGGAGATCCCGGCGATCGCCACCGCCAATGAATACTTGCTGGCTGACGAACTGGTGGTGGCCTCACGCCACAGCCCGGAGGCCGCCGGGAAACTGACAGGGCGCCACCATCTGGCGTTCCAGGCCAGAGATCGCGACATGGTGGACGCTTTTTACCATGCGGCGCTGACCCATGGCGGCCGCGATAACGGCGCGCCTGGCGAACGACACTATCATTCTGGTTACTATGCCGCTTTTGTGCTGGATCCGCAGGGGAATAATATTGAGGCGGTGTACCATGGCGAGGCTGAGCGCAGCGCCGGGTCTGTTGCCATCCGCTTCACGCAGTAAGCGGGCGAAAGTCACCTTTTTGTCCGCAACAGGAGGACACTATGTTTTCATACATTATGCTGGGAACGAACGATCTACCACGCGCCATCGAGTTCTATGACCCGTTAATGGCATTGCTGGGGCACGCCAAAGCCGGCCGTAACGAACAAGGCGCCTCATGGGGCACCTTCAACGGAAACCAGACCTGCGGGCTGTGCGTGGGCGTCCCCTTTGATCAGCAGCCTGCCGGGGTGGGCAATGGAACGATGGTGGCGCTTAACGCCCGCTCCGTCGAACATATTGCGGAACTGCATGCCCTCGCCCTGCAACTCGGCGGACGTGACGAAGGCGCGCCCGGTCACCGTCCGCAGTATGGCGACGGCTTTCACAGCGCCTACGTCCGCGATCCCGACGGCAATAAGCTGGCGTTTGTTTATTATGCGTCGGCAGCTTGAATGGCTGCTGCGGAAGTGCCTTTTTCAGGCAGTAATGAGTAATTCAGGACGGCCGACTTCGCCGTCCTGATTTCATTGAGAATAACGAAAAACCGCGGTTAAAGCGCTACGGCTTATCTTCCCGACGAGTTATCTACAGCGAAGTGATAACGTAATCCGGCGTCGCGCATACAGCGTTTCCGCCGCCAGCTGAAAATGACATTCCATCTCCCTCAGCTTTTTCGTCTTGAGCTGTTTTACTGGAATACCTTTGATCTGCCCTGTCGCGACCAACCACCGGATATCAGCCGTACTCAGCTTGAGCTGCTTTTTCAGTATTGATAGCAGGCTGACGCGAAAAGGCTGAAGGACCCGAACGCGCACCATTATTTGCGGGCAAGCCATCAACCTGACCGACCAATGCTCCTGAATACGAAAATCAGGTTGCCCCGACGGCTCGGCGCCGTTGCGCTTCAGCGTCGCGAGGTCAGCGGCATAATAGCGAACCATGGCAGCATCGTTCTGCCTCAGACGCTGAAGCCGTTCGCGGTTAATCTTGCTGACGTGCAGCCTGGAAAACAGGGCGATATTCCAGGTGTAATCGCAGTGCGTGCATTTATAGATGCTCCAGATATCCAGCAGCTTCTTTTGCGAATTCACCCGGATGGCGCCGGAAGGGGCGAAGTCGCGTTTTACATTGCAGGAGGGGCAGCGTTTGGCAATGTGCTGATACCCCACGGGCGTGACCGTCCATGTAACTGTCATAACGTACCTTTTTTAACCCATACGAAACCGAGTCCGTCATTAACGGACCATGATTTTTGGCGTATGAAAAATAGTTAGTCGCTATTTTTCAGTGGGTTAAAAAAAGATTTCCAACGTTATATTCCTGGTGAAGCCCAAAGCGATACCCGGAGATTAACAAAGGAGTCGTCGCGGGATTTATGAGTTCAGTCAATGTTTATACTGATGATGAAAAATATCATCAATATATCTGACAACACTCAGCGGGCTGGCCTGGCGCCAGCCCGCCCGGTTTACAGCACCTTGCTGAGGAACGCGGCGGTGCGTGGGTTGGTCGGCGCGCTAAAGATCTGCCCCGGCTTGCCCTCTTCCTGAATCACGCCCTGGTCGATGAAGATCACCCGGTCGGCCACTTCGCGGGCAAAGCCCATTTCGTGGGTCACGATCACCATGGTCATCCCCTCGCTGGCGAGGTTTTTCATCACCTCCAGCACGTCGCCCACCAGCTCCGGATCCAGCGCCGAGGTGGGCTCATCGAACAGCATTATCGACGGCTTCATCGCCAGCGCGCGGGCAATCGCGACGCGCTGCTGCTGGCCGCCGGACAGGCTCGAGGGCCAGGCGTCGCGCTTATCGCTTAAGCCCACCTTCGCCAGCAAGGCTTCCGCCAGGTCGACCGCCTGCTGGCGCGGCATATTGCGCAGATTCATCGGCGCCATAATCAGGTTTTCCAGCACCGTCATGTGCGGGAACAGGTTAAAGCGCTGGAACACCATGCCGACGCTTTCGCGCATCTTGTTGAGGTCGGTAGTGCGGTCGTGGGCGGCAAAGCCGTTGACCACCACCTCGCCTTCGCTGACCGTCTCGAGGGCGTTCATACAGCGCAGAAAGGTACTTTTCCCCGATCCGGAGGGGCCGATGATGCACACCACTTCCTGCGGTTTAATGTCGCAGCTGATGCCGCGCAGCACGTGGCTGTCACCGAAGCGCTTATGTAAGTTATTAATGTGAATCACTTTTGCCAAACCTCTTTTCCAGACGGTTAACCAGCTGCGCCAGCAGGAAGGTGATCACCCAGTAGACCAGGGAGATGGTCAGGTAGGGTTCCCAGTAGGTGGCGTAGGCGCCGGAGACGGTGCGCGCGGCGTAGGCCAGATCGGCCAGGCCTATCGCCGAGGCCAGCGACGAGTCTTTGACTATGGCGATGGCGTTGTTGCCCAGCGGCGGCAGAATGCGGCGAAACGCCTGGGGCAGGATCACCTTGCGCATGGTTTTCCACCACGGCATGCCCAGCGCGCGGGAGGCCTCCATCTGCCCTTTGTCGATCGACTGGATGCCGGCGCGGAAAATCTCCGACACATAGGCGCCAGCGTTAAGGGTGATCGCCACAATGCAGGAGAGGAACGCCCCGTAGCTGGCGCGCAGCTCGCGGGCAAAGTCGGCGCTCATCAGGCTGCTGGTCACCAGCAGGCCGTCGCGCGGGTTAATAAACAGCGGCACCAGCGCAAAGTGCACCACCATGATCTGCACGAACAGCGGCGTACCGCGGAAGGCGCTAACGTAAAAGCGCACCGGAAACTGCACCAGGTAGCGGAGAATATATTTCCATGGCCCGTGCTCGGCCTTCGCCATCCGTCCGAGACCGAGGGTTAACCCCCACAGCGTCCCGAGGATCACGCAGATAATGGTACATTTAATCGTCATCAGGGCGCCGTCCACAAACAGCGGGCCGTACTCCTCGATGATCTCCCAACGGAATCCCGTCATAGTCCTTCCCTAAAAAATACGGCTATCGCCTGGGCGATAGCCGTGGTCACTGAAAAAGGTGGGTTATTGCGCTGGCAGCGTCGGCACGTTGTCGTCGAACCAGGTTTTATAGATTTTGGCGTAAGTGCCGTCGGCAACAATCTTCTGCAGACCGGCGTTGATTTTGCCCAGCAGTTCGCTGTTGCCTTTCGCCACCGCGATACCGAAATACTGGCGTTCAAATTTGGCATCCGGCACCAGCTTGAACTGCTTCTCCGGGTGCTGCTTGATGTAGTACTTCACCACCCCGACGTCACCCACCGCGGCGCTGACGCCGTCCTCGAACAGCTCCTGGAGCATCAGCGGGGTATTGTCGAAGCGCTTGATCGCCGTGCTGTTTTTGCCCAGTACCTCAGAGACCACGATATCGCCGGTGCTGGAGTTCACCACCCCGACCTTCTCGTTTTTCAGGGTTGCGAGGGAATCGACCTGCGAATCCTGGGCGACGACGATAGACTGCTCGGCCGGGAAGTACGGCGCGGAGAAATCGACCATCTGTTTGCGTTTATCGGTGATGGTGATCCCGGAGATGATGATGTCGCGGTCGCCGGTGTTCAGCGTGGCGAAGATACCTTCCCATGGGGTATTGACCAGTTTGACGTCAAAGCCTTCGGCTTTGGCGATGGCTTTGATGATGTCGATATCAAAACCTTCCAGCTGTTTCTGGCTGTTTTCAAATTCAAATGGCCGGTAGGTGCCGCCGGAGCCGACGGTGTAGGTTTCCGCAGCCGCCTGTCCGGCTGCCGTCAGCGCGGCCATCATGAAACACGCTTTGAGCAAATTCTTAACCATGAGATATCCTTTTTATGCATTTATTTTGCATAAAAATACACACACTTACTTTTGTATGCAACCGGAAACCTTCCCGCTGGTGAATTATCTTATCAACTGGCCCGTTTACCGCCGGACTTACCGATGGCCCGGTGCAGGTCGTTGATTCGCTTCAGGGATTTCACCGTTTTTTGTGGCGTGGTCGAGGCCACCGACAGGACAATCATCTCCAGACAGACCAGCACCGTGCCGTGCAGCGGCATCCGGCTACTGTCCCCGCCGCGCGGGACGTCGATCACCACCTGCGCCTCCTGACTGAAGCGCGAGTCCACCGCCTGGGTCAGCAGGATGGTCGGAATACCCAGCCGCTTCGCCTCGCGCAGGGTGGTCATCCCTTCGCGATGGGGGGATTTTTGCCCCATCATGATCAGCACATCGCCGCGCTGCAGGCCGATAAGCTGTTCGGCGAGGCTAAAGCCCGTGCGGTTCATCACGTAAGCCGGCAGGCCAATGCGGCTGAACAGCCGGGCGGTGTACTCGGCGAGGATCCCCGAGGCGCCGATGCCGAAGATCCCCACCTGGCGCGCGTCGCTGAGCAACGCCACCGCCTGGGCCACCGCCGCGCGGTTGTCGGCCCGCGACAGGACCTCGCAGACCCGCTGGTGCCCTTCAAGCACAAAATCAATACTGGAATTGACGTCGCTGGCGAGTGCGGTGACCGTCGAGCGCATCTTTTCCGCCGAGGTGACCGAGGTGCCGAACCAGCGCTCCATAGTCTGCTTAAGCTCGCGCAGCCCGGCGAAGCCCAGCGCCTGGATGGCGCGCACCACCGTGGCGTCAGAGGTCTGGGTCGCGGTGGCGATCTCCATCGCCGTCTGCTCCAGCACCACCTCGCGGTTGTCGTTGATATAGCTGACCACGGCCCGCAGGCGGGGAGAGAGCTGATGCGCCCGGGCGCGATAGCGTTCGCCGAACAGGTCGACCCGCCCCTTCTCTTTTTTCACCGCGCTTTTCATTTGGCCACCGCCGGGATCGGCCTGCCGGCAATATGCGACTGCACCTGGGCCACCATCAGAGAGAGCGCGGCGTAGGAGTTGGAGATCACCTCCTCCCGCGGCAGCAAAATATAGCGCCCGGTGCGGCAGGCGCGCATAAAGTCGCACCAGCCGGGCATCACCCCTTCCATCGCCTGCAGCTCATCCTGCGGCTTACCGCCGGTATCCGACCGCCAGGTGGCGAAGACAAAATCGGCGTCCAGCTCCGGCAGCTGTTCCGCGCTGACGTCAATTCGCTGGCCGTCGGGGATCCGCTCAATCAACGGCGGAAAGCGGAACCCGGCGTCGCGCAGCACCCGGCCCAGCGCGTGGTAAGAATGATGCACCGTGACCTTGCCGTTGTTCGCCTGGATCACCGAGACGCTGTATTGCGACGGGTTGACCATCGCTTTCAGCTGCTTGATTTGCTCCTGATAGCGGCGCTCGAGGATCGCCAGCCGCGGCTGGGTGCCGGTCAGCTGCGCCAGCTTGCGGTAAATCTCCGGGGCGCTGCCCTGCAGATGGTCGATGCTCACCGTCGGGGCAATCTTCTCCAGCTGCTCCACCGACACGTGACGGCTGGGCTCGGTGATGATCAGATCCGGCCTGGCGGCGGCCACCGCTTCCAGATCGATATCGGCGGTGCCAATAAAGCGGATATCGCTATTGTCGAAATCGACGCCGGTGAGCTGGGCGCTGGAGCGCAGATAGTGGCTGCCGTCCGGCCGCGTCCGGCCGTGGCTGGCGATGGGCGGCGCCCCGAGCTCAATCAGCGGAATGGTAATGTCGAGATCGTGCATCGAAACGATACGCTGCGGATGGAGCGGGACGGTGACCGTGCGGCCTAAATCATCGGTAAAAGTCTGAGTTTGTGGGTCGGCGGCGCTGACGGCCCCCGTCAGCAACAGCAGCAATGAGACGAACCAACGCATAATACCTTCCTGGTTAAAGGGCATCGCGGCGACGCCAGAGTAAGACAACAAAAAACGGGCAGCCCACCAGGGCAATAACAATCCCCGCCGGGATCTGCAGCGGCGCAAACGCCAGCCGGCCAAGGGTATCGGTCACCAGCACCAGCAAGGCGCCAATCAGCGCGCTTCCGCTCAGCAGCGATACCTGGCCGCCGCGCAGCACAAAACGCGCCATATGCGGCGCCATCAGGCCAACAAAGCCCAGGCTGCCGACGCAGGAGACACTGGCCGAGGTCAGCAGCACCGGGGCGAAAAAGCGCAGCAGCGTGAGCTGCTGCAGACGCACCCCAAGGCCGATGGCGGTCCGGTCGCCCAGCAGCGCCGCGTCCGCCGCCCGGGCGGTACAGAACAGGATGATGGCCCCGGGCAGCGCCCAGCAAAAGGCCACCGCCAGCAGCGGCCAGGTGGCGGCCTGCAGGCTGCCCGCCAGCCAGATCATCGCCGTCTGCACGTCGCGAACGTCGGCGGTGGTCATAAAGATGCCGACCGCCGCCGCCAGGGTCCAGGAGACGCCGACGCCAATTAAAATAAAGCGCGGTCGCGAACAATCGCGCGCCAGCGTCAGGACCAGCAGGGCCACCGCCACGCCGCCGACCATTCCCGCCAGCGGCCGCCAGACCAGGCCTACCGCCGGGAAAAACAGCACCAGCGCCAGGACCACGATGCTGGCCCCCTCTTTGACGCCGATCAGCCCCGGGTCGGCCAGCCCGTTGCGGGTGATGCTCTGCATCGCCGCGCCGGCCAGCCCCAGCATAGCCCCGCACAGCAGCGCCATCAGGATCCGCGGCAGGCGGATATCAAACAGAATAAAGCGCGGCTGCTCGCCAATCTCCTGCGGCGCCAGCAGGGCCCGCGCCAGCGTCGACGCGGGCAGCGGATAGCTGCCGCGACTGAGGCTGTACAGCCCCAGCGCCAGCAGCATCAGCAGCATTAAGGCGGCAATGTTAAGCGCCGCCGGGCGCAGCAGCAGCTGGCGGGAAGCGAAAACCAGCGGCCGAAAGCCGGCCCGATGGACGGCGCGCATCATTTAAAAAACCTCGCGGCGATAAAGATAAACAGCGGCGCGCCCACCAGGGCGGTCATCGCCCCGGTGGCCAGCTCCTGAGGGGCGACCAGCGTCCGGGCGGCGATATCCGCCAGGAGCAGCACCAGCGCCCCCACCGGCGCCGCCAGGGGCAGCGCCAGGCGGATATCTTCCGTCACCAGACGACGCACCACGTGCGGCACCACCAGTCCGACGAAGCCGATCGGCCCGGCCACCGCCACCGCCGCGCCGCAGAGCAGCGCAATCGCCAGCAGGCCCAGCAGCCGGGTCTGGACGAGGTTCACGCCGAGGCCCAGCGCTACCTTATCCCCCAGCGCCAGCACGTTGAGGCGCGGGGCAAGGAACAGCGCAACGCCAAGGCCGATCAGCGCCGGGACCAGCGCCGTCCGCAGCGTGCTCCAGTTCAGCCCGGCCAGATCGCCCGCCAGCCAGGTGCGCATCGCCAGCAGCGTTTGTTCATCGAGAATTAATATCGCCGCCGTCACCGCCGACGCAAACGCCGACAGCGCTACCCCGCACAGCGTGATGCGCAGCGGCGTCGCTCCGCCGCGACCGGCAGAGGCCAGCGCCATCACCCCGCCGAACAGCAGCGCCGCGCCGCAGGCGGCCGTCAGCGGCCGCGCGGCGGGGAAAGCGCCGAAGGAGAGCCCCAGCGCAGAGGTCGCCACCACCGCCAGCGACGCGCCGGCGTTAAGGCCGAGGATATGCGGCTCGCCCAGCGGGTTGCGGATCACCGTCTGCAGCAGCAGCCCGGCGACGCCGAGCGCCGCGCCGGTCAGCAGCGCCGCCGCCAGCCGCACCAGGCGCAGTTCGACGATTATCCGCTGATCGAAGTTACGCGGGTTGTACTCCAGCAGCGCCTGCAGCACCGTCTGCGGGGCGATCCAGCGGGCGCCCAGGCCAAGATGCACCAGCGAGCCGGCAATAAGCAGCAGCGTAAGCAGGAGCAGCGCCAGCCGGGGACGGGCGCGCCGCCGCGCGGGATGCAGGCTAACCACGCTCATTGTGCCGCCGCCTGGCGGGCGCGAAACGGCATAAAGAACGGTTTGCCGGTTTGCGGGTTAATCGACATCTGCACGTCAACGTCAAACACGCGTTTAATCAGCTCAGGGCTACAGACTTCACCGTCGCTAATCGTCCCGGCGATGCGCCCCTGTTTAAGGAATACCAGCAGATCGGCATAGTTGACGGCAAAGTTAAGGTCATGGAGCACCGTCACCACCGTACGGCCATGCTCGCGGGTCAGGGTCTGGAGCAGTTCGAGAATATCGACCTGATAGCGCAGGTCGAGCCAGGTGGTCGGTTCATCCAGCAGAATGGTGGCCGTTTGCTGGGCCAGCGCCATGGCGATCCAGCAGCGCTGACGCTGGCCGCCGGAGAGGCTGTCCACCGGCAGATGAGCGAACTCGCGGGTGCCCGTTAAGCGCAGCGCCTCTTCCACCGCCAGCTCATCGGCGTCGGACCACTGACGCATCAGCCCCTGCCACGGGAAGCGACCGCGCGAGACCAGTTCGAAAACCGTTAACCCTTCCGGCGTCAGCGGCGATTGCGGCAGGATGCCGAGCTGGCGCGAGACGGCCTTCGTCGGCATCTGATGAATGGCTTGCCCGTCCAGACGCACGCAGCCGCCGAGCGGTTTCAGCATCCTGGCGATGGTCGACAGCAGCGTGGATTTGCCGGAGCCGTTCGCCCCGGCCAGCACCGTCATTTTGCCGGTGGGGATGGTCAGGTTGATGTCGTCAACGATCAGGGTCTGGCCGTAGCCGGCCGACAGGGCATCCAGTACGATCCCCTGCTCTGCAGGTGTCACCCGCTGTGGCATAACTCGCTCCTGCGCCGCAGCGTTCCAGGCGATGGCTGGACATTCTGCAGTCAAATCAAAATAAATCTCATTCTCTTTTGATCATGACGGGGATGAATGTAGTAGTCAATAGTCGCCATCGTCTTCAGGCGCGGACGATGACTACAGCGAGGCCGCGCCAACGCAATAGAATTAAAATAAAATAATATCAAATAGATAACCACAGGATATTCCCTGATGGAGGTGTTTAAAACGCCCTGTTCCCCGCCGCTGATTTTTTATCTTGTATAACGTTTACTACTACATTCCTTCATGATTGAATGATTCTCAATTACACGTAGAAAGGCGCGTTCAGACGCTAAATCGCGTGTTTTTATTATTCAGGGCAATGATTTTATTGGCTTTATCTGACCGCAAAGGCAGATTCATTCACGAGAAAAAGATAATGACTCAACCCCATGTCGCCTTCACCTCGTTGCAAGGGCGGGCGCTTTTTTCGCTTCTTTTTTTAGCCTCACCGGGATTAATGGCCGCGGAAAATAACGCGGCGAAAGGTAACAACGACGCGGAAGAGACCATCACCGTGGTGGCCGATGGCGCCCAGCAGAGCGCCACCAGCGGCTATCAACCGCTCAGCTCCTCTACCGCGACGCTGACCGCGATGCCGCTGCTGGATATTCCGCAGGTGGTGAATACCGTCAGCGACCGGGTTCTCGAAGATCAGCACGCCACCTCGCTCGACGAGGCGCTGTATAACGTCGCCAACGTGGTGCAAACCAACACCCTCGGCGGCACCCAGGACGCCTTTACCCGCCGCGGCTTCGGCGCTAACCGCGACGGCTCGATCATGACCAACGGTTTGCGCACCGTTCTGCCGCGCAGCTTTAACGCCGCCACCGAACGGGTGGAAGTCCTGAAGGGACCCGCCTCGACGCTGTACGGTATTCTCGACCCCGGCGGGCTGATCAACGTCATCACCAAACGTCCGGAGCGGCAGTTCTCCGGTTCGGTTTCCGCGACGTCCTCCAGCTTTGGCGGCGGTACCGGCAGCGTCGACGTCACCGGCCCCATCGAAGGCACGAATCTGGCGTACCGGCTGATTGGGGACTATCAGAATGAAGATTACTGGCGCAATTTCGGTAAAAACAAAAGCAGCTTTTTCGCCCCTTCCCTGACCTGGTTTGGCGACCGGGCGACGGTGACCGCGTCCTATTCGCACCGCGACTACAGCGCGCCCTTTGACCGCGGCACTATTTTCGATCTGAATACCGGCCATGCGGTGAACGTCGATCGCAAAACCCGCTTCGATGAAGCGTTTAATATTACCGATGGCTATTCCGACCTCGCCCAGCTCAACGCCGAGTATCGCCTTAACGACGCCTGGACCGCGCGCTTCGATTACAGCTACAGCCAGGATCACTATAACGATAACCAGGCGCGAGTAATGGCTTATGATTCGGCGACCGGCAACCTGACCCGCCGGGTCGATGGAACCCATGGCTCCACGCAGAAGATGCACTCGACCCGCGCCGACCTGCAGGGCAACGTGGTGGTGGGCGGCTTTTATAACGAACTGCTGACCGGCGTCGCCTATGAGAATTACGATCTGCTGCGCACCGATATGCTGCGCTGCAAGAACGTGAAAGGCTTTAATATCTATCATCCGGTCTACGGCGCCCTCGACACCTGCAATACCGTCTCCGCGTCCGACAGCGATCAGCGGATCCAGCAGGAGAGCTATGCCGCTTACGTGCAGGACGCGCTGTACCTGACCGACAACTGGATCGCCGTCGCCGGCGTGCGCTACCAGTATTACACCCAGTACGCCGGTAAAGGCCGACCGTTTAACGTCAATACCGACAGCCGCGATGAGAAATGGACGCCGAAAGCCGGCCTGGTCTACAAAGTGACGCCGAACGTGTCGCTGTTCGCCAACGTCGCCCAGTCGTTTATGCCGCAGTCGTCGATCGCCAGCTATATCGGCGAGCTGCCGCCGGAAGAGTCCACCTCCTACGAAGTGGGCGCCAAATTCGACCTGCTGGAGGGCATTACCGCCAATATCGCGCTGTTTGATATTCATAAGCGCAATGTGCTGTACACCGAGAGCATTGGCGATGAGACGGTGGCCAAAACCGCGGGCAAGGTGCGTTCCCAGGGCGTGGAAGTGGATCTGGCGGGGTCCATCACCGATAACCTCAGCGTGATCGCCAGCTACGGCTACACCGACGCCAAAGTGCTGGAAGATCCGGATTACGCCGGGAAACCGCTGCCGAACGTACCGAAACACACCGGTTCGCTGTTCCTGACCTATGACATTCATAACGTCTACAACAGCAACACCCTGACGGTGGGCGGCGGCGGCCATGCGCTCAGCAAGCGCTCCGGCACCAACGGCGCGGATTATTATCTACCGGGCTATGCGGTGGCGGACGTGTTCGCCGCCTATAAGATGAAGCTGCAGTATCCGGTGACGCTGCAGGTGAATGTGAAGAATCTGTTTGATAAGACCTATTACACCTCTTCCATCGGCACCAATAACCTCGGCAATCAGATTGGCGATCCGCGTGAGGTACAGTTCACGGTGAAGATGGATTTTTAAGCCGTACATGGCGTCGCGCCGGATGCTCATTGCCGGGCGGCGCTGCGCTTGCACCGGCCTACGTTCTACGGTCCTTCCCCTTCTGTGGAGTTCGCAGGCCCGGTAAGGCGCAGCCGCCACCGGGCAAAACGTGGCGCATGGTTCCGGATGTCCATGGCCGGGCGACGCTGCGCTTGCACCGGCCTGCAGTCTTTCCCCTTCCTCTCGAGTTCCCAGGCCCGGTAAGGCGCAGCCGCCACCGGGGAGTGCGTTTACCCTACCAGTCCTCCTCCTGGCCGAGGATGCGCAATATATCCTGACGATGCTGCAGCAGCTGCGGGTTATCGCGGTGGCGGGGAAAGGCCAGCGGCAGCGCGAACTCGGCGATAATCCGCCCCGGACGCGGCGACATCACCAGCACCCGCTCGCACAGCAGCAGCGCCTCTTCGATATCGTGAGTCACCAGCAGGCTGGTATACCCCTGCTGCTGCCAGAGGGCGATCAGCTCCCGCTGCATGCTGATGCGGGTCAGCGAGTCAAGCTTGCCCAGCGGCTCGTCGAGCAGCAGCAGGCGCGGCTCGTTCAACAGCGCGCGCGCCAGCGCGGCGCGCTGCGCCATCCCCCCTGACAGCTGCCGCGGCCACGCTTCGCTGAAGGCCTGCAGCCCGATGCGGTCAATCAGCGCGTCGGCCTTTGCTTCCAGCCCCCTTTTGCCCTGCGCCTGCGGGCCCAGCAGCACGTTCTGCCGCACCGTCAGCCAGGGATAGAGCGTCGGGTCCTGAAACACCAGTATGCGCTCCGGCCCCGGAGCGCCGAGCGGCGCGCCGTCGAAGTGCATCTGTCCGCTCTGCGGGGCTTCCAGCCCGGCCAGCAGCCGCAGCAGGGTGGATTTACCGCAGCCGGAAGGGCCCAGCAGCGCCACGCTTTCCCCTGGCCGCAGCTGCAGGCTGATATTCTCCAGCACCGGCACCGCCTGTTTGCCGAGCGTAAACGCGTGATGAAGATGGCTTATCGATACCGCCGCGCCGCGCGCTATCGTCTGCGAACCTGACGTCGCGGTTACCATTGCATCCCTCCCCGCTGCCAGCTCAGCAGCTTATCGCGCAGCATAAATAATCCGCTGATCAGGCCGGAGCACAGCAAGGCCATCACCAGCAGCGCGGCGTACATATTGGGATAGGCCGCCCAGCCCTGGGCCCACTGGAGGTAGAAGCCGATCCCCGACTTCACCCCGACCATTTCAGCCACAATCAGCACCGAAAACGACGCGCCAAGCCCCATAAACAGGCCGACAAAGACGTTCGGCAGCGCGGCGGGGATCGCTACCCGCAGGATCAGGAAACGCTGGCTGGCGCCGAGCGTCCGCGCCACGTCGTACCACGCCTTGTCAATGCCGATAACCCCGGACCAGGTCAGCACCGTGACCGGGAACCAGGTGCTCAGCGCAATCAAAAACACACTGGCGCCGAAGCTTGACGGAAAGATAAACAGGCACAGCGGCAGCAGCGCGGTGGACGGCACCGGCCCCAGCAGGCGTAACACCGGATGGACCCAGTAGCCTATCCGTTGCGACCAGCCAATGGCCAGACCGGTGACGAACCCGCTGCTGGTGCCGAGCAGCACCCCAAGCCCCAGCAGCCACAGGGAGTGCAGCAGGCTGTCGAGCAGACGCGGCCAGTCGTCGTGCAGCACCTCGATCAGCGCCTGCGGCGGCGCGAAAAACGGCACCGGCAGCACGCCGCTCTTGGCGGTCAGCCCTTCCCAGGCAGCGAACAGCACCGGCAGCAGCGCCAGCCACTTGCCGGCATGCAGCACGCGCGCGCCGCGCGCTCGCCAGTAGCGATAGCTCAGCGCCAGCAGCAGCAAGCCGCCGCCGAAGGCGAACTGCGCCAGCGCCCAGCCCTCGCTAAACGGCCAGCGCCGCCCGGCATCGGGCCAGGCCAGGGTGAACAGGCCGCCCATCAGCCACAGCGCGGCGGCCAGCAGCCCTTCTCCCCACAGCGGCGCGCGGCCGGTTGGGCGCGCCAGCGCCTGCTCAGGCGAATACGTTGGCATAGATACTCTCCGCAAACTGATGGGGATCGGTGCCCGGTTTGATCACCTGCACCCGCTGCAGGTCGACCGCATACTGCGTCAGCTCTTTCACGAACGCCTCACCCACCGCGTGGTGGCCGTGCCCCTGTCCGTGCAGAATGCCGCTTACCTCCGCTTCACTGGTGTTGAGCGCATGGGCGAGGAAAGATTGCGCCACGCTTTCCGGGTGTTCGGCGGCATAGCTGTGCGCTTCAAGGATTGCCTGGGTGAGCGCCGCGGCGGCCGGTTTATGATCCCGCGCCAGGCTCCCGCTCACCCCCAGCACGCAGCAGCTCAGATTGGCATAGTCCCCGGTCATATTGCTGGCGATCAGCTGATACTTGCCGGTCTCCAGCAGCCGATAGCTGAACGGCTCGCTGCCGCTGATGGCGGCGATCTCGCGCTTATCCAGCGCCACGCTGAGCAGATCCGCCGGGTAGACTTTCCACTGCACGTCGCTTATCGGATCGATACCGTGGCGCTTAAGCAGGATGGCGAAGAAGTTTTTATCCGGTCCGGCCATGTCGGTGACGCCGATGGTTTGCCCTTTCAGGCTCTCAAGGCCGTTGAACGGCGACGCTTTGGCCGTCAGCAGGTTCAGACAGCCGCCATGGGTCCCGGCGGTGAGCTTGACGTCAAAGCCCTGCTCCAGCGCCTTCAGCCAGCGCAGCGCCATCCCCACCCCGGCGTCGGCCTTGCCGGTGGCGATCGCCTCCAGCAGCACATCGGTGGAGTTGCCGAAGTTAACAAACTCAACGTCGAGGTTATATTTACTGAAAATCTTCTGCTGCTCGGCGACGGCGACCGGCGCGAGGCAAACCGCGCTTTTGTTGATCGCCAGCTTGATCTTGTACGGCTGCGGCAGGCGCAGCGCCGGATGAGCATCGCCGCTGGCCATCTCCGCCATATCGTGAGCCCACAGCGGCAGGGAAACCCCGGCCAGCGCCAGGCCACCGCTGAGCTGTAAAAAACGTCGACGGGAAAAAGCGGACGGGGTCATGGCGTTACCTCCGCGTGGGCCGGCCCGGCGGGCACGCTAAAGCTGGAGTCAAAGGTCGGCTTCACGTCCAGCCGGGTGCGGATCAGGCCGTTGGCGAGATAAAAGTCCGCCGTCGCCTGCTGCTGGGTCACCGTTTCCTCCGCCAGCGACTGCCACTGCGACTGGCGGTTGGCAAACTGCGCGCGGGCGATCTCCGCCGGGAAGCGGATGATCTCCCCCAGCGTTTTGCCGTAGCTGTCGAGATTGGCGTAGGCCCAGCGTTCGGCGCCGGCCAGGCGCTGGAGATAATCCTGCAGCGCGGCGCGCTTTTTCGGGTCGTTAAGCGCTGAATCCGTTGCCGCAAGGAAGGTATTCCCCGGCAGCAGCCCTTTGCCGCTCACCAGGATCTGCCCCTCGTTGGTCTTCACCATCTGGGTGGTGTAGGGCTCCCAGGTCGCCCAGGCATCCACCGAACCGTTAAGCAGCGCCACTTTGGCGTCCACCGGACCGAGGAACACCCACTGCACCTCCTTCGGTGAAATCCCCGCCTGCTCGAGGGCTTTCAGCGCCACGAAATGGCCAATCGACCCTTTGCCGGTGGCAATGCGCTTGCCTTTTAACCCGGCGGCGGTTTTTATCGCGCTGCCGGGAGAAACCAGCACCGCGGTCCCCGCCGGGTTGCTTTTGTCCACGGCGATCGCTTTTACCGGCGCGCCGTTAGCCAGGGCGAAGAGCAGCGGCGCATCGCCGATGATCCCCGCGTCCACCGCGCCAGCGTTAAGGGCTTCCGCCAGCGGCGCGGCGGCCGGAAATTCGGCCCACTTAATGTCGTAGGGGAGGTTTTGCAGGGCGTTGGCCGCCTCCAGCTGCGAACGCATGCCGCCTTTTTGATCGGCGATGCGCAGGGTAAGCCGCTCCTGCGCCGTCGCGTAACCGCCCAGCGCCAGCAGCATCAGCGCTGCCGCCACCCGGCCTGAGAATGATAGACGCATCGTGATTATCCTTGTGATTGAAAGACGAAGTGGCCGGCTGCCAGCCAGGCGCTGTCGCTCTGCGGGGTATGCACCCGGCCGCAGAGCACATTGCGGTAGTGGCGTTCCAGCGGGTTTTGTCGGCTGAGGCCATGATTGCCGGTCAGCTCGAGCGCGATATTCACCGCCTGAATGGCGTTGTCGGTGATAGTGACTTTCGCCAGGTTGGCCTCAATGGCGGAAAAGCGCAGCGCAGCGGCCTGCTCCAGCAGGCTGCGGTTAACCAACAGCAGTTCGGCGATCTGCCCGACCTTCTCCTGCACCCGCGGCAGGCGGGAAAGCGGATGGCCGAGACCCGCGGGCACCCGCCCCGCCAGCCACCTCACCAGCCAGTCGTGAGCGGCGCGGGCGATGCTGTCATAGATCGCCGCCAGCAATGCCGTCTGTCGGTTGGCGAACAGGCGCAACGGTTCCGCCTGAGCGGCGGGTGGCGCATCGACCGGCCAGACATCCACCGCATGCTCTGCCGCCACCCGCACGTGGCGAAAAATCACCTCATGGCTGCCGGTAGCCCGCATCCCGGCGTGATCCCAGCTTTTCACCACGCTAATCCCCGGGCTGTCGCCAGGCACCAGCCAGGTGCCCACCCGCGGCGGGTTCTCATCGCTTCTCGCCCAAACCGCCAGCCAGCGCAGCCCTTCAATGCCGGTGGTATAGATTTTATGGCCGTTGATGTCCCAGCCGTCCGCGCGGCGGCTCGCCACGGTGTCCGGCAGGCCGCCGCGCGCCGGGGAGCCCAGATCCGGCTCAACGCGCAGACTGTTGATCAGGCCGCCGTGTTCGACGGCATCATGAAAAACCTGCTGGCGCAGCGGCGCGTGCCAGGCGTCGTTTTCCGCCAGCCGCAAATGGTGCAGATACTGCATGCAGACGATCAGCGCCGTCGCCGGCTCACCCCAGGCGATGGCGGCGATGGCCTGCTGCAGCTGGGCCAGGCTGGCGCCCGCGCCGCCGTAAGCACGCGGCACGGCGAGGCTTAACCAGCCCCCCGCGCGCAGAAGGTCGATATTGCGCCAGGGAAAGTCGCCGCTGGCGTCAAGACTGGCCGCCTGCTCCGCCATCTGTTGGCGTACCGCCGTCAGCTGCTGCGCCCAGTCGTCGCGCTCAGGATGGATCACGATGCGCGCTCCGCCACCGCACGCCGCGCGGCTTTTTCACGAGCGATCGGCAGCAGCGCCCGGCCGTAGTCTGCCGCATCGTTCAGCGGGTCGAATCCGCGGATCAGGAAGTTGCGCACCCCGAGGTCGTAGTAGTCGAGCAGCGCATCGGCCACCTGCTCCGGGGTGCCTACCAGCGCGGTGGAGTTATGCCCGCCGCCCACCAGCTGGGCGATGCCGGTCCACAGGCGTTTGTCCACCACTCTGCCCTGCGCGGCGGTGGCCCGCAGCCGCTGGGCGCCGATGCTGTCCGGTTTGGCCTTGAACCCGCCCCCGCGCTGCGCCGCCTGCTCGGTGGCGACGTGCAGGATATGCTCGGCTTTCTCCCAGGCCTCGGCTTCGCTGTCGGCGATAATCGGCCGGAACGAGACGCTGAAGCCAATATCACGCTGGTGTTTCGCCGCTTCGGCGCGCACGCGCTGGATGGTCTCGCCGGTTTGCGCCAGCGACTCGCCCCACAGGGCGAAGACGTCAGCGTGTTTGCCGGCGACAGCGATGGCCGCTTCCGACGAACCGCCGAAGTAGATGGGAAGATGCGGCTTTTGCAGCGGACGAATGGCTGACCAGGCCTGTTCGGCCTGATAAAAATCGTTGTGAATATCTACCGGCTGCTCACTGGTCCACACCTGGCGTACGACGTCAAGGAAGGCGTCGGTGCGGGCATAGCGCTGGTCGTGATCGAGGTAATCGCCGTCCCGGCGCTGCTCGGCGTCATTGCCGCCGCTGATGATATGCACCGCCAGCCGGCCCCCCAGCAGATGCTCAAGGGTGGCGAATTTGCGCGCGGCAAGGGTCGGTGATACAAAACCGGGGCGATGGGCCAGCAGGTACTGAATTTTCTGCGTCGACAGTCCGGCCAGGGCGGTCACCAGAAAGCCGTCGGGTTGATCGGACCAGTGACCCACCAGCAGGCGATCGAACCCGGCGGCTTCATGGGTTTGCGCAAAGCGAACGATATAGTCGCGGTCAAAGATCGGCCCCACCGGGGCAATCGTTTCGGAAGAGAGGCGATGGCCAATCATGCCGAGAAACTGAATGCTCATGAACAACTCCTTGCGTCAGGGTAATGGAGTGGCCGCGACGGCGGCGCTGGTCATTACCCTATACAGGGTGTGTTAATGAACAAAATGCATTTTTATCATATCTTAATATGCAAGACTGGCATTAAACAAAAATACATAGTGCTTTCAGTCGGATACTCTCAGCTGCTGCACCACTTTGCTGGCGAAAAAGGTCAGCGGCGACTGCAAGTTTGCCAGATACCGGGCGTGGATCAGCCACAGCGACACCGCAGGCTGAAAGTCGCTGAGGTTGACGACCTCGAGCTCGTCACGCCACGGGCTGGCCGCCAGCGCCGCCCGCGGCACCAGCCCCAGTCCCTGCGCCACCAGCGCCATCTGCAGCTGGGCGCCCGCGCTCTCAACGTTAAGCTTCAGGCGCAGACCCTGGCTTTGCAGCTCGCGGATGAGCCCGGCGCGTAGTCCACAGCCGTCGGGGTTAAGGATCCAGCCCTGTTCGACGCACTCCCGCAGCGACGACGCCCGCAGATTCAGACGCCGGGCGGCAATCGGCACCACCTCCAGGGGACACAGCAGCCGCCCGCTGTAGCCCTCGGCGAAGGTCTGCTGGGCGGGGCCCATCGCCAGCATGCCGTCCAGTTCGCCGTTTTCCAACCGGCGCTGCAGCTCTCCGCTCCAGCCGCAGGCGACCTGCGGGGACAGTGCGGGAAACTGCTGGCTCAGCGCCGCCAGCGCCGCCGGCAGCGCGATCTCGCTGATACTCTGCGGTACGCCGAGACGCAGCGCGCCGCGCGGCTCGCCTTCCGGATCCAACAGGCTGTAGAGCTTTTTCGTCTCGCGCTTAATGCTCAGGCACTGCTCGTACACCCGCTGACCGGCGGCGGTCAGGGTCAGCGGGCGGGTCTGACGCGCCAACAGCGTGACGTTCAGCTCCTGCTCCAGACGCTGCAGGCGCCGGGTGATAGCCGACTGGGTGATCCCCAGATAGTCCGCCGCCTGATTGAGGGAAGAAAACTGCACCGTGGCCAGCAGAGCGTCAATATCGTCGATGCGCATAGGATCCTTATGTGTAATTTGCATATTAATATATGCGTAAATTGCATTTAAATAATATTAACGTCTCTGTTAGCGTTTTGACCAGTCCCTCTGACAGGAACCGCACATGACTGGACCACGACTGGAAAAATTACGCCATTTTATTCATGAGGTTGATCGCCTGCACCGTGAACACCACCAGACCGCGCCGCTGCTTGACGCCGTGGCCCAACGGCTGGCGGCGCTGGTACGTCACGACGACTGGCTGCCGGAAGAGTACACCCTGCCGCACCCGCACCATTACCAGCAGTATCTGCTGCATGCCGACTCCGGGGAGCGCTTCTCGATCGTCAGCTTCGTCTGGGGGCCGGGACAGGCGACGCCGATCCATGACCACCGGGTATGGGGGGCCATTGGTATGCTGCGCGGCGCGGAGGAGAATCAACGCTACCAGTTGGATGCAGACGGCATACCGCGGCCGCTGGGCGCCGCCACGCTCCTGCAGGCAGGTCAGGTGGAGAAAGTCTCCGTTGACGATGGCGATATTCATCGCGTCAGCAATGCGCTGGCGGACCGCGTCTCCATCAGCATTCATGTTTACGGCGGCAACATCGGCGCGGTGAAGCGCGCGGTGTATACCCCGGAAGGCCAGCAAAAACCGTTTATCTCCGGCTACGCCAACCGCCATGTGCCCAACATCTGGGATCCCTCCCGCGAACACCAAGGATAACCATTATGTCCACTTACGCTTACCGACAGGCCGCCGGGATCCGCCAGGCGCTGCTCGACAGTCGTGAACTGGCGCTCATCGACGTCCGTGAAGAGGCCGATTTCGCCACCGCTCATCCGCTGTTTGCCGTCAATCTGCCGCTCAGCAAACTGGAGCTGGAGGTGCGCCGGCGGATACCGCGCTTCACCACCCCGATCACCGTCTACGACAATGGCGAAGGGCTGGCGGAGATCGCCGTCGAACGACTGCGGACCTGGGGCTATCAGGATGTGGCCCTGCTGGCCGAGGGTCTCGCCGGCTGGCGCCGCAGCGGCGGCGAGCTGTTTCAGGACGTCAACTCCGCCAGTAAAGCCTTTGGCGAGCTGGTGGAAAGCGTGCGTCACACGCCGTCGCTCAGCGCCCGGGAGGTTCAGGCGCTCATCGACAGCCGACAGGAGGTGGTGATCGTCGACGCCCGGCGCTTCGACGAGTACCAGACCATGAGCATCCCCGGCAGCATCAGCGTGCCCGGCGGCGAGCTGGCCCTGCGGGTGGAGAGCCTGACGCCCTCCCCGCAAACGCCGGTGATCGTCAACTGCGCCGGACGCACCCGCAGCATCATCGGCACCCAGTCGCTGATCAACGCCGGCGTGCCGAACCCGGTCCATGCCCTGCGCAATGGCACTATCGGCTGGACGCTGGCCGGCCAGACGCTGGCGCACCAGCAGCAGCGGCAATACGATCCCTCCGCCCGCGCCTCTGGCGCCCGGGCCGCCGAGGTGGCGCATCTCGCCGAACGGGCCGGGGTGGCGGTCATTGATGAGGCGACCCTGCAACGCTGGCTGCAGCAGAGCGACCGCACCACCTTCCTGTTTGATGTGCGCAGCCCTGAGGAGTACGCGGCGGGCCACTATCCTGGCTGCCTGAGCGCGCCAGGCGGCCAGCTGGTGCAGGAGACCGATCACTTCGCCAGCGTACGAGGGGCGCGAATCGTGCTGCTGGATGACGATGGCGTCCGGGCGGCGATAACCGGCTCGTGGCTGGCGCAGATGGGCTGGGAGACGGCGCGGCTGAACGCCCTGTCGGCCAGCCAGCTGAGCGAGCGCGGGGTACCAGCCGCCGAAGTGCCCCCCGCCCCGCAGGCGGAGGAGATAAGCCCGGCGCAGCTGGCGCAACAGCTGGACGACCCCGGTACGGTGGTGCTCGATTTCACCACCAGCGCCAACTTTGTCGCCCGCCATATCCCCGGCGCGTGGTGGCTGACGCGCTCGCAGCTGCGCCAGGCCCTGGAAGCGATCCCTCCCGCTCAACGTTACGTGGTGACCTGCGGCAGCAGCCTGCTGGCCCGCTACGCGGTGCCCGAGGTGGCGGCCTTAACCGGTAAGCCGGTACAGGTATTGCGCGGCGGGACGCTGGCGTGGATCGCCGCTGGTCTGCCGCTAGCCCATGGCGACGCCGGCCTCGCTGTCGAGCGCCGGGATCGCTATCGCCGACCCTATGAAGGGACCGATAATTCCGCAGAGGCCATGCAGGCCTATCTGGAGTGGGAGTACGGCCTGGTGGATCAGCTGGCCCGCGACGGTACCCACGGTTTTCGGGTGATCTAACGCCAGCGCGACTCAGGCCTCACGCATGATCCACGAGTACTGAAAGCTCTTCGGCGCCGGAAAATGGGTCCGGCGCCGGTAGGAGCCCAGCGACTGCGGCGTGCAATAGGTGCAGCTCCCCAGCCATTCAACGCTCGTTGACGCCACCCCCGCCTCTGCGAAGATCGCCTCAGCGAAAGCGCGCAGATCAAACCACAGATTATCGCTGCCGCGCGCCTCGGCTTTGAGCGGATCGCTGACCGGGCCAGAACGGGAATGGAACAGCCGCTGGCGGTGCCGGGCCACCCGGTCACCGCCGGGCTGGTCCAGCAGTTGCTGATAAAATCCGGCGGAGACTTCGTAACAGCAAGGGTGAATATGCGGCCCCACGGCGATGACCAGATCGGCCAGCGCCGCCCCCTGCTGGCGAAAAGTCGCCAGACTGTTGTCGACAATGCCGCTGGCCAGCCCCTGCCAGCCGGCATGCACGCTGCAGATGAAGCGACCGTCGCGCGAGGCGATCAGTATCGGCAGGCAGTCGGCGGTTACCACCCCCACCTTTTGCCCGGCGACGGCGGTAAACACCGCGTCGGCATGCGGGCGCGTCGGCAGCGGCTGCTGATAATGATGAACCTCATTGCCATGGACCAGCTTCACCGGCGCCATTTCGGCATAGGGAAAGGCGGCGGTTTCGTGGACATCGAGAAACGCGTGGCGGATGCCAGGGATAGCGTCGAGCAAGCGGGAGCGGTAAGCCATAGAGACGATAAGCGACAGAGAATGATGTCTTACCTTAGGCCAGGGCACGCGCAGAGGCAAGGCGGCGGCCCGGCATTTTTTCGCCGGACCGCCGGACAGGCTTCAGACAATGGCCGCGCGCTGCTGGCGATGCATCAGCCAGAACACCGCCACGCCGGCCAGCACAATGCCCGGCGCTGAGGCCGCCATCACCCCGACGGTGCCGGTGCCGAGGGCCAGCATCTTGCCGGCCAGCAGCGGACCGCTCATCGCCCCGAGCCGTCCTACCGCCACGGCGGTGCCGACCCCGGTGGCGCGGATCGCCGCGGGATAGAAGAGCGGCGCCAGCGCGTAGAGCACGCTCTGGCCGCCGGTGGCGAACAGCCCGGCGACAAACCCCGCCAGCAGCATCCCGCTCAGCGACGACGCGCTGCCCAGCGCCAGCAGCGATGCCAGAATGCCACTGTATATCAGCAGCGACATGCGCAGCGGAGTAAGCTTATCCATCAGCGCCCCCAGCAGCAGGGTGCCGCAGGCGGCGCCGATCTGCAGAGAGAACATCACCCCCGCCGCCTGGCTGGCGCTGAATCCCTGGCCTACCAGCAGCATCGGCAGCCAGTTGATCAGCATATAGACCACCAGCAGAGTGAAGAAATAGCCCAGCCACAGCAGCAGCGTGGGGGCGGCATGCCCCGGGGCAAACAGAGTGCGCAGCGGCACGCTGGTCTCCACGCGTTGAAACGCCTGCGATTCCGGCAGCCAGCGCATCAGCAGCGGGATCAGCAGCAGCGGAACCACGCCGCCAATCCAGAAGATGGTCTGCCAGGCCGCGGCAAGGCCAGAGAACCCCAGCGCCGCCGCCAGCGCGGCGCCAATGGGCACCCCGCAGTACATCAGGCTCACCGCCCGGCCGCGAAAACGCGGGCCAGCGGCTTCCGAGGTTAAGGCAATCAGGTTCGGCAATGCCGCCCCCAGCCCGAGGCCGGTGAGCAGGCGCGCCAGCAGCAGCGTCGGGAAGCTCCAGGCCACCGCGGTGGCCAGCGAGAACAGGCCAAACAGCAGCACCGAGCCCAGCAGGATGCGTTTGCGCCCGTGGCGGTCCGCCAGCATGCCGCCCACCAGCGCGCCGGGCAGCAGGCCGAGGATCCCGGCGCTGAAGATCCAGCCCATCTGCATTTTATCCAGCGCGAAGGCCTGCGCCATGCCGACGGCGGCGATCCCCGCCGCCTGCAGATCCAGCCCCTCCATCAGGGCCACCATAAAACAGAGCCCGATGGTGACCACCAGGCGCGATGAGTTTGCGGTCGTTATCTTGGTCATAGGGTACCTTTGCGATAGCCGGACAAACGGAGCAGGTGATGGGCGGCTGATGCATGGTCAGCCGCCCGTAGTTATTTTTGGTGGTTAAGCAGATCCAGCGCGACGTCGACGATCATATCCTCCTGGCCGCCGACCATCCGCCGTTTGCCCAGCTCGACGAGAATATCCACCGCGCTGAGGCCATAGCGCGCCGCCGCCGCTTCGCTGTGGCGCAGGAAGCTGGAGTAGACCCCGGCGTAGCCCAGCGCCAGCGTTTCGCGGTCGACGCGCACCGGGCGGTCCTGCAGCGGCCGCACCAGCTCGTCGGCGGCATTCATCAGCGCGTAGAGGTCGGTGCCATGCCGCCAGCCGAGCTTGTCGGCGGCGGCAATAAACACCTCCAGCGGCGCATTGCCCGCCCCCGCCCCCATCCCGGCCAGGCTGGCGTCGATCCGGTCGCAGCCCTCTTCCACCGCGGCGATAGAGTTAGCCACCCCGAGGCTCAGGTTATGGTGGGCATGCATCCCGGTGGCGGTCTCCGGCTTCAGCACCGCCTTCAGCGCGCGGAAGCGATCGCGAATGTCGTTCATGTTCATCGCCCCGCCGGAATCCACCACGTAGATGCAGGTCGCCCCATAGGATTCCATCTTCAGCGCTTGCTGCGCCAGCGCCTGCGGGGAGATCATATGGCTCATCATCAGAAAACCGACGGTGTCCATCCCCAGCTCGCGGGCAAAGGCAATATGCTGCGCCGCGACGTCCGCTTCGCTGCAGTGGGTGGCGACCCGCACCACCCGCGCCCCGGCCTGATATGCGGCTTTCAGGTCGTGCAGGGTGCCGATGCCCGGCAGCAGCAAGGTGGCGATTTTCGCCTGGCTGACCGCCTCCGCCGCCGCTTCAATCCAGGCGATATCGCTGTGGGCGCCAAAGCCGTAGTTGAAGCTCGATCCCTGTAGCCCATCGCCGTGGGCGACTTCGATGGAGTCCACCCCCGCCTTATCCAGCGCGCCGGCAATCTGCTGCACCTGCGCCAGGGAATACTGGTGACGAATCGCATGCATACCATCGCGCAGCGTCACATCCGAAATGTAGAGTTTTTTACCGTTCATGCTGTCGCTCCCGCCGCGCTGTTCATTGCCCCGGCCATTTTCTCCGCCGTCGCCAGCGCCGCCGAGGTCATAATATCGAGGTTGCCGGCGTACGCCGGCAGATAGTGCGCCACCCCTTCAACTTCGAGGTAAACCGCGGTTTTCAGTCCGGAAAAACGGCCCACGCCGGGCAGGTTGACCGGATTATCCTCGGGGATAACCTCAAACTGCACCTGCTGCTTCAGCCGGTAGCCAGGCACGTAAGCCTGCACCGCCGCCGCCATCTCGGCGATCGAGGCGGCAATCGCCTCCTGGGACGCCATCTCGCTCAACACATACACGGTATCGCGCATCATCAGCGGCGGCTCCGCCGGGTTCAGCACGATAATCGCCTTGCCCTTGCCCGCGCCGCCGACCTTTTCAATCGCCTGCGAGGTGGTTTCAGTGAATTCGTCAATATTCGCTCGCGTCCCCGGCCCGGCGGATTGACTGGCGATGGAGGCCACGATCTCCGCGTAATGCACCTTCGCCACCCGCGAGACCGCGGCGACCATCGGGATGGTGGCCTGCCCGCCGCAGGTCACCATATTGACGTTGCCCTGGTGGAGATTGGCCTCAAGGTTGACCACCGGCACGCAGTAGGGGCCAATCGCCGCCGGCGTCAGGTCGATGACGCGGATCCCTGGCTTCGCTTCGCGCAGCGCGGCATCGTTTTTGACGTGCGCGCCGGCGCTGGTGGCGTCGAAGACAAAGTCGATATCGGCAAACTCCGCCATCTGCATCAGGCCGCCCACCCCTTCGTGGGTGGTCGCGACGCCCATGCGCCGGGCGCGGGCCAGGCCATCCGACTGCGGATCAATGCCGACCATCACCGCCATCTCCAGTTGCTGGCCGTGGCGCAGAATTTTAATCATTAAATCGGTGCCGATATTCCCGGAGCCGATAATGGCGACTTTACGTTTACGCATCACGATGTCCTTCTCCGGCGGCGACGAAGCGTGCCGCGACTGAGCCAATACCTTCAATATGGGCGACAAAGCTGTCCCCCTCGTTAATCACCACCATCGGGCCTAACGCCCCGGTCAGCACGATATCCCCCGCCCGCAGCGGTTCGCCGAGGCTGGCCATCTTGCGCGCCAGCCACACCGCGGCGTTCAGCGGATGCCCCAGGCACTCGCTGCCCCGGCCGCTGGAGACCAGCTCCTGGTTGCGGGTCATCTGCATGGCGCACGCTTTCAGATCCAAACCCGCCGGTCGCTGCGCCGGGCCGCCGATGACGTACAGGCCGCAGGAGGCGTTATCGGCGACGGTGTCGACAAAGCCGATTGACCAGTCGCGAATGCGGCTGCCCACCACCTCCAGCGCCGGCAGCACCCATTCGATGGCGTTATACAGCTCATCAAAAGTGGTATCGGCATGGGGCAGATCATGTTTCAGCACCAGGGCGATCTCGGCCTCCACCTTGGGCTGCAGCACGCGGCCAAACGGCACATCGGCGTTGTCGCCGTAGCACATGTCGGCAAACAGGGTGCCGAAATCCGGCTGGTTGACCCCCAGCTGCTGCTGCACTTTGGGATGGGTCAGGCCCACCTTGCGGCCCACCACCCGTCGGCCATGGGCCACGTGGTGCTGCACGTTCAGGCGCTGGATAGCGTAGGCGGCGTCGGCGTTGTCGACGCCGAGGATATCGCGCAGCGGGGCGATCGCCTGGCCGGTTCGTTCGGCGTCGCGCAACTGTTGCGCCAGCGCGTCAAGAGAAATAGTCATCATCACTCCTTAAGCCCGTGCGAGGAAATTGAGCACCAACTGATTAAAACTGTCGGCATGTTCCCACTGCGCCCAGTGGCCGCAGTCGCGGTAAATATGCAGCTCAGAGCCGGCGATCCCGGCGAGCAGGCGTAGTCCGGCGTCCATCGGCACGAAGCGGTCATTGCGTCCCCAGACGATGAGAGTTTGCGCAGCGATCTCGCCGAGCCGCGGGCCAAAGTCAGGGAATTGTTTCGGGTTGGCTTCGAGGCTCTTGACGAAGTTGTCCAGATGGTCGCGGCGCGACAGCATATTGTTCAGCCGCGCCTCGAACAGCGCGTCGGTGAGGTCACGGGTGTCGAAGACGAAAATGCTCATCATCTTCTTCAGGTTTTCAATGGTCGGCTCGCGGTACAGGGCGTTCAGCAGTTTGATGCCTTCCGTCGGCATCGGCGTGAACAGGCTCATGCCGCCGGTTCCCCCGCCCATCAGCACCAGCTTCGTCACCCGCTCCGGCCAGCTCAGGGTGAAGGCCACCGCGCTGTGACCGCCCATCGAGTTGCCCAGCAGATGGACTTTATCGATCCCCAGCTGATCGACCACGCTTTTCAAAATGCGGGCGTTGAGATCCGAACGCGAACCGCTGTTGACGATCGAATCGCTCTTCCCCCACCCCGGACAGTCCAGGAGCAGCACGCGATAGCCCGCCTCGACCAGCGGGTCAATGTTGCGGCTGAAGTTGGCCCAGCCGGTGGCCCCCGGCCCGGAGCCGTGCAGCATCACCACGGTCTCTTCCCCGTCGCCGCAGTCATTGATATGGATGCGCAGCGTGCGGCCTTCCTCGTCGACGTTGAGGAATCGGCTGGTGGCGTCTTCGGTTTGCGGTTGATAGCTCATGTTAGTCTCCCGGTTAATCAAATCTCGGTGGTGGCGCTCAGCGAGCCGAATCCGGCGATCCACTCGGGGATCGGCCGGTAATAGCGGCCTTCGCTGCGCCAGCGGCCAAAAGCGGATAGCGCGGCAAAGGCGGCCACCCAGGTCTTAATTTCGTGCGTCGATTTGCCGGCCATCGCCGACAGCTCGTCGTTGCCGATCGCGTCCAGTTCGCTCAGCCGCCCCTGCTCCAGCAGGCTCATAAAGCGGTTGTCCCAGACCGGGTTGAGGGGATGGAGCGAGCGCTGGTCTTCGGTAAACCGTCGGGCGGCGCTGATCACCCGCTGCTGGCGCAGCTCGCGTTCGTCCGGCGGCAGCTGTTTGCCGCTGCCGAGCAGGCGGTCGCGCAGATGGGCGTCCGCCTTCGCCAGCTCCGGCACCGGCGGCTGGTGCGAAAGCCCGCCAGAGCCGAGGATCAGCACCCGCTTATTGAGGGTGTTGAGGAAGCGGCCCATCGCCTCGCCCAGCAGCCGGGTGCGTTGAAAGCCCGGCAGCGGCGCGGCGACGCCGTTAATAAACACCGGCAGCACCGGCAGGCGATCCAGCCCACCCAGCAAAAACTCCAGCGGCTGGGCGAAGCCATGGTCCACCTGCATGTTGTACGACACCGCCAGGTCGATACCGCTGTTGATCACGGCGTGGGCGCAGGCTTCCGCCAGCTCGGTGGGCACCGGCAGGTCGCCGGCGGCGCTGGCGAAGTCGCCGATGGCGGTGGCGCCGACGCCCAGGCAGAACGGCGGCATCACGTCATAGAAAAAACCGTTGTAGTGATCGGGGGCGAAGAGCACCACCAGCTCGGGATCGAATTCAGCGATCCGCCGCCGGGCGTCGGCAATCACCCCGTTCACCTCATCGAGGACCGCCTGCTCCGGGTCAACGAATCCCACCAGCGGGGTGTGCGACAGGCAGTGTAAATAGGCATGCATATCAGGCCACCTTCTCTTCAGCGTGGCCGGTATCCCCGGCCGCAAGGGTCATTTTTTCCGCCAGGGCGGTCAGCTGCGCGCCGAGGGTTTGCGGGATAGCGAGAGCGGCGACAAAGCGGTCCGGCCTGACCACGGCGATGGCTGTGTTATGTTGCGCAAACCAGCTCTTCAGACGGTTTTGCTTATCCCCCACCCGCAGCGTGCCCGGGGCGTTATCCTGCTCGCGATGGATCTGCACCTCCGGCACGACCTGGATAAAGCGCACCCCTATCGCGCGCCAGCGGGCGATCTGCCCGGCGTCGAGCCCCCACTGCGGGTTGCAGCCCCAGCCGATAATGGCGAAATTCGCTCCGATAACCTCATCGAGCAGGAGACTCTCGCCGTTCTCCAGCGTCACCTGCGGTTGAATAAACATTTTGCCCACCGGCGAGGCTTTGCCTGCGCCGTCGGTCAGCAGCGCCCCTTCGCGATACTGCGGCATCGGCTTAAAGCGCATTTCGAGGAAGTAACGTTTCACCGGCGGCAGGTAGTTCAGCAGCCAGGAGAGGCCATCGCGCGCCGCGCCCTGCCAGCGCTTCGGCGGCGCCAGCACGTGACCGGCGGTGACCGACAGGTCAATCATCGCCTTCGCGTGGTCGCGACGCTCCTGCTGGTAGCTGTCAAGCAGCGCCTCTCCCGCTTTGCCGTTGACCACCAGCGCCAGCTTCCACGCCAGGTTGAAGGCGTCACGCATGCCGCTGTTGTATCCCTGGCCCTGCCAGACCGGCATGATGTGCGCGGCGTCGCCGGCCAGCAGCACCCGGTCAATGCGAAAGCGCTCGGCAAGGCGCGCGTTATGGGTGTAGACCCGCTGGCGGATCAGCTCGACGCGATCCGGGTCCGGCAGCACTTTGCTCAGCAGACGGCGCATATTGTGCGGCTCGCTGAGCTGGGCTTCGGTTTCCCCGGGCATCACCATAAATTCAAAGCGGCGCACGCCGTGGGGCAGCGCGGCGGAAACGTAGGGCCGCACCGGGTCGCAGCACAGGTAGACGTGCGGGGTGGCCAGCGGATCGTTGGCGATATCGATGACGATCCACTGGTTCGGCGCGGTCTTGCCTTCGAAAGGGACGTTCAGCGTGCGGCGAATAAAGCTGGCGCCGCCGTCGCAGGCCACCAGCCAGTCAGCGCGCACTGTCTCCCGCTCGCCGTCCGGTCCTTTGATATTTAACGTGACACTGTCACTGCTCTGGCTAAAGGCTTCCACCTCGCGGGAGAAGAGGCAACGGACCTGCGGGAAACGCTGCAGGCCGTGATACATCACCGCATCCACCTGCGGCTGAATAAAGGCATTGCGCCGCGACCAGCCAAACTCATCGGTCATCGGCTGGATGTCGGCAAAGCAGCGGCCCTTCGGGGTCAGAAAGCGCATGGCGTGCCACGGCGTGGTGTGCGGCAGCACGTCATCCACCAGCCCCACCGCCTGCATCGCCCGCAGCGATTCATCGTCAATACCGATGGCCCGCGGGTAATCGATCAGTTTGTCGAGCTTTTCCACCAGCAGCACGCTGATGCCCATCTGGCCAAGGTAGTTGGCCATCATCAGGCCTACCGGACCGGCGCCGGCAATGGCGACCTGGGCGGTATGCTGCACGGCGGGTTGAATATCGGGTGTAGATGTTGTCATTCTTAGCGACCTCACGACTCGGAAACTGCCCGGCTGACAGGCAATTTGTTAATCATGTGTAAACGTATTTTTATAATGGGCTGAGTATAGGGCGGGTGTTTTCGGCTACAATCAAAACATCGCTGAATGTGCACCAGGTGCACATCGCTGTTTATAAAGGATTTTAAGGAAGGATTTATGCGTGATGATGGGGCCACTGAGTACAAAACGGTGCGCGGATTAAGCCGGGGTTTATTGTTATTAAAATTGTTAAATAAATTCGACGGCGGCGCGACGCCCGGCCTGCTGGCGGAGTTTAGCGGCCTGCATCGCACCACCGTGCGCCGGCTGCTGGAGACGCTGCAGGAGGAAGGTTTTGTCCGCCGCAGCCGCTCCGATGACAGCTTTCGTCTGACCATTAACGTCCGCCAGCTGAGCGACGGATTTCGTGACGAACATTGGATTTCTGCCCTCGCCACGCCGCTGCTCGGGGAACTGCTGCGCGAGGTCCAGTGGCCGACGGATATCACCACCCTCGACGTCGACGCCATGGTGGTGCGCGAAACCACCCACCGCTTCAGTCGGCTGTCGTTTCACCGGGCGATGGTCGGACGGCGACTGCCGCTGCTGCTCACCGCCTCCGGTCTGACGTGGCTGGCCTTTGCCCCCGACGCGGAGCGCGACGCCATTCTCAGCATGCTGGCCGCCCGTCCGGAAGCGGAGTATCAGCTGGCTCGCGAACCGGAACGGCTGGCGGCGATCCTCGCCCGCACCCGCCAGAACGGCTATGGCGAAAATTTCCGCGGCTGGCGGCAGGAGGGGAAAATCGCCTCTATCGCCGTGCCGGTCTGCAGCCAGCAGCGGGTCATCGGCTGCCTCAACCTGGTCTATATCGCCAGCGCCATGACCATTGAGCAGGCGGCGCAGAAACATCTCTCCGCGCTGCAGAGGGTGGCGGGCCAGATAGAAGCCCGCATGGAGGATGAAGAAGTGTGGTACGAAATGCCCTGAACGTCCGCTGGCGTGTGAGAAACCGCCTGCAGATAACGTGATGATAAACCCGGCCACACTGCGCGGTGCGGCCGGATGGGCGTCGCGTCAGTAGCGAATTTCCGCCAGCGCCCGCAGCTGTTCGGGGGTGGCTACCGGCAGGTCGAAAAAGCGCAGATAGGCAGGGATCATTTCAAACAGCATGTCGGTCCCGCGCTGGATGTGGCACTGTCGCGCCTGGGCGGCTCTCAGCAGCGGAGTATACTCCTGGGTCATCACCACCTCCCCCACCCAGGTGCCTGGCGCCAGACGGTCTACGTCCAGCGGCAGCGGATCGCTGACCTTCATCCCCAGCGGCGTGGCGTTGACCACCAGCTCGTGTCCGGCAGGATCGTGCTGCATCAGAGTGATATCGAGCTGTGGATAGTGCTGATGCAGCCGTCCAGCGAGAGCGTGCGCCACCTCGGGACGGGTATCGTACAGGGTCAGGGCGCTGACCCCTGCAGCCGCAAGGGAGGCGGCGATAGCCGACCCCACCCCGCCGCTGCCGACCACCAGCGCCCGCGTCCCCTCAGGCTGAAATCCCTTACGGCGCAGGCCCAGCACAAAGCCGTCGCCATCGAACATGTCCCCGGAGAGGCTACCGTCCGCCTCGCGACGGATGGCGTTGCAGGCGCCGGCGATAGCCGCCGTCGGGCTCAGGCGTTGCACCAGATCGCAGGTGGCGATTTTATGCGGCATCGTCACCAGCGCGCCGATGATATTGGTCATCGTAAACAGCGGCGGAATAAACGCTGCATAGTCCTCCGGCCTGACGCCCATTGGCACCACCTTCACGTCCACCTGCTGGTCGACAAACCACGGGTTGTAGATCATCGGCGCCTTAAAACTGGCGGTCGGATAGCCAAGATGCGCTATCAGCCGCGTATTCCCACTAATCACCATGCCTTGCTCCTTTGCTTACTGCGATAACTCGATACGTTTGACGTCGCCGAGGATAAACAGATAGGCCGCCACGCCCAGCAGCGCGGCGCCGCCGATGTAGATCAACGCGTAGAAGAAATTGCCGAACCCGGCGACGATAAAGCCGATCACCAGCGGGGTGAGGATCCCCGCGAGGTTGGCGCAAAAGTTGAACAGGCCGCCGGTGAGCCCGCCCAGCCCCTTCGGGGCGATGTCGGAGATCAGCGTCCAGCCGAGGCCCACCATCCCCTGGCCAAAAAAGGCAAACGACATCACCAGGATCACCGCCAGGTCGCTCTGCAGCCAGTTGGCGGAGATGATGCAGCTGGCCATCAGCAGGCCGGCGACGATCGGCAGCTTACGCCCCAGATTGGCCGACCCGGTGGCTTTAAGCAGCTTGTCGGAGATCCAGCCGCCAAACATCACCCCGCCGGCGGCGGCGACAAACGGCAGGATGGAAAAGAAACCGACCTTCAGCCACGGCATATGGCGTTCGGTGGCCAGCCAGGTGGGAAACCAGGTGAGAAAGAACACCAGCACCGTATTGCCGGCAAACTGGCCGATACTGGCGCCGATGATCTGACGTTTGCTCAGCAGCTGGCGGACCAGCGGCCAGCTGAACGCCACCTGCTGGTCGGCTGGGGCGCTCAGGCCGCCGCCGTTTTCGATATGCTCGCGCTCCTGCTGGCTGAGACGAGGGTCTTCATGCGGTTCGCGATAGCAGCGCCACCACACCAGGGCGAACAGAATGCCGACCACGCCGACGCTGACGAACAGCACCCGCCAGCCGAAGCCGTCCATGATCCAGAACAGCAGCGGGGCAAAGCAGGCCAGCCCGAGGTATTCCCCCACGGTGTACACCGCCGTGGCCTTCGCGCGCTCCTGCTGCGGGAACCAGGCGCTGACCACCCGGCTGTTCACCGGAAAGCACGGCGCTTCGCTGACGCCAAGCCCGAAACGGCACAGCAGCAGCGTCTTCAGCCCCACCGCCATGCCGTGGAACAGGGTAAACAGCGACCACAGGGTCAGCGACAGAAAATAGGTCACTTTGTTGCCAAAACGGTCGAGAAACAGCCCGCCGGGGATCTGCGCCAGAGCGTAGGTCCAGGCGAAAGCGGAGAAGAGGATCCCCATGAGCGCAGGGTCGATCCCCAGCTCACCGGTCAGCTTTGGGGCGGCGATCCCCAGCACGGTGCGATCGAGGTAGTTGATCATGGTGCCGATGGCCAGCAGCGCAAGAATGCCGATGCGCCGCCGGGAGCGGCGCGCGGTGACGGCTGGCTGGGCGGCGGCCGTCGGGTTAGGGCTATATGAGCTCATAGTCGGTTCCTGTCTCGGGTACAGAGGGTGTTGTTATTGTGTTTCAGGCATAATGAACCATTTGATTCAGGCTAACAATACTGCATCGCCGCCAGACGGACGGCCGCATTCGTCGCGCCATAGAGCGCGTAGCCTGCCCGTCGTTCGGTTAATTCAAAGAAGAAGCGCCCGGCGATGAAGGGCCGGGTATACAGATGCAGGAACGCTCCGCCCTGCGGATCGCGGTCGTAGAGGAGCTGCCGCCGCTGGAGCTGCCCGACGTCCAGCTCGCCGCCAAAGCGCGCCAGCAGATCGTCATAGTAATTGGCCGGGATCGGCAGCGCATGATCGGCAACCGCGGCGAGCTGGTCGCAGGTGGCCGGCAGATCGCGGCAGGCAAAGGCGGCATGCTGCAGCCCCGCCCCCTGGTAGCAGGCGACCGAGCGGGCGATCTGCGTCGCCCGGCTCTGGGAGATATTCAGCGCCAGGCGGATCTCCCCCTGCGGGCTGCGCACCACCAGACTACGCACCAGCCCATAGGGATCCGGCAGCGTCTGCTCATGTTCGAGCGTAAAACCAAACACCGTGCGGAAGAACATCACCCAGTTGTCGCGGCTGTCGGCTTCCATCCCCAGCGCCAGATGGTCGATGCCGAGGTAATCTTCGCGCACCGTCACGCCATCGCGCAGGAGAAAGTCGCGCTCGTAGATCGCCTCCCCGGCATCGATGAGATAGACCAGGCTGCCGTCAGGGGCGCAGATCGCCGGGATCGGCGTTTCGTTCGGCCCGGCGTCGCCCTGCCAGGTGGCATACCCCAGCGCGCGGGCGCGAGCGACAATCGGCGCACTGCTGTCGACCCGCAGCGCCATCGCGCAGAGCGATACCCCGTGGCGTTGATAAAAGTGATCGGCCCAGCTGTGCGACTGATGGTTTATCACGATCCGCGCCCCGCCGTTGCGCCACAGCGTGACCTGTTTGGAGCGGTGGCTTCCCTCGTGCTGAAAACCCAGCGCCTGCAGGTGCTGCCCCAGGCGCTGCGCCTCGGCGACGCTGGCGGCGAATTCGATAAACTCCAGCCCATGACAGACCGGCGGTGGCGGCGGTGAAAACAGATCGGCATCGCACGCCGGGAGCCGGCGACGAGTCTGCTCCTCCAGCCACAGCAGCGAACGATAGCCATCTTTGGCCGTCGCGCCGTTCGGCGAGGCGCGAAAACCGTCATTAAAGATCTCCAGCGACCAGGGGCCGCGATAGCCGCAGCGGGTGATCTGCTCGGCAAACGCCTCCAGCGGCAGCTCCCCCTGCCCGGGGAAGCAGCGGAAATGGCGACTCCACTCCAGGAGATCCATTTTCATATACGGCGCATCGGCGAGCTGAACGAAGGTGATTTTCTCCACCGGCACCGATGGCAGCGCGTCGAGGGTGTCGCCCCGGGCCAGGATATGGAAGCTGTCGAGCACCAGGCCCAGCGCCGGGCTGTCCACCCGCTGCACCCGCTCCCAGGCCTGCTGCCAGCGGTTCACATGGGTTCCCCAGGCCAGCGCCTCATAGCCGATAGCGATCCCCTCCTCTTCCGCCAGCGTGGCCAGCGCCCGCAGGTCCGCCACCTGCAGTTCGCTATCCGCCGAGCAGTCCGGCTGCACATTGCTGCACAGCAGCAGCGTGTCGCAGCCCAGCTCGCGCATCAGCGCAAATTTGCGTCTGGCGCGGGCCATATTGGCCGCAAACTGCGCCCGGCTGGCGCCTTCAAAATCGCGAAAGGGTTGAAAAAGCGTGATTTTTAACCCTAAATCGGCGGCCAGCTGGCGGATTTCCGCCGGCGTCCCCGTATAATAGAGCAAATCGTTCTCGAAAATTTCCACACCCTGATACCCCGCCGCCGCAATAGCGTGCAGCTTCTCTGGCAGGGTGCCGGAAATCGAAACGGTGGCGATAGAGCGCAGCATAAGGTCCTCGGGTCAACAGCTGACGTGAGCCTTGAATATGTATCATTTGGTTCATTTTCGCCATACCAGGTTGCTAAATTGTGATCATTATGTGTATTTTTTGTCACCCAAGAAAAAGGAGTTGCCATGACCGCCGTTGCTCATGATGAAGCACAATCTCTGAAGGAGCGGATCTTCAGCGCCGCTATCGCCGTCTTTGCCGAACACGGGCTGTCAGGCGCCCGCATGGAGCAGATCGCCACCGAGGCGCAGACCACCAAGCGCATGGTGGTCTACTACTTCAAAAGCAAAGAGCAGCTCTATCAGGAGGTGCTGCAGCATGTGTATGCGCGGATCCGCGAAACCGAGCAGCAGCTGGGGCTGGAGAATGTGCCGCCGGTAGAGGCGCTGGTGCGGCTGGTGCGCTGGAGCGTGCGCTATCACGCCACCCACGCGGACTATATGCGGGTGATTTGCATGGAGAACATGCAGCGCGGCAAGTGGCTGAAGACCTCGGGAGAGCTGAAGCCGCTGAATCGTACCGCCCTGTCGATTCTGGAAGACATTTTGCAGCGCGGCCAGCAGCAGGGGGTCTTTCAGGCGGGGCTGGAAGCGCGCGATGTGCACCGGTTAATCAGCAGCTTTAGCTTTTATCAGGTGTCGAATTTCTACACCTTCAGCAGTCTGTACCTTGACGATCCGCTGCCCGCCATTGACGATGAAGCGATGGTGGCCCACCACTGCGACATTGCCGTCCGGGCGGTGGTCCGCTTCGTGATTTCCTGACCCGCCGGCGAAAGGCGTCAGTGTCCGGAGAGGGCGTGAATGACCTTCGCCATTGCCTCCTCGGTGAGGGGTGAACGCTGGATTTTGCTGTTCGCCAGCGAGGTGCGCAGCACGCCGGCGATGACAATGTGTTTCGGCTCCTGGCCAAGGTCACGCATCTCCAGCACCACTTTGCCCACCACGCGGCACATTTCCTGGTACAGCTCGTCGTCTTTCGCTTTATTTCCCATTGAGTCTGGCTCGCATTTTCTCATTATCAATCAAATCATTATTGATAGATTTTTCCGGCAACGCAAATCATCCTCCCGTTACCGGGTCAATGGCGCATTTTACCGCTTAATGACGGGAAAAAATTCCCTTTCCGCCGCCCCTTTTCATCCCGCCTGATGAAAAAATGTGTTGCATAGTTTTATGCATAACGTGCCGGTTTTGTTACGCGTTTTGTCCATAATTTGAAACGAGGTTTTTATTTTCCTTTTTGATTTCGCCAGCGTATAATGCGCTTCGATTCTTTCTTGAATGGTTTCAGCGCATTGGACTGCATGATAAAACGCATAACACCTTGCCACATTTCATGGGCTGAACCGCCAGCACACATTCTTCTGCACGCTTCGGGGTTGTCACCTATCCTTAGGGCGTGGCTTAGCAACTTTCGTAATACAGGTTTGGCTCCCCGGCAGTGCGCCCGCGGAGCGAGAATTCCATATCCTTCACAACTTAAAGACTAAAACTGTCATGAAAAAGACCAAAATTGTTTGCACCATCGGTCCGAAAACCGAATCTGAAGAGATGCTGACCAAAATGCTGGAAGCCGGCATGAACGTGATGCGTCTGAACTTCTCCCACGGTGACTATGCGGAACACGGTCAGCGCATCCAGAACCTGCGCAATGTGATGAGCAAAACCGGTAAGAAAGCCGCTATTCTGCTGGACACCAAAGGACCGGAAATTCGTACCATCAAGCTGGAAGGCGGCAACGACGTCTCCCTGAAAGCGGGCCAGACTTTCACCTTCACCACCGATAAATCGGTCATCGGCAACAACGAAATCGTTGCGGTAACCTATGAAGGCTTCACCTCTGACCTGAGCGTCGGCAACACCGTTCTGGTGGACGATGGCCTGATCGGCATGGAAGTGACCGCTATCGAAGGTAACAAAGTTATCTGTAAAGTGCTGAACAACGGCGACCTTGGCGAGAACAAAGGCGTGAACCTGCCGGGCGTCTCTATCGCCCTGCCGGCGCTGGCGGAAAAAGACAAACAGGACCTGATCTTCGGTTGCGAACAGGGCGTGGACTTCGTCGCGGCCTCCTTCATCCGTAAGCGTTCCGACGTCGTCGAGATCCGTGAGCACCTGAAAGCCCACGGCGGCGAAAACATCCAGATCATCTCCAAAATCGAAAACCAGGAAGGCCTGAACAACTTCGACGAAATCCTCGAAGCCTCTGACGGCATCATGGTTGCTCGTGGCGACATGGGCGTTGAGATCCCGGTTGAAGAAGTTATCTTCGCGCAGAAAATGATCATCGAAAAATGTATCCGCGCGCGCAAAGTGGTTATCACCGCGACCCAGATGCTGGACTCCATGATCAAAAACCCGCGTCCGACCCGCGCTGAAGCCGGCGACGTGGCCAACGCCATCCTCGACGGCACCGATGCGGTAATGCTGTCCGGCGAATCGGCGAAAGGTAAATACCCGCTGGAAGCGGTCACCATCATGGCGACCATCTGCGAACGTACCGACCGCGTCATGACCAGCCGTCTGGATTTCAACAACGACAACCGTAAACTGCGCATCACCGAAGCGGTGTGCCGCGGCGCGGTAGAAACCGCTGAGAAACTGGAAGCGCCGCTGATCGTGGTCGCCACCCAGGGCGGTAAATCCGCACGCGCTGTGCGCAAATACTTCCCGGATGCCACCATCCTGGCGCTGACCACCAACGAAACCACTGCTCGCCAGCTGGTGCTGAGCAAGGGCGTTGTGCCGCAGCTGGTGGAAGAGATTGCCTCTACGGATGATTTCTATCACCTGGGTAAAGATCTGGCGCTGAAGAGCGGCCTCGCGCGCAAAGGCGACGTGGTGGTGATGGTCTCTGGCGCATTAGTCCCGAGCGGCACCACTAATACCGCTTCCGTGCACGTGCTGTAATAATTTACAGGTTAATTGGTTTTTTTTTAATAAAGCGCCTCTCGGGGCGCTTTTTTTTTATTCATCGACTAGCTCTTCCTATTAAAAATGCAAATCGGAATTTACTATTTAATAAGAGATTATCTAAGATGAATCCGATGGAAGCGCGCTGTTTTCACTCGCCTTTTTCAGCGATTTTGACCAATTCGATGCTTCTTTGAGCGAACGATCAAAAATAAGTGCGTTCAGGTAAAAAAAATATTCTCATCCCAAAAAAGTTTGTGTAATACTTGTAACGCTACATGGAGATTAACTCAATCTAGAGGGTATTAATAATGAATCGTACTAAACTGGTACTGGGCGCGGTAATCCTGGGTTCTACTCTGCTGGCTGGTTGCTCCAGCAATGCTAAAATCGATCAGCTGTCTTCTGACGTTCAGACTCTGAACGCTAAAGTTGACCAGCTGAGCAACGACGTGAACGCAATGCGTTCCGACGTTCAGGCTGCTAAAGACGACGCAGCTCGCGCTAACCAGCGTCTGGACAACCAGGCTCACTCTTACCGTAAGTAAGAGTTCTGGTAATAAAAATGGCGCACTCTGTGCGCCATTTTTTTTGCCCTCGCGCTGAGGGCTACTGGGTGAGCAGGCCGTTGTCAGACGAACTGTTCTGCGCCGACAGCGACGTCGCCGCGCTACCCGCCCCCGTCGATACCACCACCGGATAGCCCGCCCTTCTCGACATCGCTTTTTTCAGCTGCAGGTCATCCACCGCTTTATCCTCAGCGAAGGCGTGAAACGCCGCTGGCAGCGTGTAAGCGATGGTCCGGGTGTTTTCCCCTTCCGTCTGCGACAGCGGCCTGTGGACCTCTACGTAACGTTTACCATCCGGCTCGACGGCAAACTTCACCGGCTGATTGATGATCCGCACCGGCGTCCCGGTTTTCACCTGACTGAACAGCGCCTTGATGTCATCGGCGTTCATCCGCATACAGCCCGAGCTGACGCGCAGCCCAACGCTGTCCGGCGCGTTAGTCCCGTGGATGAGATATTCGCCGTTACCGTAGGCCAGACGCAGCGCATAGCGGCCCAGCGGGTTATTCGGCCCGGCCGGCACCACCGCCGGGAGCGTCACCCCTTTCTCCAGCGAGCGCGCGCGGATGCCGGCGGTGGGTGTCCAGGTCGGGTTAGGGATCTTCTGCCCGACGCGGGTGGTCATCTCCGGCGTTTCCAGCCCTAACTGGCCGATGCCCAGGGGATAAACCTGGACCTGATTCTCTCCCGGCGGGAAGTAGTACAGCCGCAGCTCCGCGAGGTTGACGACAATCCCCTCCCGCGGCACGTCGGGCAGCAGCATCTGAGAAGGGATCAGCACCTGGGTCCCGGGCTTCGGCTGCACCGGCGCGATGGTATCGTTGGCTTCAAGGATCAGCATCGCCGCGGTATCGAAATGGCGGGCAATCGCCTGCAGGTTGCGATCGCTCTCCTGAACCGTCCAGTACTGGTTCTGGCCAATCAGCCGGCTGTTGGCCGGAGGCAGCGGGTAATCGACGGCCCAGGCGGCCGGGGTGGCGCCAAGGGCGCCGAGAAGGGCTAAAGCGATCATCGTTTTGCGTTTCATACTGAGATTCCTTCTTTCGCTGATAAAACGCCAGGAGACTGAACGGCGGCAGGGGCAGCGCCCTGCCGGACGTAACAGAATGAAATCTACCTGTTTATTCTAGCTAATATTTGCGGCTTTCGCGCGTATCGCGCGGATCATGGCTTCGAGGCCCTGCGAGCGGGAGGGGGTAAGATGCTGGGTGAGGGCCATTTTTTCAAACCACGGGCGGACGTCGAACTCGGTGATGTCCTGGGCGGTCATCCGGTCATAAAGGATAAACACCACCGCAATCAGCCCTTTGACAATCGCCGCATCGCTGTCGCCGCGCAGGGTGACAACGCCGGAAGGATCCTGCGCCATCACGATCCACACCTGGCTTTGACAGCCCTGAATAATGTTCTGCGGGCTGTGCTCCTCGGCGCTCAGCGGCGGCAGCCGCTGGCCCAGCTCAATGATATAGAGATACTTCTCTTCCCAGTTGGCGCAACGGCTAAAATTGCGCAACAGTTTGTCTTTGTCCGGTAATGCCGCCATCGTCACGTCCTTTACCCTAATAGTTTGTGGATCCGCTGGAGGCCGGCCACCAGGCGGTCCACCTCTTCCGTGGTATTGTACATCGCCAGCGACGCCCGACACATGGCCGGTACCTGATAGCGGGCCATCAGCGGCATGGCGCAGTGATGCCCGGTCCGCACGGCGATCCCGTAGTTATCGAGGAAGCTGCCGACGTCATAGGCGTGATGCTGGCCGAGGTTAAAGGCAATCACCCCTTTGCGCTGCGCCGGACCGTAGAGGATCAGATCCGGCACCGCGCGCAGGGCCTCCAGCGCGTAGCGCATCAGCGTCTGCTCGTATTCGGCGATCTGGGTCAGTCCCAGCTGGCTGACGTAGCTCAGCGCCGCGCCGAGGCCAATGATCCCCCCGGTATTCGGCGTGCCGGCCTCAAAGCGCCAGGGCGCCTGGTTCCAGGTGGTGCCCTCCGTCAGGCTGACGGTGGCGATCATCGACCCGCCCCCTTCCCATGGCGCCATTGTCTGCAGCAGCTCGGCCCGGGCGTAGAGCACGCCGATCCCGGTCGGGCCGTACAGTTTATGGCCGGAGAAGACATAAAAATCGCAGCCCAGCGCCTGAACGTCCACCGGGTGGTGCATTACCGCCTGGGCGCCGTCCACCAGCACTTTCGCGCCATGCTGATGCGCAAGGGCAATCAGCGCCGACAGCGGGTTTTCCGTCCCCAGCACGTTGGAGACTTCGGTTATCGCCAGCAGGCGGGTACGCTGGTCAAACAGCCCGGGAACCACGTCCAGCTGCAGGGTGCCGTCCGGGTTGAGGGGGATCACCCGCAGCTCAGCCCCTACCCTGGCGCAGAGCATCTGCCACGGTACGATGTTGGCGTGGTGCTCCATCTCGCTGATGATGATGTTATCCCCGGCGCCGACGTTGGCGTTTCCCCAGCTGTTGGCCACCAGGTTAATGCCCTCGGTGGTGCCGCGCACGAATACCAGCTCCTCCGCCGAGCCGGCGTTAAGGAAGATGGCCGCCTGCTGGCGCACCGCCTCCATCCGCGCGGTGGCTTCCGCGCTGAGGGTATGGATCCCACGATGCACCGCCGCGTAGCCGTGGCGATAGAATTCCGCTTCGGCGCCAATCACTGCCTCCGGTTTCTGGGCGCTGGCGGCGCTGTCAAGATAGACCAGCGGCTGGCCGTTGACCTCCCGGCTCAGTACCGGAAAATCGGCGCGAACCCGTTCTACTGAAAATGTCATGCTGTGCCTCCCGGCAAACGCTCTCCAATCCGCGCCAGCACCTGCTCTCTGAGCGCGTCGCTGCGGATAGCTTCGGTAAGCTCGGCGGCGAAGGCGTAGAGGATCATCTGCTGCGCCGCCTGCTGTTCAATCCCGCGCGAGCGCAGATAGAACAGCTGTTCTTCGTCAATGCGCCCTACCGTCGCCCCGTGGCTGCATTTCACGTCATCGGCGTAAATCTCCAGCTGCGGTTTGGTGTCGACCTCCGCCAGCCGCCCGAGCAGCAGATTGTTGTTGGTCATCTGGCCGTCGGTTTTCAGCGCATGCGGCGCGACGTTGATCAGCCCGTTAAACACCGCCCGGCCCTTATCGCTGACAATGGTTTTATGCAGCTGGCGGCTGGTGCAGTACCCCACCTGGTGGTCCAGCCAGGTGCGGCTGTCGCAGACCTCATTTTTCACCGGCATCGCCAGCGAGTTAAGACGCAGGTCGCTGTTTTCGCCGCCCAGACGCGTGCTGGTGTGATGACGCAGTACCTGACCGCCGAGCAGGAAACTGCTGCTGAAAGCCGAGGCGTCGCGGCCCAGCAGCAGGTCGTTATGGGCGAAGTGGTAGCTGTGCGCGTTCTCGAACGCCAGCTTGATGTGCTGCAGGCGCGCGTTGTCCGCCACCGTCATGGTCAGCCGCCCGCCGGTGAAGTGCGGTTGCTCATCAAGGCTAAGATAGTGCTCGATAATCGTCGCCTCCGCCCCGCTCTCCAGCGCCAGGTGGTGACGATAGTGAGCGGTATTCAGCGCATCGCCGGCCAGGCCGCGGGTGATATGCATCAGCAGCAGCGGCTTATCCAGGCGGCGGTTGCGCGGCACGCGCAGGCGGGTCACCGTCTGCGCCAGGCTTTCGGTCAGATGGAGAAACACCTCCGGCTGGAGGGCATCCGGCAGCTGCTGGCGCTGGTTATCGACGCTGACCTCCACGCCGCTGGCGGCAAGATCGTCGCTCAGCTCAGGATGATAGCGACCGTCGATAAACACCAGTCGCCAGGCGTCCAGCGGCAGCGCCAGCGCGTCACGCTGTTCGGCGCTGATCGACGCTCCCTCATCGGCGACGAAGCGGCCGTTAATCAGCGCGTCCAGCGGGGTGTATTTCCAGTCCTCCTGCTTGCGCGTCGGCAGACCCAGGCGCAACAGCTGCTGCAGATGCTGGCTGGCCTCCGGCGTACGCTGGTCGCCCTGCGCTTCAAACAGATGGTGCCACTGCTGCAGCGCATTACTGCTGTTCGGTAAGCCAGCCATAGCCCTGCTCCTCCAGCTGTTTGACGAGAGTGAAATCCCCCGACTTCACAATCCGCCCCTGATACAGCACATGGACATAATCCGGCTTGATATAGTCAAGGATGCGCTGATAGTGAGTGACGATGATGAAGGCGCGTTTGCCGTCGCGCAGCGCGTTCACGCCCTGGGAGACGATTTTCAGGGCATCGATGTCGAGCCCGGAATCCGATTCATCGAGAATGCACAACTCCGGCTCAAGCACCGCCATCTGCAGAATGTCGTTGCGCTTTTTCTCGCCGCCGGAGAAACCCACGTTCACCGAACGGGTCAGCAGATCTTCCGGCATCTGCAGCAACCTGATTTTCTCTTCCATTAAATCCTGAAAGTCGAAGCGATCCAGCGGCTCCTGGCCGCGATAGCTGCGCACGGCATTCAGCGCGGTCTGCAGGAAGAACTGGTTGCTGACGCCGGGGATCTCCACCGGATACTGGAAGGCCATAAAGATGCCTTCCCCGGCGCGATCTTCCGGGGCGAGCTCCAACAGGTTTTTGCCCTTAAATTCGACGCTGCCGCCGGTGACCTCGTAATCTTCGCGCCCGGCCAGGGTGGCCGAAAGCGTACTTTTCCCCGAGCCGTTCGGCCCCATAATGGCGTGGACCTCCCCCGGACGCACCGCAAGGTTCAGCCCGCGCAGGATCGCTTTATCTTCGACGGCGACGTGTAAATCTTGAATACTTAACATCTTTTTTCCTTAATAATCAGCCGACGCTATGCTCAAGGCTAATGGCCAGCAATTTTTGCGCTTCGACGGCGAACTCCAGCGGCAGTTCGGAGAAGACGTCTTTACAGAAGCCGTTGACGATCATCGAGATGGCATCGTCTTCGCTGATCCCGCGCTGCAGGCAGTAGAACAGCTGGTCCTCACCGATCCGCGAGGTGGTCGCTTCGTGCTCCAGCTGGGCGCTGTTGTTGCGACATTCCACATACGGGAAGGTATGCGCCCCGCAGTCCGGGCCAATCAGCATCGAATCGCACTGGGTGTAGTTGCGGGCGTTGGTGGCGGTCGGCATGATTTTGACCAGCCCGCGATAGCTGTTCTGGCTGTGTCCGGCGGAGATCCCTTTCGAGATGATGGTCGAGCGGGTGTTCTTGCCGATATGGATCATTTTGGTGCCGGTGTCCGCCTGCTGATGGCCGCTGGTCAGCGCCACCGAAAAGAATTCGCCGATCGAGTTATCGCCGCGCAGGATGCAGCTGGGGTATTTCCAGGTGATGGCCGAGCCGGTTTCCGACTGGGTCCATGACATTTTGCTGTTCTCCCCTTCGCACAGGGCGCGCTTGGTGACAAAGTTGAGGATCCCGCCGGTGTTGTTATCCCCCGGGAACCAGTTCTGCACCGTGGAGTATTTCACTTCCGCGTCTTTATGGATGATGACTTCCACCACCGCGGCGTGCAGCTGATAGCTGTCGCGCACCGGCGCCGAGCAGCCCTCAATGTAGCTGACGTAGCTGCCTTCATCGGCCACCAGAATGGTGCGTTCAAACTGGCCGGTCTTTTCGGCGTTGATGCGGAAATAGGTCGACAGCTCCATCGGACAGCGGACGCCCTTCGGCACATAGATAAAGGTGCCATCCGAAGCCACCGCGGCGTTCAGCGCGGCAAAGAAGTTGTCATTGCCCGGCACCACGGTCCCCAGATACTTTTTCACCAGTTCCGGATGGTCGTGGATCGCCTCGCCGAAAGAGCAGAAGATGATCCCCTGCTCCGCCAGCTTTTCACGGTAGGTGGTCGCCACCGACACCGAGTCGAATATCGCGTCCACCGCCACCTCGCGCCCTTCGCGCACCGGCACGCCCAGCTGGTTAAAGGCTTCTTCCACCTCGCTGGTCAGGAAGGTGTTGGCCCCGGTCTGCTGCACCGCGCCGGGCTCGGAGGCGCAGGTCTCATCGCAGTTGCCGCAGGAGGGGGCGGAATAGTAGCTGTAATCCTGATAATTCAGCTTATCGTAATGCGCCTTCAGCCAGTGCGGCTCTTCCATCTCCAGCCACGCCCGGTAGGCATTGAGCCGGAACTCCAGCATCCACTGCGGCTCATTGCGGCGGGCGGAGATGGCGCGAACCACCTCTTCATTAATGCCTTTGGCCAGCTCATCGGTCTGCAGGCGAGTGAAAAAGCCCTCTTTATAATTGAGCGGGCCGCCGGTCCAGGTTTTGACATTGTCTGTTGCTTCAGTATTACGCGACATAGTTACTCCGCCTGCACCCCAAAACTTTCGCCGCAGCCGCACTCGTGCTGCGCTTTCGGGTTATGAAATTTAAAGATTTCATTTAAACCTTCCCGGACGTAATCCAGCTCCGTGCCGTCAATGAACGGCATCGCCTGCAGCGGCGCAAACAGCTTCGCCCCTTCAGATTCAAAGAGCAGATCGTCGGGCGCCGGCTCGGCAATCATTTCGAGCACATAGCCAAAACCGGCGCAGCCGCTGGTTTTGATACCCAGCCGTAGCCCCTTTTTGTCCGGCTGCTTACGCATCAGATCGCGAATATGCGCGGCAGCGGCCGGCGTCATGGTCAGTCCCTGCCAGCTGAAATCGGCGGGATTAAAGGTTCCTGCTTGTACTTCCATCGATAGACCTCCAGGTTGGCGCCATCAAGGCATACCGCCATGTTAGTGATAATGATTATCACTTCAACCCTTCTCCAGCAGGGGTATTGCCTCATTTAGCGCTTTTTATAAGCATAGACCCTTGCCCGGGGATTATCAGGGTACGCAAGTCGAACCTAATCATATGATTTATAATATGTTATTCTGATATTGTTCTGTTACCGCACGCAATGGCAAAGATGTATCGAAAATACCGATTTATGCGATAGCAGCAGACCACCTTCCTGATTCACCCTGGCGCAGAAACGGAAAAAGTGACGACGTCACTAAGCGGCCATGCGCGCTGAACAGGCGCTGGCCTGCGGAATGAGAAAGCGTGAGAAGAAAGCGTCAAGGCGCGACGCTTTCGGCAGGGGCGGTCGCGGCCTGGCGGGGACGTGGCCGCGATCGGGGGGGATGTAAACCGCGATGAAACGGGTAGTCAGGAAGGCTATCGGTTGGCTAGGTCCCTTTTCTCACCAGGCGGGCGGCCTGGACAAAGACCTCATCCTCCACCCCATCCCCCTTCTGTCTGCCCAGCCGCACCAGCTCATCCACGATACTCCCCTGATTAATCTGCTTTTGGGTCGCCACTAAGCTAATGACCGCCGCGCCGATAGCCATGCCAATCAATGCCGTTTGTTCATCTTTATCTTTCATGGTGTCGCTCCGTCTGTCCTCCTCAGAAAGGCTAGCAAAAGATAGCCACTGCTCCATTTCAAATTCACTTTCTTTACGCCTGCTGGAAAAGGCAGGCGCCGAGTTGACCTCGCTTCCTTGCTATGGCGATAGCGCATAACGCTATCGCACCACGTCGGGTCTTTTATTTGGCCGAATTCACGCTTCGCGTAAATAAATAAAAATAACGCGCGTGCCTGAGGAAAAAAAAAGAAATAACCCTTTAAGCGACGAATCCAGATTATTCCATTAGGGAATGGCTGAGATGCTAATATTTCATTTCCCCAACGATTTTAAGAAGCCTATAGTTTTTTTGCCTGCAGAACATCCACTTAGGTTAAAAGACATAAGGATATAATTATGATTGTTTCAGCCCCCAGCGATTATCGCGAAGCCGCTCGTCGCCGTCTGCCCCGTTTCCTTTTTGACTATATTGACGGTGGCGCGGTGGCGGAAAATACCATGAACGCCAATGCCGCCGAGCTCGCCTCGGTCGCCCTTCGCCAGCGCGTGCTGTGCGGGGCGGGTGAACCGACGCTGGCCACCACCATCCTTGATGCCCCATGGGCGATGCCCGTGGCGCTGGGGCCGGTCGGCGCCACCGGCATGTATGCCCGCCGCGGCGAAGTCCAGGCGGCCCGCGCCGCCTCCCGCGCCGGGATCCCTTACACGCTGTCCACCGTGTCGGTCTGCTCCATTGAGGAGGTGGCGAGCCACGCCAGCGGCGCGCTCTGGTCCCAGCTGTACGTCCTGAAAGATCGCGGCTACATGCGTAACGCGCTGGAGCGCGCCTGGGCCGCCGGCATGAAAACCCTGGTATTCACTGTCGATATGCCGATCCCCGGCTCACGGTATCGGGACAACCGCTCAGGAATGTCCGGGCCGCACGCCACCTTGCGACAGTATCTTCAGGCCTGCACCCACCCGCGCTGGGCAATGAACGTCGGCCTGGCGGGCAGGCCCCTGTCGTTCGGTAATATCGAAGCCTATACCGGCCACAAAATGACCATGGACGACTATATGGGGTTCATCAGCAACAACTTCGACCCGTCCATCGCCTGGCACGATCTGGAGTGGATCCGCGACAGCTGGCCAGGAAAGCTGATCATCAAAGGGATCCTTGATGCCGAGGATGCGCGCAATGCCGTGCGGCTGGGCGCCGACGGCATTGTGGTCTCCAATCACGGCGGCAGACAGCTCGATGGCGCCATCCCCACCGCCCGGGCGCTGCCGCGGGTGGCGGAGGCGGTCGGCGACGATCTGACGGTCCTTGCCGACTCCGGAGTGCGCTCCGGCGTGGACGTTATTCGCCTGCTCGCCCTCGGCGCGAAGGGGGTCCTGCTTGGTCGGGCCTATATTTATGCCCTGGCCGCCGCGGGCGAAGCGGGCGTGGCGCACCTGCTGCGCTTATTTGCCGAGGATATGAAGGTCACCATGACCCTCACCGGCGCCACCTCCCCCTCGGCCATCAGCCTCGATTGCCTCGACCGGCTGGAAAAAGATCAACAGCGCAGCCGTGCGGTCCCGGTATCCTTATCTGCCTGACGCAGCCCGGGGCCGGGCCTGACCGCGTGCCTTGACCCGGCAACCGAAATTACCCCTGCGGGTCCAGCGCCGGCCGTTGCGCTGCGTCAGCCGGGCGCGCCGGGCGGATGCGGAACCAGATCGCATACATGGCCGGCAGGAAGATAAGGGTCATGATGGTTCCCCCCAGCGTCCCGCCAATCAGCGTATAGGCGAGCGTCCCCCAGAAAACCGAATGCGTCAGCGGAATGAACGCCAGGATCGCCGCCAGCGCGGTCAGCAGAACCGGACGGGCTCGCTGCACCGTCGCCTCCACCACCGCGTGGAACGGATCGAGCCCCGCCTGCTGGTTATGGTGGATTTGACCAATCAGGATCAGCGTATTTCGCATCAGGATCCCCGACAGGGCGATCAGGCCCACAAGGGCATTGATGCCAAACGGCTGATTGAACAGCAGCAGCGTCGGCACCACGCCAATCAGCCCCAGCGGGGCGGTCAGGAAGACCATGACCATCGCCGACAGGGAGCGCACCTGCAGGATAATGATCAGCAGCGTGAGGGCGATCATGATCGGAAATAACGGCACCATCGCCCGGGTGGCTTTGCCGGACTCCTCGATTGACCCCGCCGTCTCGATGCGATACCCCGGCGGCAGGGAGTCGATAATGGGCTGCAGCGACGTCATCAGCGCGGTGGAGACATCCGGCGGCTGCAGTTTATCCGCGACATCGCCCCGGACGGTAATGGTCGGCGTGCGGTCGCGACGACGGAGCAGGGGTTCTTCCATCCTGATCTCGACTTCACCGATCTGCGACAAGGGAACTCGCTGCCCGTCGCTGCCCACCAGGGTGAAATCGGCGATTTTCGCCGGATCCAGACGGATATCCCCCGCCGCGCGGCCGATGACCTGCACGGCGCGAATATCTTCCCGGACGGTGGTGATGGGGATCCCTGACAGCAGGAACTGCAGCTGCCGGGCGACGGCCTGGGAGCTGAGCCCACTCGCCTGCAGCCGGTCCTGATTGAGGCTGAAATGCATCACCGGCACGCGCGAACCCCAGTCGCTATTGACGGTGCGCATCAGCGGACTGGCCTGCAGCACCGATTTCACCCGATCGGCGATGTCGCGCAGGGTATGCGGATCGGGCCCCATCACCCGCCAGGCGACCGGATACGGCGAATAAGGACCAAAAACCAGCTGCGTGACGCGCACCCGCGCCTGCGGCGCCAGGCCATTGGCCACCGCCTCCCGCAGCCGCAGCTTAAGCGCCTCGCGAGAGGCCGGGCCGTCGGTCAATACCACCAGTTTGGCAAAGGAGGGATCCGGCAACTCCGGGGCCATCGCCAGGTAAAAGCGCGGCGCGCCCTGGCCGATATAGCTGGTGACAATCTTCGCCTCCGGCTGCTGCTGCAGCCAGCGCTCAATATTCGCCGTCGCGGCGCTGGTCTGGATAATCGACGACCCGTAAGGCATCTGCACCTCAACCAGCACTTCCGGGCGATCGGAGGTGGGGAAAAACTGCTTTTTCACCACGCTCATTCCCAGTAACGCCACCATAAACAGCACCACCACCCCGGCGGCCACGCGCCATTTGCGGGCGATAACCCGGGTCAGCAGCCGGCGAAAGCCCTGATAGCGTGGGGTGTCGTACAGCGCGGCGTGGCCCGCCGCCGCGGACTTCCTCTCCGGCAGCAGGTGCACGCCCAGCCAGGGGGTAAAAATCACCGCCACAATCCAGGAGGCAATTAGCGCGATACCGACGATCCAGAACACATTGCTGGCATACTCCCCGGCGGTGGATTGCGCAAACCCGTTGGGCATAAAGCCCACCGCCGTCACCAGGGTGCCGGCCAGCATCGGCGCCGCGGTATGGCTCCAGGCATAAGCCGAGGCTTTGAGGCGGTCGTACCCCTCCTCCATTTTGACCACCATCATTTCGATGGCGATAATGGCATCATCCACCAGCAGCCCCAGGGCGAGGATCAGCGACCCGAGGGTGATGCGGTCGAAGTTTTTGCCGGTGGCCGCCATCACCACAAACACTACGGCCAGGGTGAGCGGCACCGCCGCCGCGACCACCACCCCCACGCGCCACCCCATGCTGACAAAGCACACCGCCATCACCACCAGCAGGGCGACAAAGAATTTGATCATGAACTCATCGACCGCGGCGCTGATATTCACCGACTGATCGGTCACTTTCGTCAACGACATGCCGAGCGGCAGGCTCTGATTGATGCTGGCCGTTTCGGCGTCCAGCGCTTTCCCCAGCGCCAGTCCATTCCAGCCCTCGCGCATCACCACGCCGAGCAGCAGCGCCGGTTCGCCCTGATTGCGGATCAGGAAGGTGGCGGGATCTTCATACCCCCGCTCAACCGTGGCGACATCGGCGAGCTTCAGCGTTCTGCCCCCGGCAATTATCGGCGTGTCGCGGATCTGCTGCAGGCGGTCGAACGCCCCGTCGAGGCGGATAAAGATCTGCCCGCCGCGGGTCTCGATAGCCCCGGCCGCGGTCAGCACATTCTGACTGTTCAGCGCGGCAAAAATCGCCTCCGGCGAGAGCCCCAGGGTGGCGAGACGGTCATGAGAAAACGAGAGATAAATGCGCTCCGCCTGTTCGCCGAGAATATTCACTTTTTTCACCCCGGGAACATGCAGCAGCTGCTGGCGCAGGGTTTCGGCGTCACGCACCAGCTGCCGGGGCGGCTCTCCCCGCGCCTTCATCGCAAAAAGGGCAAAGGTGACATCGGCGAATTCGTCATTCATCATCGGACCGGAGACGCCGGCAGGCAGGTTTTTCGCCTCATCGCCCAGCTTCTTGCGCGCCTGATAAAACTGCTCCGGCACCTCGGAAGGCGGGGTCTGATCCTGCAGCGATAAGGTGATCAACGCCATCCCGGGGCGGGTATAGGTCTCGGTGCGATCGTACCACTTCAGCTCCTGGAGCCGTTTCTCCAGCGGCTCGGCGACCTGATCCTGCATCTCCTGCGCGGTGGCGCCCGGCCAGACGGTGATGACCGTCATTTGCTTGACCGTGAAGGGCGGATCTTCCGCCCGCCCGAGCCCGAAGAAGGCCACCAGCCCGGCGACCGAAATAAGGATAATCAAAAACAGGGTCACCGACCGCTCGCGGACGGCCAGCGCGGAGAGATTAAAACGTCCGTCGCTCATGGCTGGCTCCCGGCGGCAGTATGCTCGCGTCGTTCCGCCAGCCGCACCGCCTCGCCCTGGTGCAGAAGATGGGCGCCCAGAGCGACGATCGGCTCCCCGGGCTTCAGCGGACCGGTCACCCGCGCCGTTTCATCATTCAGGCCGACCACCGTCACCGGTTGCCAGGAGACGGTGGCCGGGCGGGAGGCAACGCGCCAGACGCCAGGGCCGTTGCCCGGATCGTAGACCGACGCCAGGGGCACCTCCAGCACCTCGCCTGGCCCCTGGTCGTTGCCGATGCGCAGGGTTACGGTAGACCCCAGCGGGGCGTTCGCCAGCGCGCCGTTCAGCACATAGCGCGCTTCAAAGGTGCGGGTGGCGGCGTCAGCCGCGTCCGAAAGCAGGCGCAGGGTTGCGGTGACCGGCTGAGATTCGCTGCCATAGCGTGTCGCCAGCGCCTCGCTGCCGACCGCCGGGCGCAGCGTCTCCGGAAGCTGCACCCGCGCTTCGCGCTGCCCCGCTCGCGCCAGGCGGATCACCACCTGCCCGGCGCTGACCACCTGCCCCGGCTCGGCGAGCGTTTCCACTACCACGCCGTCAGCGTCCGCCAGCAGTCCGGCATAGCCGGTGGCGTTTTGCGCCACGTTTGCCTGCGCCTGGGCCGCGCTGAGGTCGGCTCTCGCCGCCTCTGCCGCCGCGTTGAACTGATCGAACTCCGCCGCCGAGACGGCGCCGCTGGCCACCAGGCCGCGATAGCGGGCCAGATCGTTAGCCGCCTTTTTGGCTCGTGCCCGCGCGGCGTCGACCGCCCGCTGTTGGGACTGCGCCTGCAGGGCAAGATCAGCCGGATCGAGGCGCAACAGCAGTTGACCGCGCCGGACGCTCTGCCCGGTCTCTACCAGCCGTTCAAGGACTTTTCCCGCCACCCTGAAGCCGAGGTCGCTTTGGGTACGAGCCACCACCACGCCGGTAAAGGCTCGCGAGCTGGCCTCCGCGCGCTCGACAGTGGCCACCCGCACCAGCGGCGGCCGCGTGCGGGGATCGTCATGGTCGGCAGGTTCGCCGCAGCCCGCGAGGGCCAGCGGCAGGAGGCAGACGGCAAAATGGACGGCGTTGAGCCTGAGCATGGGTCACCTTAATGAAAAGACCGGTTGGTGAGCGCATTCTCAGACGAGTGACCAATAAAGTCAATAGTCACTAATCAGGGGGAGAGACTTCTCAGGATCAGGGAGGCAAGCAGCACCGCCGCGGTAGGCGCGGTGTCGAGATTGTATTGCAGCTGCACCGGGTTGATGAAAGGACACATCACCATATAGACCGCCAGGGTCGCCTCATCCAGCGGAGTTTTGCGCTCGAACTCGCCCGCCTGGCGGCCTTCGACAAGAATTTGACCAATCAGCTGCTGCAGATGACCGGCATACTGCTCCGTTGAGGGCCATTTATCGCGCGCCGCGACGGCGGCGATGTCGTACAGTTTGCGATCCTCGAAAAACAGTTCACTGCCGGCCTCGGTCAGCGCCCGGAAGAGGCGGCGCAGCTTTTCACTGGCGGAGGGGGCATCGGCGATGGCCTCGCTGACGGCCACCATGATCTTCTCCAGCCGGCTGGCGCAGATTGCCTCGCCAATCGCCTGCTTGGAGTCGAAAAACTTGTAGATATAGGCTTTGGAAAAGCCTATTGCTTTGGCGAGATCGGTGACCGTGGTCTTTTCATAGCCATAGCGACTAAAGTGCGCCATGGCCGCGTCAAGAATCTGGTCGCGAACGCTGTGGTCAAGGGGGCCACGGCTTGCTGGGGTGGAGGTATTTTTCGTCATCCGTTTAGCTTAATGCGATCGCTATCGTTTGACAACGAGTGACGTTATTATGATTTGGTCACAATAACGCCCCGCCCTGATCCTCTCTCTCGCCGCGTTACGCCTCACGCGCCTCATTATTTATCGCGCCGGCGGGCAGACAGCCCAGGCCTTGCAGCGTCATATGTACGGCACGATCGAGTGGGGTATGCGGCTCCGCGCCTAAAAAGGCCACCAGCTTATCGTTGCGCAGGCGTACCGGCAGACGCCAGAGATAGTGCATCTCGACCATTTCGCGCAAGGTGGCGTTGAAGGGCGCCGCCAGCTTCACCAGCCACCAGGGAAAGGACTTCACTACCGCCCTGCCGCCATAGCGGGCGACCACCCGCTGGATCGCCTGGCTCATTTCGCTGCCGTCCGGGTCCCAGTGGCCCTGCATATGGAAGCGGGAAAACGGCTCAAGCTCATGCCTGCGGGCCAGCAGCGCGGCGATGGTGGCGGCGACGTCGGGCAGCCAGGCCCACTGATGCCCCACGCCGATCGCCCCCGGGCGGCGAATGACGCCGGGAAGCTGACCGGGCCTGATCAGCCCCTGGGAAAACCAGCTATTCCCGGCGCGCGGACCAAAAAAATCCCCCGCCCGGACAATCAACGCCCGGCCGCCGCGCTGCACATAATCCTCCAGCGCCTGCTCCATCTCCACCCGGATAGCGCCTTTGCGGGTCACCGGCTGTTGTGCGGCCTCTTCCGCAATCAGCGGAAAGGCATCCGGTCCATAGTTATAGACCGTGCCGGGCAGGACAACTAACGCCCGCTGCTGTTCGGCGGCCTGCAGGGTGTTGCGCAGCATAGGCAGTACCTGTTGCCGCCAGTGCCGGTAGCCCGGCGGATTGACCGCATGGACGATCACGTCACAACCGGCAGCCGCCGCCGCCACCTGCCCGGCATCCAGCGCGTCGCCGGCTATCCACTGCATCCCCTCTCCGGGATCGCGCACTTGGGCGCCGCGCTTCAGCGCCCGAACCTGCCAGTTGTCCGCCGCCAGCCGGCGGGCCACTTCCCCGCCGATGCCCCCGCTTGCTCCCAGAATAAGGACCTTGCCGCTGCTGTTCATCGTCTTTCCCCGTTCGCTAATGGATGCTTGACAGCCTACCTGCGGCTCATATCAAATGAAATTGCATATCATCATCGAGCGGCTATACATTTTTGTATGAATACCTCTATTCCCTGGGAGTGGTACCGAACCTTTCTCGCCGTCCTGCAGGAAGGCTCTTTATCGGGCGCATCGCGCACTTTGAACATCACCCAGCCGACGGCGGGGCGCCATATCGCCGGGCTGGAAGCCGCCCTCGGCCAGGCCTTATTTACCCGTTCGCAGACCGGCCTGCTGGCGACCGACGCGGCGCTGGCGCTGCGGGTGCACGCCGAGGCGATGGCCAACACCGCCCGGGCGCTGGCACGCACGGCGGCCAACTTTAGTCGCGACAGAACCGATCTGCGTGGCGTGGTGCGCGTGGCCGCCAGCGAGGTGGTCGGCGCCGAGGTGCTGCCGCCGCTGATTGCCCGGCTCAGGCAGGCGTGCCCGAATATCGTCATCGAACTGATGCTCTCCAATCGGTTTCAGGATCTGCTTCACCGGGAGGCGGATATCGCGGTGCGGATGGTCGCTCCGCAGCAGGAGCAGCTTATCGCGCGGCGTCTCGGCAGGATCGAGCTCGGGCTGCATGCCGCCGATGCCTATCTGACCCGCCGGGGTCGGCCCGCTACGCCTGAGGAGCTTGACGGTCACGCGCTGATTGGTTTCGACAGCGCCACGCCCCTCGTTCGCCGGGCGCTTGAGCGCTACCCCCGTTTCCAGCGCGAGGCGTTCGCGATGCGCACCGATAGCGACCTCGCCCAGCTGAGCCTGATCCGCGCCGGGGCGGGGATCGGCATCTGCCAGGCGCCCCTTGCCGACGGCATCATTCCCCTGCGGCGAGTGCTGGCGGCCGACTTTTCTCTGTATCTCGAGACCTGGCTGGTGATGCATGAGGACCTGCGCCATAGCCCCGCCTGTAAGCGAGTATTTGATTTCCTCGCCGAGGGGTTGCAGGCGTATATTCGCGGCCCACTGGCGCGCTGAGCCACCCGCCTCGCGGGTAACTCCTTCCCTGCTGAAATAGTCACTCATTGACACTGTAAATACGGCATTGTATAAAACCCCGCCTCAATAATGAGTTTCATTTGCATTACTTCCATTTGCTGGTCATCCACTCGCCTGTTTACAAGGATAGCGTTTAATGAAGAAGGTCCTCTGCGCGTTAGGCTTGATGTTCACCGCCGTCAGTTCCGCGCTGGCAACAACCTACCCCCTGACGATTGAAAACTGTGGCTATCAGGAGACCTTCACCCGGCCGCCGGAGCGCGTGGTCGCGCTGGGGCAAAATACGGTCGAAATCCTGCTGCTGCTTGGGCTGCAAAAGCAGGTGGTGGCCAGCGCCTTCTGGCCGACCAGGGTATTACCGCAGCTGGCTGAGCAAAACGCGAAGATTAAAACCCTGACGGTGGAAATCCCGAGCCTGGAATCCGTACTGGCGCAAAATCCCGATTTCGTTCCCGCCCAGTTGCCGCTGCTGCTGGGGCCGGAAAGCAAAGTCGCCAAGCGTGAAGATCTCGCGACCGTCGGCGTGAACAGCTACGTGTCGCCGGGGATGTGCGCCACCAAAAAGGCTACCGGCGATATGTACGGCAGCCGGCAGAAGCTGTGGGACATGACCTGGCTGTATCAGGAAATTAGCGATTTTGCCCGCATTTTCAACGTGGAAGATCGTGGCCAGGCGCTGATCGCCGATTTCAAAAAACGTGAAGCCGACCTGCGTCAGGAGTTCGGTAAAAGCAAAAAAGATCTCTCCTTCGTCTTCTGGTTCTCCAGCGCCTCGCCGTCGGCCGATGCCTATGTCGGCGGCAAAAACAGCGCCTCCGGCTTTATCGCCAGCGTGCTGGGCGGACATAACGCCATTACCGCCGAGACCGAATGGCCCACGGTGAGCTGGGAGAGCATCATTGCCGCCAACCCGGACGTGATCGTGGTCTCAAGCCTGGATCGTAACCGCTGGGCGCTGGATAAGGCCGAGGAGAAGATCAAATTCCTCAAAAGCGATCCCGCCGTCAGCCAGCTGGAGGCAGTGAAAAAAGGCCATATCGTGGTGATGGACGGCCAGGCGATGAATCCGACCATCCGCACCCTCTACGGCGCGGAACAGGTGGGCGAACAGCTGAGAAAAATGGGGCTTAACTGATGAGCGTCGCCGTGCTTCAGACGCGCCGCAGCATGCTGCTCACCGGCTGGTGCGTCGTGGCAGTGTTCGTGCTGGCGCTGGTGATAGCGGTAGGCGTCAGCGTTGGCGAACTGCCCATCCCGCTGCACAACGTCTTTTACGCTATCAGCAATAAAACCGGCTTAACCGCGGTGCCTCTCAATCGTATCTACGAGAGCGTCATCTGGGATTTCCGCCTCAGCCGCGCCCTGGTCGCCGCCTGCTGCGGCGCCGGCCTGGCTATCTGCGGCGCCGTGCTGCAAAGCCTCCTGAAGAACGCCCTCGCGGAGCCCTACGTCCTCGGCGTCTCCGCCGGGGCCTCCACCGGCGCGGTATCAATCGTGGTGCTGGGCCTTGGCGCCGGGGCGATCTCCCTCTCCGCCGGGGCGTTTGCCGGAGCCTTCGCCGCCTTCGCCTTTGTCGCCTTTCTGACCAACGGCGCGCGCGGCGGCAATGAGCGCACCATCCTGGCGGGCGTCGCCGCCTCGCAGTTATTTAACGCTCTCACGGCCTACACCATCAGCACCTCCGCCAGCGCGCAGCAGGCGCGCGATGTGATGTTCTGGCTGCTGGGCAGCTTCAGCGGCGTCCGCTGGCCCGAATTCCAGCTGGTCCTGGTGGTGGTTCTTGCGGGCCTGGCGGTCTGCCTGTGGTATGCCCGGGCGCTGGACGCGTTCACCTTCGGCGACGATGCCGCCGCTTCGCTGGGCATTGCCGTGCCGCGCGTGCGCCTGATCCTCTTCACTACTGCGGCGGTGATCACCGCCACCATCGTCAGCATGGCCGGCTCGATCGGCTTTGTCGGCCTGGTGGTGCCCCACGTGATGCGCTTCTTCTTTGGCCCGTTGCACCGGACGTTGCTGATCGCCAGCGCGCTGGCGGGGGCGATCCTGATGGTGCTAGCGGACATTGCCTCGCGCCTGCTGATTGCCCCGCAAAGTCTGCCGGTCGGGGTGGTGACCGCTCTGGTTGGGGTGCCTTTCTTCGCCGTGATTATCTACCGCTCAAGGAATAAGTGATGAGTATTTGCGCTGAAAATATCACCTGGAAGGCAGGCAAAAAGGTCATCGTCAATACGGTCTCGCTGCGGGTGTCGCGCGGCGAAACGGTGGGACTGCTGGGGCCCAACGGCTGCGGCAAATCCTCGCTGCTGCGGGTTCTCGCGGGCCTGCGCCGCCCGGATGCGGGTCGCGTCACCCTCGACGGCCAGGACATCGCCAGGATGGCGAAAAAGCAGCTCGCCCGCCGGGTGGCGTTCGTCGAGCAACACGGCATGACCGAGGCCAATATGCGGGTGCGCGACGTCGTGCGCCTGGGGCGTATTCCGCATCACTCGCCGTTCTCAAACTGGAGCGCTCAGGATGACGAGGCGGTCACCGCCGCGCTGCAGCGGGTGGCGATGCTGGAGAAAAGCGACCAGGGATGGCTGAGCCTCTCCGGCGGTGAGCGGCAGCGGGTGCATATCGCCCGCGCCCTGGCGCAGAACCCAAGCGAGATCCTGCTGGATGAACCCACCAACCATCTGGATATTCACCATCAAATGCAGCTGATGCAGTTGATCAGCGAGCTGCCGGTGACCAGCATTGTGGCCATTCACGATCTTAATCATGCCGCGATGTTCTGCGATTCGCTGATCGTGATGCAGCAGGGGCAGATCCTCGCCAGCGGGACGCCGGAGGAGATTTTGTCCGAAGCGCTGCTGTGGGACGTTTTCCGGGTGAAAACCAAAATCGAGATCTCCCCGTACCACGGTAAAAAGCACATTCATTTCATCGTTTAGGTTTGGCGTATATGCCTCTCTTCTCCCTGCGCCCTGCGGCGACCCTCTGGCCTCCCGTTTTACTGGGAAGCCAGTTCGTTTTTAATATTGGCTTTTATGCGGTCGTCCCTTTCCTTGCCCTCTTCCTGCGCGACGAGATGCTGCTCTCCGGCGGGCTTATCGGCCTGATCCTCGGGCTGCGCACCTTCTCCCAGCAGGGCATGTTTATCATCGGCGGGACGCTGGCCGACCGCTATTGCGCTAAGGCGATCATCCTCGCCGGCTGCGTGGTTCGCGTCGCCGGCTATCTGCTGCTGGCGTACGGCACAACGCTGGAGCCTATTATCCTCGGCGCCTGCCTGACCGGCGTCGGCGGAGCGCTGTTTTCCCCGTCGATCGAGGCCCTGCTGGCGCGGACCGGTACCCACAGCCAGGCCAACGGAAAACGCAGCCGCGCCGAGTGGTTTGCGCTGTTTGCAGTGTGCGGTGAACTGGGGGCGGTTATCGGCCCGGTGGCCGGAGGGCTGCTGAGCGGGATCGGCTTTCGGCATATCGCCCTCGCCGGCGCGGGGCTATTTCTTCTGGCGCTGCTGGTGCTCTTTTTCTGTCTGCCCGCCGACGGGCAGCGGACACAAACGCGCAGCCGGGTGCCGTGGTGGACCCCTTTGCGTCAGCCGCGCTTTGTCGCGTTTATTATCGCCTACAGCTCATGGCTGTTGAGCTATAACCAGCTGTACCTCGCCCTGCCGGTGGAGATCCAACGCGCCGGCGGCCGTGAGCAGGATCTGGCGCCGCTTTTTATGCTGGCCTCGCTATTGATTATTACCCTGCAGCTTCCTCTCGCCCGTTTCGCCCGACGTATTGGCGCCGTGCGCATTCTGCCGGTGGGCTTTCTGCTGCTGTCGGCTTCTTTTGTCAGCGTGGCGTTATTCGCCGCCTCGTCGCCCGCCGAAGGCTGGCTGCGATTATTGCCGTCGGCCTGCTTTGTCACGCTGCTCACCCTCGGCCAGATGCTGCTGGTGCCCTCAGCCAAGGATCTGATCCCGCTGTTCGCCGAGGAGTCGACGCTGGGCGCCCACTACGGGGCGCTCGCCACGGCGGGGGGTTGCGCGGTGTTAGCCGGGAATTTGCTGCTCGGCCATATGCTGGACCAGGCGCTCACCCCCTCGCCGCAGGCGGTCTATCCCTGGCTTCTGCTGGCGCTGTTTCCGTTGTGCAGCGCCGTGGCCCTGCGGGCGATCTGCCGCCCACTGGCGGCAACCTGACGCTGTGCGGGCAACGGCCCGCTCAGGAAGTTAACCGGGAGAAGCGCACGGAGGCCAGCCCGCCTTATTGTGCCGCCAGCTCGCGGCGAACGATCTCGGCGCCGGCGCTTAAGGCGTGAAGTTTGCCGGTCGCAACCTGGCGCGGCAGCGGCGCCATACCGCAGTTGGTGGACGGATAGAGCTTGTCGGCATCGACGAACGCCAGCGCCTTGCGCAGGGTAGCGGCCACCTCTTCCGGGGTTTCGATAGCATGGCTGGCCACATCGATGGCTCCGACCATCACCTTTTTACCGCGGATCAGTTCCAGCAGATCCATCGGCACCCGCGAGTTGTGGCACTCGAGAGAGATAATATCGAGGGACGATTTCTGCAGCTGTGGGAAGGCCTCCTCATACTGACGCCACTCAGAGCCCAGCGTTTTTTTCCAGTCGGTATTGGCCTTGATGCCGTAGCCGTAGCAGATATGCACCGCCGTCTCGCACTTCAGCCCTTCGGTGGCTCGTTCCAGCGCGGCGATCCCCCAGTCGTTCACCTCATCGAAGAAGACGTTGAAGGCCGGCTCATCGAACTGAATAATATCGACCCCGGCGGCCTCTAACTCTTTCGCTTCCTGATTGAGGATTTTGGCGAACTCCCAGGCCAGCTTTTCCCGGCTTTTATAGTGGTTGTCATACAGCGTGTCGATCATGGTCATTGGGCCCGGCAGCGCCCATTTAATCGGCTGACTGGTGAGCTGACGCAGATAGCGCGCGTCCTCAACGAAGACCGGTTTCTGGCGCTCCACGGCGCCCACCACGGTTGGAACACTGGCCTCATAGCGGTTACGAATTTTCACGATCTCGCGTTTGGCAAAATCAACGCCGCTGAGGTGCTCAATAAAGGTGGTGACAAAGTGCTGCCGCGTTTGCTCGCCGTCGCTGACAATATCGATCCCGGCCCGCAGCTGGTCGTCGAGGGACAAACGCAGGGCGTCGCGCTTGCCGGCCAGTAATTCTTCGCTGGACAGTTTCCAGGGCGACCACAGGGTCTCTGGCTGCGCCAGCCAGGAAGGTTTCGGTAAACTGCCGGCGGTCGATGTCGGAAGCCATGTTTTCATAATCAGTAGCCTTTTATTTTGGTTTAGCAACGCGCGAAGTTAGCAGACCATTGCTCAAGCAACGTCTTGTGCGGGTTGATAAAATGTTGTTGTGTAAATTTACCCTGCTCTATCGCCAACAGGCTGCGCTCTTCCCGGTCATAAACAATTTTGGTGACGGAATGATCCAGGTGATTGAGATTGGGCTGATAGTATTGCCCCGCCGCAGAATTCGCGTTGTAGATCTCCGGTCGGTATATTTTCTGAAACGTCTCCATCGTGCTGATGGTCGCGATCAGCTCCAGGCTGGTGTAATCGCTGAGCAGATCGCCGGAAAAATAGAAGGCCAACGGCGCGACGCTATGTTTTGGCATAAAATAGCGCACCTGCAGCCCCATTTTGCTGAAATAGCGCTCGGTCAGCGAGACGCCTTCCTGGGCATATTCAATGCCGAGGACCGGGTGTTCGTTGCCAGTGCGACGGTAAACATCTTTGCTGGATACGCTCAGGCAAATCACCGGCGCCTTGCTGAAGCTGGTCTTATAGGCGCTGGACTGCACGAAATCCTTAAAGATATTGCCGTGCAGCTCGCCAAAATTTTCGGGCACGCTGAAGCGGTTCTGGTCTTTATTATGCTCCAGCAGCAGCACGCTAAAATCATAATCCCGCACATACGAAGAGAAGTTATTGCCGACGATACCGGCATGGCGCTCACCGGTTTTTTTATCGACAATATGCGTTTGCAGGATCTCTATCACCGGAAAACTGGCGGCATCCTGAGCAATATTCATCTCGACAGAAATAATATCCAGTTCCACCGCATAGCGATCGTTGTAGGGATTATCCCAGTGCGCCAGGGTATTAAACCGGTTATTCATCATGATTAACGTATTGCGCAGATTGTCCTGACGGCTCTCCCCTCTGGCCAAATTGGCAAAGTTGGTGGTAATACGCGTATTTTCCGCAGGGTTATAATTTTCATCAAACCGGCTGCGCTTAATCGTATAGGTAAATTCGTTATTCATGGCGATTGTCCATCCTGGTGTCGGGCATAAAGCGGAATAAGCGGAGTATTTTCCACAGGCGACGCAGAGTCAGACCTGGCGCGCTTCAACCGGTAAATGTTGTTGATTCGTTAATGGGTCTATTTTTGCCAGAGTCGGTGATGGAGGGAAAGCGACTTAAATTCATTGCAACATGAGCTATCCTCATGTTGCTCCGCTAAGCGCCAGGTGTACTCGAGGTATCGTCATGATGCCATGGTCAGGTGCGGCAGTTCAGGCCACGTCAGCCTAATAAACGTTTGTGGTGTGAATGTATGCCAGGGTACAATCTTTAACCACTATAATACGTGCTTTAACATAGCCGTCGTACCCGTTTAGCTGGAGCTTTTGTCGTACAGAATGATTGTTGATATCAGTATTATGTCGATGTGCATGGCCGTGCTGCTGATTATGAGCGTACTGCTGAATTAAGAGGCTCCCGAACACAATGACACCCGCTCTCATCTGACCTTCACATTCGCGAGGAATAAAGGAGATTCAGAGGATTCGCGCCGCACGGGATTGTCCCGCCTGCCGCCGCCCTCTACTCTTTTGGTACTTGTTAATCGAGGAATACCAGATGAAAAAAGCTCTCCTTGCCCTGTTCGCTATCGCCGCCGTGGCCGCCGCCAGCGCGTTTGCCGCCGATAAAACCGACGCCCCGACGCCCGTTGTCGACAACGGCGGTCGTCCTCCGCTGGAGATGGGTCATGGCCCCCAACCGCCGTTCCCGCCACCGTTTCCGCCGCGCAAGCCGGTGCTGTTTTCAGCAACGGTCGCGACCGATACGCCGGCGGAAACCATTAACAAACTGACCGCCCTGATCCCCACCGGTCAGGCGAAGCACTACGAAGTTCACGTTGAGGTGGTGCCGGTTGCGGAGGATGCCGACGGGAAATAGCCCTGGCGTGGGGGCTCTGCCTGAGTCCTGCGATAATAAAAAAGCTGCCGCTTATCGCGGCAGCTTTTGTTAGCTTGAATAAAACAGAATGCTGAAAATTAGCTGCGCACTTTACGGTAGATAAACAGCACGACCAGCGCACCGATTACCGCCACCACGAAGCTGCCGAAATTAAACCCGTCGACTTTGCCAAAACCAAAGAAGGTACTGATCCAGCCGCCGACCACGGCGCCGATGATCCCCAGAATAATGGTTACAATAAACCCGCCGCCGTCTTTCCCCGGCATAATCCACTTGGCTAAAATACCGGCAATAAGTCCAAAAATGATCCAGGAAAGAATACCCATGGTTAACCGTCCTCTTGTTACCTTTAAGCATTTCGTATTGAAAAGAGTAGCATATATAACGAGATTGGATCGGTAATAATCTATTTATTAGATAATTTCTTGCCGCCGCGCGGTAGCGCTGCTGGCCTGATGTTTCGCGCTGGCGGCCCCGCCCCCGCTTATTCCCCTGAAAAAAGGGAGGCTATTCGCCTCCCGGTTACGGCTTATATTACCGCGGTGGTTAGCCGCGATGAACAGCATAATCGCGACTGTTCGTCGAAGATTTCAATTTGCCAGACCTGGTGGCGAGTCCCGACGTGCAGCGCTTTGCATACGCCCCGCACCCGGCCCCCGCGCGCCGAACGAATGTGGTTGGCGTTAACCTCCAGCCCCACCACCTTCTGTTCGCCTTCGCTGCACAGATAACCCGCCACCGACCCCAGCGTCTCCGCCAGCACCACCGACGCCCCGCCGTGCAGCAGGCCAAACGGCTGCTGTGTACGGCCATCCACCGGCATGGTGGCCTCCAGCGTATCGTCGGTAAAGGTCTCAAAACGAATATCCAACAGCCCTACCATGTTTCCCTCACCGAGCCGGTTGAGCTGCTCCAGCGTGGCCTGACGTTTCCAAATCATCCGATTATCTCCAGTAACGCCTGCAGCGGATGGCGAACGCCGCTGCCTTCAATGCGCTTCACCTGGCTGCGGCAGGAGTAGCCCGTCACCAGACAGCGGTTACGCGGCAGCCGCTGCATCGCCTGCTGCCAGGAGAGCGCGTAAATGGCCAGCGAGTTGGCATGGTTTTTCACTTCATGACCATAGGTGCCTGCCATCCCGCAGCACCCGACGCTGACATTTTCCAGCTTCGCGCCGAAGTGGGCAAAAATCTCTGCCCACTGCTTCGTCGCCGCCGGCAGCGCGGTCACTTCCGTACAGTGACCGAACAGGTACCAGGGCTCGCCGCCCGGATCGGGACGGGCGTCGGCGGTCAGGACCTTCGGCAACCACTCATGGACTAACAGCACCTGAAAATCGCCGCGCTTGTCGCCAAGCGTTTGCTTGTATTCATCGCGGTAGCAGAGCACCAGCGCCGGATCGACGCCGACCAGCGGCATACCCAGCTGCGCCACGCGGTTAAGGAAGTCTGCCGTTTTCTGCGCGGTGCGCGCGAAGCGGGTCAGGAATCCTTTAATATGCTGCGCCTTGCCGTTCGGCGAGAACGGCAGCAGCACCGGCTGATAGCCTAAGGCCTCAACCAGACGGATAAAGTCAGCCACCACCTGGGCGTCGTAATAGCTGGTAAAGGGATCCTGTACCACCAGCACCATCTTCGCTTTCTGCTCGGCGCTCAGCGCTTCGAGCTGCTCAAGGGTCATGTTGGCGGAGCGGTGGCCGGCCATCTGCTGCTTCAGCGACGGCGCCGAGAGCAGCGGCAGATCGACCATCCCGATATGCTTCTCCGACAGCTTTTTCAGCCACGGCTGGTTCATGAAGAAGTTAAAAGTCTTCGGCGCCTGGGCCATCAGCGGCGCATAGGATTCCACCGACGCCACCAGATGATCGCGCACCGGCCGCAGATAGCGGCTGTGGTACAGCTGCAGGAAGCGTGAGCGGAACTCCGGGACATCGATTTTGATCGGGCACTGGGTCGAACAGGCTTTGCAGGCCAGACAGCCGGACATCGCCTCTTTGACCTCGTGAGAGAAATCATATTCCCCTTTGCGCGCATGCCAGCTGTTGCGCGTGCGCGCCACCAGCGAGCGCAGGCTAACGCCCTGCTCCGGCAGCGCCTTCTCCAGCTGATTGGGGTCGACGCCGCGATCCGCCAGCAGACGCAGCCATTCGCGGACCAGCGTCGCCCGCCCTTTCGGCGAGTGGATGCGCTGGTTGCTCACCTTCATCGACGGACACATCGGGCTTTTTACGTCAAAGTTGAAGCACAGCCCGTTGCCATTACACTCCATCGCCCCGCGCCAGGCGCTGCGCACCGCGATAGGGATCTGCCGATCCCAGGTGCCGCGCTTCACCGCGTCGACTTTCATCATCGGCGCGTCAATCCCTTCCGGCGGACAAATTTTCCCCGGGTTCAGGCGGTTATCCGGATCGAAGACCGCTTTGATCTTCCGCAGCTCGCCGTACAGCGCCTCGCCAAAGAATGCCGGGCTGTACTCGGCGCGGAAGCCTTTGCCATGTTCCCCCCACAGCAGACCGCCATATTTCGCCGTCAGCGCTACCACATCGTCGGAGATCTGCTTCATCAGCACCTCCTGCTGCGGATCGCACATGTCCAGCGCCGGGCGCACGTGCAGCACCCCGGCGTCGACGTGGCCAAACATGCCGTAGCTCAGGCCGTGGCTGTCGAGCAGCGCGCGGAACTCGACGATATAATCCGCCAGGTGTTCGGGCGGGACGCAGGTATCCTCGGCAAAGGGGATCGGCTTGGCGGCGCCTTTGGCATTGCCCAACAGGCCTACCGCCTTCTTGCGCATGGCGTAGATGCGCTCCACACCATCAAGATCGTGACAGACCTGCCAGCCGATGACCCCCGCCTCGCTGCGGGCCATCAGCTCGTCCAGACGCTGGCACAGCGTGGTGACCTGCTGGTCAATCAGCGCCGTGCCATCCCCGGCGAATTCGACGATATTGAGCCCGAGCATCTCTTTATCCGGTACGTCGGTGATCAGTTCGTTCACCGAGTGCCAGACGATATCCTCGCGCGCCAGATTGAGGACTTTAGAGTCGACGGTCTCCACCGACAGGGCCTTGGCCTCCACCATAAAGGGCGCATTTCGCAGCGCAGAGTCAAAGGAGTCATATTTGACGTTGACCAGCCGGCGTACCTTCGGCAGGCGGGTAATATCCAGCCGCGCTTCGGTGATAAACGCCAACGTCCCTTCCGAACCGGTTAAAATACGGGTCAGGTCGAACTCGCTCATCTCATCGTTAAAGACGTGGCGCAGATCGTATCCGGTGAGGAAGCGGTTGAGTTTGGGAAACTTATCAATGATTAGCTCGCGCTGCGCCTTGCAGCGCTGGTAGACCGTGTTGTAAATCCGCCCTATCGTCGAGGGCGTATTGCCAAGCGTCTCCGCCAGCGCCACCGGCACCGCCTGGGTATCGAGGATATCCCCGCCCATCAGCACCGCCCGCAGGCCAAGCACGTGATCCGACGTTTTACCATACACCAGCGATCCCTGACCGGAGGCGTCGGTGTTTATCATCCCGCCCAGGGTGGCGCGGTTGCTGGTGGAGAGCTCAGGTGCAAAGAAGTAACCATAGGGTTTAAGAAACTGGTTCAGCTGATCTTTGATGACTCCGGCTTCGACGCGCACCCAACCCTCTTCGGGGTTGATTTCAATAATGCGGTTCATATAGCGGGACATATCGACGATAATTCCGCCGTTCAGCGCCTGGCCGTTGGTGCCGGTGCCGCCGCCGCGCGGGGTGAAGATCAGCGATTTAAAGCGTGGTTCGGCGGCGACCCGCGCCAGTAACGCTACGTCTGCCGTGGAACGTGGAAACAGGACCGCATCCGGCAACAGCTGATAGACGCTGTTGTCGGTGGCCATCGTCAGCCTGTCGGCATAGCTGGTGGCGGTATCGCCGGTAAAACCCTGTTGCTCCAGTACCTGCAAAAAATTCAGCACCAGTTGAACTACCCCTGGCGCCTGAGAAATTTGTGGGATCATCACACTTGACCCTGCCTGACTATGTTGTGTTTGAAAATATTGTGTTGGTGCTAACTAAACGTTTGCGTAGCGCATTCAACTTTTTATCACATTTTTTTCATATGCGCCCACGTGTTTTCTGTGCAAAATCAGCCCGGCAAAATTATTGATATTATTATCAGTACATGGATTTACGCGGCGCCAGCTTTTTGGCGCGACTGGAAAGGTAAAAATTCTCTATGATTAACCCCCATCAGCCTCGGGACATACCGCAAATACTGCTGTCGGTGCTGTTCCTGGCCCTGATTATCATATCCTGCCTGTGGGTTGTGCAGCCGTTTATTCTGTCCTTCGCCTGGGCCGGCACCGTGGTGATCGCCACCTGGCCGGTGCTGCTGCGTCTGCAGCGCGTGCTGTTCGGCAAACGGATGCTGGCGGTGCTGGCGATGACCCTGCTGCTGTTTTTGCTATTCGTGATTCCTATCGCTCTGCTGGTCAACAGCCTGGTGGATAACAGCGTTCCGCTGATCAAACTCATCAGCAGCGGAAATGTGACGCTACCGGATTTCGCCTGGCTCAACAGCGTGCCGCTGGTCGGCGATAAGCTCTACGCCGCCTGGCATGGCCTGCTGGATATGGGCGGCTCGGCGATTATGGCCAAGGTTCGCCCCTACATTGGCACCACCACCAGCTGGTTTGTCGGTCAGGCGGCGCACATCGGCAAGCTACTGGTCTACTGCGGCCTGATGCTGTTGTTCAGCGCGCTGCTTTACTGGCGCGGCGAGCAGGTGGCCTATGGTTTTCGCTATTTCGCCACGCGCCTGGCGGCTAAACGCGGTGACGCCGCCGTGCTGCTGGCCGGCCAGGCCGTGCGCGCCGTGGCGCTGGGCGTGGTGGTGACGGCCCTCACTCAGGCGGTGCTGGGCGGGATCGGCCTTGCCATCTCCGGCGTGCCCTACGCCGCCCTGCTGACCGTGGTGATGATCTTTACCTGTCTGGTCCAGCTCGGGCCTTTGCTGGTTCTGGTGCCGTCGATTATCTGGCTTTACTGGAGCGGGGACACCACCTGGGGCACTGTGCTGCTGGTGTGGAGCTGCGTGGTCGGCACCATGGACAACGTTATCCGTCCGGTGCTTATCCGTATGGGCGCCGACCTGCCGATGATCCTCATTCTTACCGGCGTCATTGGCGGCCTGATCGCCTTCGGCATGATCGGCCTGTTTATCGGTCCGGTGCTGCTGGCCGTCTCCTGGCGCCTGTATGACGCCTGGGTGCACGAAGTGCCGCCGCCGCCGAAAGACCCCGATGTCGTGCTCGAAGAGCTCAGCGAGCTGGAGGCCGGGCGCAAGTAATGCCCTGTCAGGCGGGGGGCCCCGCCTGTCTCCCCCCAGGACAATTGTTAAGCAAAATTAATTGATCGCCGGCAAAACGCCAGCCTTGTATGCCCCGCACCCGCTTTTACCCTCCCGGTCCTTCACAACAATTTAACTATTGAGAGGAATCTGATCGACGGCAAAGGCCCCGCTGCCTACTATTAGCTCACGGTTATAAATCAACACCTTGATTTATAAGCATGGAAATCCCCTGAGTGAAACAACGAATTGCTGTGTGTAGTCTTTGCCCATCTCCCACGATGGGCTTTTTTTTGTCCTGCGCATCGCGACGCCGGGCGGCCTGACACCGGCAAAAAAAATCCCCGGCATCACTGCCGGGGATCTGTACTGTCAGGGCGAACTTATTTATTCAGTTCCGCCAGACCTAACCAGGTTTGCACCACGGTATCCGGGTTGAGGGACAGGCTATCAATCCCCTCCTCCATCAGCCAGGCGGCGAAATCTTCATGGTCAGACGGCCCCTGGCCGCAGATGCCGACGTATTTACCCTGCTGCTTCGCCGCGCGGATCGCCATCGACAGCAGCGCTTTCACCGCGTCGTTGCGTTCATCAAACAGCTCAGAGACCACGCCGGAGTCGCGGTCCAGACCGAGCGCCAGCTGGGTCATGTCGTTCGAGCCGATGGAGAAGCCGTCGAAGTACTCGAGGAACTGCTCGGCCAGCAACGCGTTCGACGGGATCTCGCACATCATGATGATCTTCAGCCCGTTCTCGCCGCGCTTCAGCCCCTGACGCTCCAGCTCTTCGACCACCGCTTTCGCCTGGGCGACGGTACGGACGAACGGCACCATCACTTCGACGTTGGTCAGCCCCATGTCGTTACGCACGCGCTTCATCGCTTCACATTCCAGCGCGAAGCAGTCGCGGAAGCTTTCGGAAACGTAGCGTCCGGCGCCGCGGAAGCCGAGCATTGGGTTCTCTTCTTCCGGCTCATAGCGCTCGCCGCCCACCAGGTTGGCATATTCGTTCGACTTGAAGTCAGAGAGGCGCACAATCACCCGTTTCGGATAGAACGCGGCGCCAAGGGTGGCGATCCCTTCGGTCAGGCGGCCAACGTAGAACTCTCTCGGCGAATCGTAGCCTTTCATCAGCTCGCGGATTTCGTTCTGCAGGCCCGGCTCCTGGTCGTCAAACTCCAGCAGCGCGCGCGGGTGAACGCCAATCATGCGGTTGATGATAAATTCCAGCCGCGCCAGACCCACGCCTTCGTTCGGCAGGCAGGCGAAGTCGAAGGCGCGATCCGGGTTGCCGACGTTCATCATCACCTTCAGCGGCAGATCCGGCATGTCGCCGACGCTGGAGCTCTTGACGCTGAAGTCCAGCAGCTCGGCGTAGACATAGCCGGTGTCGCCTTCGGCGCAGGAGACGGTCACGTTCTGGTTTTCCTGAATGCGATCGGTGGCATCGCCGCAGCCGACCACCGCCGGAATACCCAGCTCACGAGCGATGATCGCCGCGTGGCAGGTACGTCCGCCGCGGTTGGTGACGATCGCCGAGGCTTTCTTCATGATCGGTTCCCAGTCCGGGTCGGTCATATCGGTAACCAGCACATCGCCTGGCTCAATGCGGTTCATCTCGCTGATATCGTGGATCACCTTCACCGGACCGGCGCCAATGCGGTGGCCGATGGCGCGCCCTTCGGCGATGATCTGCCCCTGAGCGTGGAGGGTATAACGCTCCATCACCTGGCCGCGGGAACGCACGGTTTCCGGACGCGCCTGGACGATAAACAGCTTACCGGTGTGGCCATCTTTCGCCCACTCGATATCCATCGGACGGCCGTAGTGCTTCTCGATCTGCACCGCCTGCTTCGCCAGCTCCTGCACCTCCTCGTTGGTTAACGAGAAGATATCGCGCTGCGCCTGCGGCACATCTTCGATACGCACCTGCTTGCCGTGCTCCTGAGTCGGCGCGTAAACCATGCGGATCTTTTTCGACCCCATGGTGCGGCGCACGATCGCCGGGCGGCCAGCGGCCAGCGTCGGTTTGTGGACGTAGAATTCGTCCGGGTTCACCGCGCCCTGCACCACCATCTCGCCCAAACCCCACGCCGAGGTGATAAACACCACCTGGTCAAAGCCGGATTCGGTATCGATGGAGAACATGACGCCGGAGGAGGCCAGATCGGAGCGGACCATCCTCTGCACCCCGGCGGAGAGCGCCACGCCGCGGTGATCGTAACCCTGATGCACGCGATAGGAGATCGCGCGATCGTTAAACAGTGAAGCAAACACGTGCTTCACGGCAACGAGCACGGCGTCAAAGCCCTGCACGTTGAGGAATGTCTCTTGCTGTCCGGCGAAGGAGGCGTCCGGCATATCTTCCGCGGTGGCGGAAGAGCGCACGGCGAATGAGGCCTCGGCGTCATCGGCGGACAGCAGGTCATAAGCATCGCGAATCGCGTTTTCCAGTTCGCTCTGGAAGGGGGTATCGATGATCCACTGTCGGATCTGCGCGCCCGCTTTCGCTAATGCGGAAACGTCGTCAATGTCGGTTTCATCCAGCAGCGCATAAATGCGCTGGTTAACACCGCTTTGGTCCAGGAACTGATTGAAAGCATCAGCGGTGGTGGCAAACCCGTTAGGTACGGACACACCCATACCGGACAGATTCGTAATCATTTCACCAAGGGAGGCATTTTTGCCCCCAACTCTGTCTACATCATTCATGCCGAGTTGGTTATACCAAAGCACCAGCGGTGACGAGCCATTGTTGGACATCGAGACAATCCTTTTGTGATTTAATACCAGTGAAAAAAATTTCACGATCGACTGCAAGATTATCCTGACATATTTATGGTGCTGAAAAAAACGGTGAATCGTTCAAGCAAATTATTTTTTCTTTTTTCGGACTGTTCCCCCGATATAGATAACTCAATGATTTTTAGGAATTATGACGAAAAACGCTGGAAATTACGGCAAAAAAAAGAAAATGAACCACCCTTTTCATAAAAAACAAAAATAGTGTTTCAATTTTAAGAAGAGACAAATCAAACAGGGATATGCTTAAATTTAATATCCGCTTTCAGGCAATTAAACTCATTATACCGGATGGTCAAAATGGAAAGTGCTGTAGATCGCCACGTATTTTATATTTCTGACGGTACCGCCATTACGGCGGAGGTGCTGGGGCATGCCGTCATGTCGCAATTCCCGGTCGCCATCAGCAGCGTGACCCTGCCGTTTGTGGAAAATATCAGCCGCGCGCGGGCGGTGAAAGAGCAGATCGACGCCATTTATCAGCAAACGGGCATCCGCCCGCTGGTGTTCTATTCCATCGTTATTCCGGAGATCCGCGATATCATTCTGCAAAGCGAGGGCTTTTGTCAGGATATCGTTCAGGCGCTGGTGGCCCCGCTGCAGCAGGAGCTCAACCTCGACCCGACGCCAGTGGCCCACCGCACCCACGGCCTGAACCCCGGGAACCTGATCAAATACGATGCGCGCATCGCCGCCATCGATTACACCCTCGCCCATGACGATGGCATCTCGCTGCGCAACCTTGACCAGGCGCAGGTGATCCTCCTCGGCGTGTCGCGCTGCGGCAAGACGCCCACCAGTCTGTACCTCGCTATGCAGTACGGCATTCGCGCCGCCAACTATCCGTTTATCGCCGACGATATGGACAATCTGGTTCTGCCGGCGTCGCTGAAACCCCTGCAGCATAAGATGTTCGGCCTGACCATCAATCCGGAGCGTCTGGCGGCGATCCGCGAGGAGCGCCGGGAGAACAGCCGCTACGCTTCGCTGCGCCAGTGTCGGATGGAAGTGACCGAAGTGGAGGCGCTGTATCGCAAGAATAAAATCCCCTGCCTGAACAGCACCAACTATTCCGTTGAGGAAATAGCGACAAAAATCATGGACATCATGGGACTGAATCGCAGAATGTACTAACACACTAGTACATTATTAAAAATTTGTTTATGCTATCACCCGTGGCCTATACAGGATCATGCCCTGCTCTTGCAATAAGCAGGGATTGGTTTATCGTGATGCGCATCACTTCCCGGCATTTTCGCTGGCGAAGAAACAGATTTTTGAGACCCCAATGAATAAAACAGACGAATTGCGTACCGCGCGCATTGAAAGCCTGGTAACGCCCGCGGAGCTGGCCCAGCGCCATCCCGTCACCGCCGACGTGGCCGCCCACGTCTCGGCCTCCCGTCGCCGCATTGAAAAAATCCTCAACGGCGAAGACCGCCGCCTGCTGGTGATTATCGGCCCCTGCTCCATTCACGACACCGACGCGGCGATGGAGTATGCCCGCCGCCTGCAGACCATGCGCGAGCGCTACCAGCCGCAGCTGGAGATCGTGATGCGCACCTACTTTGAAAAACCCCGTACCGTGGTGGGCTGGAAAGGCTTAATCTCCGACCCGGACCTCAACGGCAGCTATCGGGTCAACCACGGTATTGAACTGGCACGGCGCCTGCTGCTGCAGGTTAATGAGCTGGGGGTGCCGACGGCCACCGAGTTTCTCGATATGGTGACCGGTCAGTTTATCGCCGATCTCATCAGCTGGGGAGCCATCGGGGCGCGCACCACGGAAAGCCAGATCCACCGTGAAATGGCCTCGGCGCTCTCCTGCCCGGTCGGGTTTAAAAACGGTACCGACGGCAATACGCGCATCGCCGTAGACGCCATCCGCGCCTCCCGCGCCAGCCATATGTTCCTCTCTCCGGACAAGCAGGGGCAGATGACGATTTACCAGACCAGCGGCAACCCGTACGGGCATATCATTATGCGCGGCGGCAAACGGCCGAACTATCACGCCGAGGATATCGCCGCCGCCGGCGAAGCGCTGCGTGAATTCAATCTGCCGGAGCAGCTGGTGGTCGACTTCAGCCATGGCAACTGCCAAAAGCAGCATCGCCGTCAGCTGGAGGTGTGCGCCGATATCTGTCAGCAAATTCGCGCGGGCTCTACCGCCATCGCCGGCATTATGGCGGAGAGCTTCCTGCAGGAAGGGACCCAGAAAGTGGTTCCCGGCCAGCCGCTGGCCTGGGGCCAGTCGATCACCGATCCCTGCCTCAGCTGGGAAGACAGCGAACGTTTATTGAGCGAACTGGCGGCCGCCACGGCCACCCGTCTGTGACCGCTCCGCCCGCCGCGCCTGCGGTGGGCGATCCCCTTCTGACATTCCCCTACCAAATTCGGTAACGCGATAAATAACGCTTGCCGTCAAAAACAACATTATTGATAATGATTATCATTGTTGCTTTGATTTTTATTTTGAGAGCTATGACGCGTATGGATAACACTGCCACAGCTGAAAAACCAAAAGACAATGCCCCCTATCCCGTGGCGACGGACAGACAGATCAGCAGTCGGGTTCTGTTAGGCAGCGAAGGACGGGTAGTCATTGAGCATGGCGGCCAGCGCTATCTGTTGCGCCAGACCCACGCCGGGAAGTTGATCCTGACCAAATAATCGCCCCGCAGCGCGCGGGGCGAGGCGAGTTAGCTCGAGCAGCTGACTTCCAGACGTTTCCCCCAGTCCGGCGGCCGGCGGACGTAGTCGTCCTCGCGATCGGTGAAGGGATTGGCCAGCGCGGCATGCAGACGCTCCAGCTCCCCCAGATCGCCAGCCTCAGCCTGCTCGATCGCCCGCTGCGCCAGCCAGTTACGTAACACCAGCGCCGGGTTGACGCCCTGCATCCGCTGCTGGCGCTGGGCATCCTCCACCTGTTCATCACGAAGCCGCGCGCGATATCCGGCGAACCAGCTGTCGAATGTCGTTCGGTCGATAAACTCGTCGCGCAGCGGCGAGGCCGCGCTGAGCTGTTCGCTGTGGCTCAGCAGGCGGAACGTTCGGGTATAGTCGCTTCTCTCGCGGATCATCAGGGCAAACAGACCGTCGAGCAGATCGTTATCCCCTTTCTGCTGGCTGAACAGGCCAAGTTTGTCGCGCATCCGCTGGCCATAGGCGGTCAGCAAGGCGTGCTGATACTCATCCAGCGCCGCGTTCAGCGCTTCGGCGCTGATAAACGGCGACAGCGACTGGGCCAGACGCTGCAGATTCCACAGCCCCACCGCCGGCTGGTTTTCAAAACTGTAGCGCCCCTGGTAATCGGAGTGGTTGCAGATAAAGTCCGGCTGAAAATCGTCAAGGAAGCCATACGGCCCGTAGTCGATGGTCAAACCGAGAATTGACATGTTGTCGGTATTCATCACCCCATGGGCAAAGCCCACGGTTTGCCAGCTGGCGATGGTCTGCGCGGTACGCGTGACAACGTCACGGAACCATAACAGGTACTTGTCCGCTTCATCCTGCAGCTGCGGCCAGTGGTGACGAATGACATAATCGGCCAGCTGCTGAACCTTCTGCGGCTCGCGACGATAGTAAAAATGTTCGAAATGACCAAAGCGGACATGGCTCTCGGCCACCCGCATCAGCATCGCGCCAGGCTCCACGCGCTCGCGGTAGACCGGGGTATCGCTGGTGACCATCGCCAGGGCGCGCGTCGTCGGGATCCCCAGGGCGTGCATCGCCTCCGACGCCAGGCTTTCCCGGATCGTCGAGCGCAGCACGGCGCGGCCATCCCCCATCCGTGAATAGGGGGTCAGGCCGGCGCCTTTCAGATGCCAGTCGTAACGGCGGCCATCCGCCAGCTGCTGCTCACCGAGCAGGATCCCGCGTCCGTCGCCCAGCTGGCCGGCCCAGGCGCCAAACTGATGGCCACTGTAGACCTGCGCCAGCGGCGACATGCCCGGGAGCAGCGCTTCGCCGCCCCAGACGCCGGCCCCGCTTTCCGGCGCAAACAGCGCGTCAGGGACGCCCAGCTGTTGCGCCAGCGGAGCGTTGCGCCAGATGAGTCGGGCGTTATCGAGCGGCGTCGGTGACAGGGAAGTGTAAAAGTCCGGCAGTTCATCCCGCCAGTGGGTGGTAAAAGAAAGGGTCATGGTTCCTCCTCTCTCCAGTGTAGTGCCTGGAACAGCGGATTAACACGGGCGGAGTGCAGGGTTATCGGCATAAAAAAAGGGAAGCGCTCGCTTCCCTCCGGCCGCTGAATGACGTCAGATACGCCGCGCCTGCCAGAATTTTTTGTTCCAGTAGACGTTATCCAGCGAGGAACGGGTGACGCCCTGACTGGTGGAGGCATGAATAAACTGGTTATCGGTATCGTAGATGCCGACGTGCAGGCCGCTTTCGCCTGAGCCGGTTTTGAAGAACACCAGATCGCCGGGCAGCAGATCGCGCTTATCAATTCGGGTGCCGATTTCCGCCTGCTCGCGGGTTTCGCGCGGCAGCTGGAGGGCAAATTTATCGCGAAACGTGCGCACCACAAAGCCGGAGCAGTCGACGCCGCGCGGCGTCATGCCGCCGTAGCGATACGGTGCGCCGCGCCAGCTACGCAGCTGCTCGTTCAGATTCGCCACCACCGTAATGGAGTCAGCCAGCCGAGGATTCGGCGGCGGTGCCCGATGGCTGCTGCAGCCGGCTAAAATTAACGCCGCCGCCAACATGAACCAGAAGCGCATTTCAGATGATCCCTCTGTCCCTAGTCTCTTTATCGCAATAATTTAGCTTGTTTATCAATATAGTGACAAGATAACTGCGTGCTACTGTGACGCGATGAGCATAATATGACCGGCCACCTCCACGCGCTGGAACGGGATCGCATAGGCAGCGGTTAAATTTTCCTCGTTCAGCACCTCGGCGGTCTCCCCGCAGGCGATGGCTTCCCCCTGGCAGAGCAGCCAGCTCTGTCCGGCATGGCGCAAAGTGTGGTTGAGATCGTGACTGCTCATCACCACCGCAATTCCCGCCGCGCTCAGCTCGCGTAACAGCCGATCCAGCGCCGCCTGCTGGGCCACATCCAGACTGTTCATCGGCTCATCCAGCAGCAGCAGCTGACCCGCGGGATTGCTTAAGGGATCGATCTGCAGGATCACTGCCGCCAGCCGCACGCGCTGCCACTCGCCGCCCGACAGCTGATTGACCTGACGGCCCAGCTTATTGTCAAGGCCAAGCCTGGCCGCGATATCGTTCACCCGGGCGCTGTCGCCCTGCTGCTGCCTGTGCAGCGCCAGATAATGCCACACCGGCATGGCGAACGGCGGGGTCTGCTGCTGGCACAGATATCCGCGGCGGCGCGCCAGCTCCGTCGCCGGCCACTCGTCAAGCAACCGTCCGTTAAAATGAATCGTGCCGGGGCCGTCGGACAGCCCCGCCATGCGGGCCAGCAGCGTGCTCTTCCCTGCGCCGTTCGGCCCCACCAGGTGAACGATCTCCCCGGCGCGAAAGGCCGCAGAAAACGGGGCCAGACGCCCCGCCGCTTCTACATCCTGTAGCTGCATCAGAAACGACATTATTTCGCCAGCGCTCCTTTAATCGCCGCCACCAGCTGCGGATCGTCCGGCGTCATATCCGGAGAGAAGCGCTGAATGACGTTGCCCTGGCGATCGACGAGAAATTTTTCGAAATTCCACAGAATGTCGTCCACGTACAGCGGCGCGCGGCCCTTGCTGGCCATCCGCTCATAAAAACCGCTACCTTCCGGGGCCACCGCCTTCGGCGCGGCGGCAACCAGCTTTTGATAGAGCGGTGCGCGATGCTCGCCGTTGACGTCAATCTTGCTGAACAGCGGGAAGGTGACGCCGTAGGTGGTGCTGCAGAAGGTCTTAATCTCTTCTTCACTCCCCGGCTCCTGGCCGAGGAACTGGTTGCAGGGGAAGCCCAGCACGCTGAAGCCCTCGCCGGCAAACTGCTTTTGCAGGTCCTCCAGTTGCTCATACTGCGGCGTCAGGCCGCATTTGGAGGCCACATTGACGATCAGCAGTACCTTGCCGGCAAAGGATGCCAGGGTGGTCTTCTCGCCATCAATGGTCGTCACTTCGGTATTCAGAATGTCATGTTGCATAGCCTGTCCTCAATGGATAAACCGGTTTCCGGTGAAGGTGATCCCTATCTACTGTAGCGGATTCAGCGCCCGCCATTCTACTGCCAATCCCCGCGAGTTGTCGCATGATGTAACAGCGCTTCGCTGCCCGTCGGCAACATGAAATCCTCTCAATTGGGCAGGCACCTATTTACGTGTACAGTGTTCCATGAATGTAATATGGTTTCGTTACTTGTTAATTTAAGAGAGTTTTGTTGATGAAGAAGTTGTTTAGCCTGGCGTTAATCGCCGCCTCTGTCGCCCTGCTGAGCGCCTGCTCTCCGGATGAAGATAATAAAGTGAAAGTCGCTATCAATACCGGGCCGGACGAAGCCATCTGGAAAGTGGTGGAGCAAGTGGCGAAGGATAAATATCACCTCGACGTCGAAGTGGTCTCCTTCAATGATTACGTGCTGCCTAACGAAGCGCTGAACAACAAAGATGTGGATGCCAACGCCTTCCAGACCCTGCCGTACCTTGAGGCGCAGTCGAAAGAGCGCGGCTATAAATTCGCGGTGGTCGGTAAAACCTTTGTCTTCCCTATCGCCGCCTATTCACATCGCATCAAAAATATCAGCGAGCTCCCCGAGGGAGCGACGGTGACCATCTCTAATGAAACCACTACCCTGGGCCGCAGCCTGCTGCTGCTTCAGGCGCAGGGGCTGCTCAAGCTGAAACCGGGCGTCGGCTATTTACCCACCACGCTGGATATCATCGACAACCCGAAACAGCTGAAGATTGTGGAGGTGGATACCCCGCAGCTGACCCGCACCCTGGATGACCCAAACGTCAGCCTGTCAATCATTAACACCAACTTCTCCGCCCAGGCGGGCCTGTCGGCCGCCCGCGACGGCCTGTTCATGGAGGGACCAGATTCCCCTTACGTGAATGCGATTGTCGCCCGCGAGGATAACAAGGACAGCAAGAAAATTCAGGAACTGAAAGCCGCCTTCCAGACCAGTGAAGTCGCGGAAAAAGCGAAGGAAGTCTACAAAGGCGACGCGATCAAAGGCTGGTAAGCCCGAGCCGGCGCCGTCCCTGCAGACGGCGTCGCGCTATTCCCGTCACCGCGAGCGCAGCAGCAACCAGATAAAGACCGGCGCGCCCAGCGTCGCCGTCACCACGCCAATCGGCAGCTCAGCGGCGGAAAGCGCCAGCCGGGCGATAATATCCGCCCCCAGCAAGGCGCTTGCCCCTGCCAGCATGCAGGCCGGGAGCAAGACCCGGTGATCGCTCAAGCCGCATAGCCGCAGAATGTGCGGAATTACCAGGCCGATAAAGCCAATCGCCCCCGCCAGCGCCACGCTCACGCCGACCATCCAGCCGGTCGCCACCACCAGCAGCTTACGCCACAGCCACAGCGGCAGGCCGAGCTGACGGGCGGAGACTTCGCCCAGCGCCAGTAAATTCAGGGGTTGCGACTGCAGACAGACCCAGCAGAGCGCTGGCAGGAGGGCTATCATCAGCCACAGCTGCTGCCAGTCGACGCCGCCAAACCCGCCCATCATCCAGTACATCAGCTGACGCAGATCAAAAGAGGTGGAGAAGTAGACCGCCCAGGTCATCAGGGCGCTGCAGATGATCCCCAGCGCCACCCCCGCCAGCAGCAGGCGGCTGGTGGAAAGATGGCGGCGGGCAAAACGCAGCAGAATAAAGGTGATCAGCAGCGCGCCCAGGATCGCGCACAGCCCGAGCGCCCAGCCCGGTAACAGGCCTTTACCCAGCAGGACGGCGGCAATCAGCCCGACGCCCGCGCCGTTGGAGACGCCCAGCAGACCCGGTTCCGCCAGCGGATTTTCAAACAGCGCCTGCATTATCGCCCCGGAGAGCGCCAGCGCCGCCCCCACCAGCAGCACCGCCAGGGTCCGCGGCAGGCGGATCTGCCAGATAAACAGCTGACCTTTGGCGCTGAGCCACTCGCCGGGCGGGATCCATTGATCCCCCGCGCACAGGCTGATCAGCAGGGTGACCAGCAGCAACAGCGTTAAACCAAGGAGCCAACGCCGGCTGCGGCGCTGTTGAAGATGGGCGAGAGTCAGCATAGATTCCATTACGCAGTGGGAACAAGAGGCTGATTTTACGGTGGGTGTCGCGGTGAGAAAAGGAAAACCTCACGACCAAAGGTCGACGCGGAGGACGCTCCCCCCCGTCGACCATCCCGCTTTACACCAGAATCTGAAACAGCAGCGCGAAGAGAATGATGTTCGCCACCACGATTGCCCAGCCGTTATAGAGCATATACTTCAGATGTGTAGACTGCGCCAGCCCCATCTGGCCGAACATGTCCGATGAGGGAAACGGCCCGAACCAGTCCACCTGAGACGAGGCCAGCAGCACCGCGGTGGTCCCCTGCGGCGGCACGCCGGCGGCCATCAGCATCGGGCCAAAGATTTTATGCGTAAAGGTCATCTGGGCTACCGCCGCGCCGGGCACATGGCCGATAATATTGAACGCGAAGATGCTAAAGCACAGCCAGGCCGGGGAGATCCCCTCCAGCAGCGGCTGGGTATACTCCAGCAGCCCCTGATAGGCGTGCAGGCCATCCATCAGCTCAAGGATCGGGTTATACAGCCAGTAGAGAATAAACATCCACACCAGACGACCGCAGCCGTGATACAGCGCCTGCAGGATCTGCGTCGGCCGCAGGCCGCCCACCAGCCCGGTCATCAACGCCACCAGCAGCATGACGATAATCGCAAAGCTGAAGCCGGCTTTAATCACCACCCCAACCACCGCCATCACGATGATGGTCGCGGCGAAAGCCAGCGCGCTTAATTTACGCCGGCGCTGCTGCGCGGCGCTAAGGTCCTCTTGCGGCTTTTCCGAGAGATCGACCTCATAGCGCAGTTTGCCTTCGGTCATCTTCTGGATCCGTCCGGCCATGATCCAGCCGGCTAACAGGGTGACGGCGCTCATCGGCAGGCCGACATACAGCAGATAATCCGGATAGCTCAGACCGCCGAGGCTGAGGATCGTCACGGTGCTGGGGGTGAAGGGCCCGGTAAAGAGTCCAACGGAACCGGCGGTCATCATCAGCGCGGCTACCGTCGGCGGCGTTAAGCGTACCGCCGCCGCTACGGGAATAATCACTGCGACAATAATCGCATTGCCGCCGGCCATGGTGCCCAGCGAACCGCAAATTAAAATCGATGACACCACAATGCCGAACTTGACCCGCGTCTGGCTCGACAGCCCAATACGGTGGACCACGAATTTCACCAGTTCAACCGCCGCGCCGGTGCGGGTGGCCACTTCCCCCACGCCGGCGCCGAGCATAATGATAAGCCCGACGGTGGCAATAAATGACCCGGTGGATTTCGCCAGCATCGCGCCCATTTCCGGCAGACCGGTTGAGGTCATGATCATGGCGATAATAATCGAGGAGATGACCGCCAGCACAATATCGACGCCGATCAGCGATAATATCGCTAACGCCACCAGCGGCGTAAATCCCAGCAGGCCAAGCTCACTGCCCGGTCGACCGTGGCACCACAGCGCAATCAACACGAACAGCAGCAATAACAGACCGGTAATAACGTTTTTTCGCGTGATATTTCGTCTGACAGGCGTATTGCCTGCGAGCGTTGAGTCACTCATAACACTCCTTAATGCCAATCAATCCGACCATGATGGTCAAGTGATGTATGGGGGCCAGCTCAGAAAATATCCTCCCTCTTTTTCATTATTGGCCGCGGCCTGAGGGTCTGTTGGGGTACAAAGGAAACGATTCTGAGAGCGTTTTATTCCGCCATCAGGCGGGGCCAGCAGCACAATATGTAACCAATGCGCTGATTGGTGATTAAATTTATGTTAACTTAGTGTTAGTAGAAAATGACTTTTTATCGGTAGGCTATAACCCTGAGTTAACTGTTCATGAAACTGCGTCATCTGGAAATCTTCTATGCCGTCATGACCTGCGGCTCTCTGTCACGGGCGGCGGAATCGCTCAATATCTCCCAGCCAGCGGCCAGCAAAGCGTTAAAAAGCGCCGAACTGAAGCTGGGCTTTACCCTGTTTCAGCGGGTGCGCGGCAAGCTGCTGCCGACCAGCGAGGCGATCACACTTTTCGAAAAAGCGCAGACTATTTATCAGGACCTTGATAACCTGCGCCTGCTGGCCGATAACCTGGCCCGCGATCCGCGCGCCAAAATCACTTTAGGCTGTCTGCCGAGCCTGGGGTTAAGCCTGGTGCCGGAGCTGGTGACCGATTTTTATCAGCAAAACAGCAACCTGGTGATGACGCTCACCACCGAGCACACCGAGACGCTGGTCAGAAAACTGGATTTACGCGAGATAGACTTAGCGCTGACGCTGCAGCCGGTGCAGCAGGGAGAGATCCTTACCACCCTGATTGCCGAAGTGCCGCTGGTCTATATCGACCGTCATTATCGTCAGGGAGCGGTGGATATCAGCCAGATCGACCAGCAGCGCTGGATCTCGCCGGGGCCGCACTCGCTCTCCGCCGCCATCGCCACCCGTCGCGACTTTTCCACTACCCGGCTGAATGTCCAGACCTACTACATGGCCACCGAGTTCGTGAAGCGCGGCATGGGCTGCAGCATTACCGATATCTTTTCCGCCCAGCACAACCTGGCTCCCGAGATGATCCATCCCATTACGCCGCCGATGGCCATTAACCTCTGCCTGCTGCGCCGGGCCGACGTTTCCCTGAGCCCGATGGCGCAAAAATTCGTCGATTTTCTCTGCCAGCGCCTGCGCCAGCAGCTCAAGGAGATTAACCTGCGGTTATACCCTGACCATAAAAAGTCAATTGCGCCGCCAGGGTAAATGCTTTGACATAACCCGATAAATTGAACAGCGGTGGATATATCGGGTTATGAACAAACGCATTGTCATTATCGGCGGCGGCGTGGTCGGTCTGGCCACGGCCTGGGAACTGATCAAGCGCGGCCATCAGGTGCAATTACTGGAGCGCAACGGCGAACCGGCCAGCGCCACCAGTTTTGCCAACGGCGGACAATTAAGTTACCGCTACGTCGCCCCCCTTGCCGACAGCGGCGTTCCCCTGCAGGGGATAAAATGGATGGGCAAAGCCGATTCGCCGCTCAATATGCGTCTCAATATCTCTTTACAGCAGTGGCGCTGGCTGCTGCAGTTCCTGCGCGCCTGTAATAGCCAGACCAATAAAATAAACGGCGCTCATATATTGCGTCTGTCGCTGCTCAGCCGGCAGGTCATGCAGTCGTGGCGGGAAGAGGATAATCTTGCCGATTTTCACTGGCGGCGCAGCGGAAAATTAATTATCCATCGCCGGGAATATGATTTTACTAAAGCGGCAAAAGGGATCGATCCTCAGTATCAGCAGGCGCTGAATGCTGAAGCCTGCCTGCAGCTGGAACCGGCGCTAAAACATATCAGCCCTTCGCTGCAGGGCGGAATTTATTCGCCGGGGGATGAAACGGCGGATTGCCATCAGTTTTGCCTTGCGCTGATCGACAAGCTCACCGCCAGCAGCCGCTTCAGCCTGCTGACCCACTGTGAGGTGCAGCGGCTCGCCAGGCGCGGCGGACGCGTCAGCGCCCTGGAGACCAGTCGCGGGACCATCACCGGCGATGAGTACGTCGTCGCCGCCGGCAACGGCAGCGGTCCGCTGCTGGGGCACATGGGCGTTCGCGTGCCGCTCTGCGCCCTGAAGGGGTACAGCCTGACCCTTCCCTATCCGCAGCAGGCGGGCATTGCGCCGGACATCAGCGTCACCGATTACGGGCACAAAATCGTTTATGCCCGCCTGGGCCAGCAGCTGCGCATCGCGGCGATGGTGGACATCGGCTACGACGGCGACACACTGCGCGAGAGCCGCATTCAGGCGCTGAAAAAAATCGTCTCCCGCAGCTTTCCCGAACTCGAGGGGTTGGACCAGGCCGAAGCCTGGACCGGCATGCGTCCTTCAACGCCAGCCGGGCCACCGCTACTGGGACGCGCCGGCTACCCCAACCTGTGGATGAATCTCGGCCAGGGCAGCCTCGGTTTTACCCTCGCCGCCGGCAGCGCGGTGGTGCTGGGCGCGTTAATCGACAATCAGATGCCAGACATTTCTTTAGAAGGTCTCACATGGAAACAAACCGCATGACAATCATTCGCAATCATCCTCAACCTCGTCTTTCCGCCAGCGTTGCGTATGGCAATCTGCTGTTCCTCTCCGGACAGACGCCGAAAAGCAACAAGGAGGACATCGCCTTGCAGACCCGCGAAGTGCTGGAGAAAATCGACACCCTGCTGGCGGCGGCCGGGAGCGATAAGCGGCACATTCTCTCCGCGCAGATCTGGCTGAAAAATATCAAGCGTGACTTTGCCGCGTTCAATGAGGCGTGGGTGGAGTGGATGCCGGAAGGCCATAGCCCGGCGCGCGCGGCCGTGCAGGCGGAGATGGCGCGACCAGACATCCTGGTGGAGATCATGCTCACCGCCGTTAAAGCGTAAGATTCGACAGAAAAGAAAAAGGCCGCAATGCGGCCTTTTTAATTAGTTCAGATTATTTGTCTTTAGGCGACGCGTTTTCGACACGGCTTTTCAGCTTCTGACCGGGTCTGAAGGTCACCACGCGCCGGGCTGTAATGGGAATATCCTCCCCCGTCTTCGGGTTACGTCCCGGGCGTTGGTTTTTATCCCGCAAATCGAAGTTGCCGAACCCGGAGAGTTTGACCTGTTCTCCGTTTTCCAGAGCACGACGGATCTCTTCGAAAAACAACTCGACCAGTTCTTTGGCATCCCGCTTGCTAAGCCCAAGCTTATCAAACAGATATTCTGACATTTCAGCTTTTGTAAGCGCCATAGGTTCAATCCCTCAATGATGCCTGGAATCGCTCTTTTAATGCCTCTACACATCTGGCAACGGTAGCGGCAATCTCCTCTTCTTCGAGTGTACGGCTGGTATCCTGCAGGATCAGGCTAATCGCAAGGCTCTTATACCCTTCCGCCACACCTTTACCACGGTACACGTCAAATAAGTTTACGCCAACTACCTGATTTACGCCAACTTTCTTACATTCGGCTAAAACATCGGCGGCAGCCACGTTTTCCGCGACCAGCACCGCGATGTCGCGACGGTTCGCTGGGAAGCGGGAAATGTCGCGCGCCTGAGGCACCACGCGGTCTGCGAGCTTGTTCCACTCCAGTTCAAACACCAGAGTGCGACCGTTCAGATCCAGTTTACGTTCCAGCTCAGGATGAACAACCCCAATGAAACCAATGCGTTCACCTTTAAGATAAATCGCTGCGGATTGCCCCGGATGCAGCGCGGTGGTCGCTTCAGCACGGAATTCGATATCCGCTAATTTTCCGGTTAAATCCAGAACGGCTTCCAGATCGCCTTTCAGATCATAGAAATCGACCGTCTCTTTCGCCAGTGTCCAGTGCTCTTCGTAGCGGTTGCCGCAGATCGCCCCGGCCAGCATCACATCCTGACGAATGCCCAGCGGCGCATTGGTGTCCGGCACAAAGCGCAGACCGCTCTCAAAGATGCGAACCCGGCTCTGCTGACGGTTCTGGTTGTAGACCACGGTCCCCAGCAGGCCAGTCCACAGCGACAGGCGCATCGCCGACATTTCGCTGGAGATCGGGCTTGGCAGGATCAGCGCCTCTTCACCGGCGTGGATCAGCTGCTGGACTTTCGGGTCGACGAAGCTGTAGGTGATCACTTCCTGATAGCCTTTGTCATTCAGCAGCGTTTTCACGCGCTTCAGCGACAGGTCGGCTTCACGATGGGTACCCATGATCAGATCCGCCTGCACCGGCTCATCAGGAATGTTGTTGTAGCCATAAACGCGAGCCACTTCCTCGACCAGATCCTCTTCGATCTCCATGTCGAAACGCCAGCTAGGGGCCACCGCCTGCCATTCGCCCTCGCCCACCGTCACTTCGCAGCCGAGGCGCTGAAGAATATCAGTGACCTGCGCGTCGTCGATATGGTGGCCAATCAGGCGATCCAGTTTGCTACGACGCAGAGTGATGGTGGCGCGTTTTGGCAGGGTCGCTTCGTTAGTCACGTCGATCACCGGGCCGGCTTCGCCGCCGCAGAGGTCGATCAGCAGACGCGTGGCGCGCTCCAGCGCTTTATACTGCAGTGCCGGATCGACGCCGCGCTCATAGCGATGAGAGGCATCGGTGTGCAGGCCGTGACGGCGCGCGCGGCCGGTAATGGACAGCGGGCTGAAGAAGGCACACTCCAGCAGTACGTTCTGGGATTCGTCGTTAACGCCGGAGTGTTCCCCGCCGAAGATCCCGCCCATTGCCAGCGCTTTGTTGTGGTCAGCAATGACCAGGGTATCGCTGTCGAGCTTCGCTTCGGAGCCATCGAGCAGGACCAGGGTTTCACCCTCTTTCGCCATGCGCACCACGATCCCGCCTTCGATACGGTCGCGGTCAAAGGCGTGCATCGGCTGGCCCAGCTCAAGCAGCACATAGTTGGTCACGTCAACCACCGCGTCGATGGAGCGGATCCCGCAGCGGCGCAGTTTCTCTTTCATCCACAGCGGCGTCGGCGCTTTGACGTTGATGCCTTTTACCACGCGGCCCAGATAGCGCGGGCACGCCTGCGGGGCGTCAACCTGAATCGGCAGCACATCGTCAATGGTGGCGGCTACCGGGGTGATTTCCGGCGCGTTCAGCGGCGCCTTGTTCAGCACGGCCACATCGCGCGCGACGCCGATGATGCCCAGGCAGTCGGCGCGGTTCGGGGTGACGCTGATTTCGATGGTGTTATCGTCAAGCTTCAGATATTCGCGAATATCGGTACCGATCGGCGCATCCGCCGGCAGCTCGATAATTCCGCTATGATCATCGGAAATGCCCAGCTCGGAGAAGGAGCACAGCATCCCCTCTGACGGCTCGCCGCGCAGTTTCGCGGCTTTGATTTTAAAATCGCCCGGCAGCACGGCGCCGATGGTCGCCACGGCGACTTTCAGCCCCTGACGGCAGTTTGGCGCGCCGCAGACGATGTCCAGCAGGCGCTCGCCGCCGACGTTGACTTTGGTGACGCGCAGTTTGTCGGCGTTCGGGTGCTGACCGCACTCCACTACTTCACCGACAACGACGCCGTTGAAGCTGCCGGCAACCGGCTCAACGCCGTCCACTTCGAGGCCCGCCATGGTGATCTGATCGGAAAGCGCTTCGCTGTCGATCGCCGGGTTAACCCACTCGCGTAACCACAGTTCACTGAATTTCATTGTTCTGTCCTGCCCTTATTTAAACTGTTTGAGGAAACGCAGATCGTTTTCGAAGAACGCGCGCAGATCGGTGACGCCATAGCGCAGCATGGTCAGACGCTCCATGCCCATGCCGAAGGCGAAGCCGGAGTACACTTCCGGATCGATACCCACGTTGCGCAGCACGTTCGGGTGCACCATCCCGCAGCCCAGCACTTCCAGCCATTTGCCGTTTTTACCCATCACGTCAACTTCCGCGGACGGCTCGGTGAACGGGAAGTAGGACGGACGGAAGCGTACCTGCAGATCTTCTTCAAAGAAGTTGTTCAGGAAATCGTGCAGGGTTCCTTTCAGATTGGTGAAGCTGATGTTTTTATCAACGATCAGACCTTCCATCTGATGGAACATCGGGGTGTGGGTCTGATCGTAGTCGTTACGATAGACGCGGCCCGGCGCGATAATACGGATGGGCGGCTGCTGGTTTTCCATGGTGCGGATCTGCACGCCGGAGGTCTGGGTGCGCAGCAGGCGAGTGGCATCGAACCAGAAAGTGTCGTGGTCAGCGCGCGCCGGATGGTGGCCCGGGATATTCAGAGCATCGAAGTTGTGGTAATCATCTTCGATTTCCGGGCCCGTCGCCACGGTAAAGCCGAGCTCACCGAAGAAACTTTCAATACGGTCGATGGTGCGGGTGACCGGATGCAGACCGCCATTCTCAATGCGGCGACCCGGCAGCGAGACGTCGATGGTCTCTGCAGCCAGACGAGCATTCAGCGCCGCGCCTTCCAGTTCGGCTTTGCGCGCGTTCAGCGCCTGCTGTACCTGCTCTTTCGCTTCGTTGATGACCGCACCGGCTGCCGGACGCTCTTCCGGCGGCAACTCACGCAGGGTGGTCATTTGCAGGGTCAGATGCCCTTTCTTACCCAGGTATTCCACGCGGACGTTGTCCAGCGCAGCAACATCTGATGCCTCGTTAATGGCTGCCTTGGCACTGGCAACCAGCTCTGCGAGATGTGACATGGTTTTCCTCATTATGTCGGTGCAGACACCGGTTATAGTGAAATTAATATTCCGAATCCATATACGAAAAAAGCCTCCACAGGGGAGGCTTTCTGGCGCTGTTTTCCGTTTCTTCTTTCACGCGCTAGCCTCCTGAGTTCAGGTGCTAAAGTAAAAAAAGAAGCGGAAAATAGCAGCATTCATGCTTGCATTACCTTGTCTGGTAAGAAACGTCAGACCTGTATTGAAAAGCCTGCGCCGATAAAAGTCAATGTATTGATGGTGTTGAAACGAAAAGAGGGAGACAAGCTCCCTCTTTCAACTGGCTTATGCCAGAGCTGCTTTCGCTTTTTCGACCAGAGCGGTGAACGCTACTTTGTCGAATACGGCGATGTCAGCCAGGATCTTACGGTCGATTTCAACAGAGGCTTTTTTCAGGCCATTGATGAATTTGCTGTAAGAAATACCGTTCTGACGTGCTGCTGCGTTGATACGTGCAATCCACAGTTGACGGAACTGACGTTTACGTTGACGACGGTCACGGTAAGCGTACTGACCAGCTTTGATAACAGCCTGGAAGGCAACGCGGTATACGCGAGAACGCGCACCGTAGTAGCCTTTAGCTTGTTTCAAAATTTTCTTGTGACGTGCACGTGCAATTACACCACGTTTTACGCGAGCCATGTGTGCTCTCCTGTATCTATTCTAAGTTAAAAAAGTTAAACGTTAACGACTTATGCGTACGGCAGGCACGCGATAACCAGGCCCAGATCGCCTTTGGAAACCATGGCTTTCGGACGCAGGTGACGTTTACGCTTGGTAGCTTTTTTAGTCAGAATGTGACGCAGGTTAGCGTGCTTGTGCTTAAAACCACCTTTACCGGTTTTTTTGAAGCGCTTAGCAGCACCGCGTACGGTCTTAATTTTTGGCATTTTAATAACTTCCACTTCGCATTGTTAATAAACGAAACAAAGGCGAACAAAACCAGTGAGCCGAAGCCCACCGGAAATGTTTCTTGATGGCCTTACTGTTTCTTCTTAGGAGCGAGCACCATGATCATCTGGCGGCCTTCGATCTTCGTTGGGAAGGATTCGACTACTGCTAGTTCAACCAGATCGTCTTTCACGCGGTTAAGCACTTCCATACCGATCTGCTGGTGGGCCATCTCACGACCGCGGAAACGCAGCGTGATTTTGGCCTTATCGCCATCTTCGAGAAAGCGAATCAGGCTGCGGAGTTTTACCTGATAGTCACCTTCATCAGTACCAGGGCGGAATTTAATTTCCTTAACCTGGATAACTTTCTGCTTCTTCTTCTGTTCCTTAGAAGACTTACTCTTTTCATAAAGGAACTTGCCGTAGTCCATGATACGACAAACTGGCGGCTCGGCGTTAGGGCTGATTTCAACTAAATCTACTCCAGCCTCTTCAGCCTTTTCGATAGCTTCTCTCAGACTCACAATACCCAGCTGCTCACCTTCCAGACCTGTTAAGCGAACTTCCTGGGCGCGAATCTCGCCATTGATACGATTCGGACGTGCCGTTTGAACTCGTTTTCCGCCTTTAATACCTTATTCCTCCAGTTGTTGAAGACTGCGGCTGCGAATCTCTTGTTGCAGCTTCTCGATCACTTCATTTACGTCCATGCTGCCGAGGTCTTTCCCGCGACGGGTGCGCACGGCCACTTTGCCGGCTTCGACTTCTTTGTCGCCACAGACCAACATATACGGGACACGACGTAAAGTGTGCTCGCGGATTTTAAAGCCAATCTTCTCATTTCTCAAGTCTGCTTTTACACGAATGCCCGCATTTTGTAGTTTACGCGTCAATTCGTTAACGTATTCAGCCTGAGAATCGGTGATATTCATGACCACCACCTGCACTGGTGCAATCCAGGTTGGGAAGAAGCCAGCGAACTCTTCGGTCAGGATGCCAATGAAGCGCTCCAGAGAACCGAGAATCGCACGGTGGATCATGACCGGCACCTGACGCTCGTTGTTTTCGCCCACATAGGAGGCGCTTAAACGCTGCGGCAGAGAGAAGTCCAGCTGTACCGTACCGCACTGCCATGCACGATCGAGACAGTCATACAGGGTAAATTCAATTTTCGGGCCGTAGAACGCCCCTTCTCCCAGTTGATATTCAAATGGGATATTATTTTCTTCCAGCGCCACCGCCAGATCCGCTTCCGCGCGATCCCAGGTCTCGTCGCTGCCGATACGTTTTTCCGGGCGAGTCGACAGTTTGACGACGATCTTCTCAAAGCCAAAGGTGCTGTACATATCATAAACCATACGAATACAGGCGTTCACTTCATCGCGAACCTGATCTTCAGTACAGAAGATATGCGCATCATCCTGGGTAAAGCCGCGAACGCGCATCAGACCGTGCAGCGCGCCTGATGGTTCGTTACGGTGGCAGCTACCAAACTCCGCCATACGCAGCGGCAGATCGCGGTAGGATTTCAGCCCCTGGTTGAAGATCTGCACGTGGCCCGGGCAGTTCATCGGCTTAATGCAGTATTCACGGTTCTCAGAAGAGGTGGTGAACATCGCATCTTTGTAGTTGTCCCAGTGGCCGGTTTTTTCCCACAGCACACGGTCCATCATGAACGGACCTTTGACTTCCTGGTACTGATACTCTTTCAGTTTCGAACGGACAAAGGTTTCCAGTTCACGGAAGATAGTCCAGCCGTCGTTGTGCCAGAACACCATCCCAGGCGCCTCTTCCTGCATATGATACAGGTCGAGCTGCTTACCGATTTTACGGTGGTCGCGCTTGGCGGCTTCTTCCAGACGCTGCAGATAAGCATTCAGCGCTTTTTTATCTGCCCACGCGGTGCCGTAGATACGCTGCAACATTTTATTGTTGCTGTCGCCGCGCCAGTAGGCACCGGCGGTTTTCATCAGCTTGAAGTGATGGCAGAAGCGCATGTTCGGCACGTGCGGACCGCGGCACATATCGATATATTCTTCATGATGATACAGGCCAGGCTTGTCATCATGGGCAATGTTTTCGTCAAGAATAGAAACTTTATAGCTTTCGCCGCGCTTCACGAAGGTTTCACGCGCTTCGTGCCAGCTCACTTTCTTCTTGATGACATCGTAGTTTTTCTCGGCGAGCTCATGCATACGTTTTTCGAGCGCGTCGATATCTTCCTGAGTCAGGGTATGGTCGAGGTCTACGTCATAGTAGAAGCCATTATCAACAACCGGACCGATAGCCATTTTGGTGTTGGGCCACAGCTGCTTGATGGCATGACCTAACAGGTGCGCGCAGGAGTGACGAATGATCTCCAGCCCTTCTTCATCTTTAGCCGTGATAATAGAGAGGGTGGAATCAGTTTCAATCGGGTCGCAAGCGTCTACCAGTTCACCGTTTACCCGCCCGGCGATGGTGGCTTTCGCCAGACCCGGGCCGATATCCAGCGCGACGTCCATCGGGCTGACAGCGTGATCAAAATGGCGTTGGCTGCCATCAGGAAGCGTAATTACAGGCATTTTATGTCCTTATTTGCAGTGGTGCCCCGCACGAAAGAGCACATACAAAACTATATAATCATCATTATCATCAGGTTAAGGCGCAGTTCCCGCTTCACTCTGCGAAAAGAGGAGCACGACCGGAGCGATCGTTCCCGCCTGCTGCCGCCTGCTGATAACACCGGGGAGTAGTTTACACATCATTGGTACGTGATTAAAGCCGTAATAGCATAAATGATGGCGGAATGTGGAGAAAACAAGAGCCGCGCGGATAAAAGCAGAATATCCGCCAGGAAGACGCGAAAATAATCACCAGCGAAGCCGGATGATATTATGCGGACAAACTAAAAGAGACGCCTTGATATTGCCTGCGTGATGTTTAGCGCGGGTCGTTAAACCGGTACCACTCTACCCGGCTTAATAGTCCGCCCGTGAAGCAGTAGCCTGCGATATTAAGACCACTCGCCTGCTACCAGCGTATGCACATTAAAGGCATCGCTCATGGATTGTCCGGTACTACGGGAACCGGGGGCAATATTCGAACCGGCCTCAACGTCGGTTGCTTTGGCGATACCTACCTGCGTATGGTCCTGGTTACCCGACGGCGGAACTGGCGTGGCGGCTGATGCGCCAAAGGAAAGCACGCACAGCGCCAGGGCTGCGATGGTAAATTGGCTGTTTTTCATGATGTTTATTCTCTTATTACGGAAGACGGACCGAACAATGTCGCCATTCGGTCAGTGACTCTTAGTATAGATCCAGATCACATATTTGTCCGTCGAATATTTAGCTTTTCGTGTCAAATAGAATGAATATTTGTCAGCAAACGGAGAATAATGGAGAAAAGATGGAGGCCCGTTTCTTTTTATAAAAACTAAAACGAATTGCCAGAAAAAATAATGTCACTTATTGTTAAATCTAAAACGATCAGGCCGGGAAACCCGGCCTGAAAATATTACATCTTATACCCGAGGGAGAGCGAGGTCCGGCGATCGGTATGCTCCGGCGCAGACGCAGGCGGCTCCGAGTTCCAGGTGACGTTGTACGCCACTTTCAGCGCAAAGTGGGCGTTAATCGCCACGTTTAACGCGCTCTCTGAGTTGACCGTGGTGTCCTCGGCGCCAAACACCGATACCCCTTGAGTAAATTTGGCGTTGTCGGTCATCTGCCAGGCCCAGGTTCCGGAGGCGTAACCCAGCGGCTGAGTGTCGGTATCCCCGTCGGTGTATTCGTCATAGCGGACGCCAGGACCAAATTCAAACCGCAGGCTATGCACTGGTCCGTTGAGGATTTGACGACCATAGCCCGCCGTCAGAACATCGCGCTGCTGGTAGCCGTTGTAGCGGTCGGTTAGCCAACTGCCCTGCCCAAAGACGTAGTTCATATCGGTCAGGTTATAGCGGCTACGGCCACCGACAGCATATTTCTCTGAGGAGCGCTCATCGTTGGACGAGGTGTTGCTGGCGTTGCCCCACAGCGACCAGGCGGTGGTATTGCCATACCAGGTCAGGGTGGAATCGGCCGTCATTGAGGAGTTCTTGGTGTTGCCGGACTGCGCCAGGTAACCTGCGTTGACCACTCCTTCGAACGGTTTTTTGGCAGCGGAAGGGTCATCCATGACGGTAAATACAGAATCATCGGCCATTGCGCCAACAGACGCAAAAAGCCCCCCCGCCAGCATGACCGCTGCGGGTACTGTCTTTAAAAGCTTCATTATAACTCTCTAAAATACATTTTTTAGGACAGTACAAATGATGAACAGGCGTCACTTTGCCGGCTCATTGAATTTAGCGTCCGTACAACATAAAAGAGACCTGTGGGTCCCGGAAACTTTCGCGAGGATCGCGGAGTGCAGGTCCTAAGAAAGGTAGCAAATTATAAAAAAGCACGAATAACATAGCAATCACTTACTCTTTCGTTTTTTGAATAAGACAGCTCCGGAAACAATCTTTATTTCATAATGAAAATACAGGCTTCTTTGCAAATCTCTCAGGGACAGCACTTTCCCTCCCTGGATCATCGTGCCATGCTTAAATAAAGTACAGTCGCCGTATTAAGGAGGAGAAGGAATGACCAAAATTTATACGCTCACGCTGGCCCCCTCGCTGGATAGCGCCACCCAAACCCCGCAGATCTACCCGGAAGGGAAACTCCGCTGCAGCGCGCCGGTATTTGAACCCGGCGGCGGTGGGATCAACGTCGCCCGCGCCGTGACCTTTCTCGGCGGGAAAGCCACCGCCATTTTCCCTATTGGCGGCGCCACCGGCGAGCACCTTGCCGCCCTGCTGGCCGATGAGCAGGTGCCGGTCGAGACCGTCGAAACCCGCGACTGGACGAGACAGAACCTGCACGTTCACGTAGCCGCCAGCGGCGAACAGTATCGCTTTGTGATGCCCGGCGCCGCGCTGACAGACGATGAATTCCGCCGTCTGGAAGAGAAAGTCCTGACCATCGACCCCGGCTCTCTGCTGGTGATCAGCGGCAGTCTACCGCCAGGAATCAGCGTCGAAAATCTGATGCAGCTGGTTAAGCATGCGCAACAGCAGGGCCTGCGCTGCATTATCGACAGCTCCGGCGACGCGCTGGCCGCCGCGCTGGACGTCGGCAATATTGAATTAGTGAAGCCAAACCAGAAAGAGCTCAGCGCCCTCGTGCAGCGCGATCTGAGCCAGCCCGATGACGTTCGCCTTGCCGCTCAATCGTTGATCCAGTCCGGTAAAGTTCGCCGGGTGGTGGTCTCCCTTGGTCCGCAGGGGGCGTTGGGGGTTGACGCCAGCGGCAGTGTTCAGGTGGTGCCGCCGCCAATGAAAAGCCAGAGCACCGTCGGCGCCGGCGACAGCATGGTGGGCGCCATGACCTTACGTCTGGCGGAGAACGCCAGCCTCGAAGACATGGTACGCTTTGGCGTTGCCGCCGGTAGCGCCGCGACCATCAACCAGGGCACCCGCCTCTGCTCGCAGGCCAATACGCAAAAAATCTACGATTATCTCTGCGGGCGTTGATCTCCCCTGCCCCTCCGCGCTGGCGGAGGGGAACCACGATATTTGCAGGATGGTCTATGCTGGAAAGGCCATGCATAACAACGGGGTGTAGAAATGAGCAATGATATTACCGCCTGGGTCGTCAGCGTGAACTTCCACGAACAGGCGCTAACGGAGATCAATGAGGTCAGCAACCATTTTACCCGGGCAGGGTTTGTACTGACGCTCAATGATGAAGAGGGCACTCCCCATGAGCTGGGCACCAATACCTTTGGCCTGCTGAGCGCCCAGGCAGCCGAGGAAGTGAAGGCCCTTAGCGCCGGACTGGCGGAAGCGGCCCTTGGCCGCCCTGCGGAGATCGCCGTCAGCACATTCGCTGAATGGTTAAAAGCTCAATAAGTGCGTTTAGCGCAACGTAAAGCGTCAGTTGTGCGTCAGTTCCAGGTTTACCCGGTAGTAATGCGCTAACCTTATGATATGGTGGAAAACATGGGGAGAGACAGCATGTGGCAAGCAATCAGTACTCTTTTACGCGATTGGCATACCGAAGACGCTGAAATCGAACTGAAAACCGAGCTGCCCGGCGGAGAGATCCATTCCGCCTGGCATTTGCGTTTCGGCGGCAAAGATTACTTCGTGAAATGCGACGAACGGGAACTCCTGCCTATCTTCACCGCCGAGGCCGATCAGCTGGAGCTGCTGTCGCGAAGCAAAACTGTTCGCGTACCACAGGTCTTTGCCGTCGGCAGCGATCGCGACTACAGCTTCGTGGTCATGGAATACCTCCCTCCCCGCCCGCTGGATGCGCATAACGCTTTCCTGCTTGGCCAGCAGTTAGCCCACCTGCATCAGTGGAGCGATCAGCCGCAGTTCGGTCTGGATTTTGATAACGATCTTTCCACCACGCCGCAGCCCAACGCCTGGCAACGTCGCTGGTCGGTGTTCTTCGCCGAGCAGCGTATCGGCTGGCAGCTGGAGCTGGCGGCGGAGAAAGGGTTGCACTTTGGCGATATCGATACCTTAGTCGATGTGGTACAGCAGCGGCTGGCCAACCATCAGCCGCAACCTTCGCTGCTACACGGGGACCTGTGGTCCGGCAACTGCGCCTTAGGGCCGGATGGCCCCTACATCTTCGACCCGGCCTGCTACTGGGGCGATCGCGAGTGTGATTTAGCTATGCTGCCGATGCACCCGGAACAACCCCCGCAGATCTATGACGGCTATCAGTCCGTCTCACCGCTGCCGGCTGGTTTTCTCGAGCGTCAGCCGATCTACCAGCTTTATACCCTGCTGAACCGGGCGATATTGTTCGGTGGCCAGCACCTGGTGACGGTCCAGCAGGCGCTGGACGATGTCTTGATGGAAAAAACGCGTTAGACAAGGTTTACGGCGGACCTCCCCGGTCCGCCGCCCTGCATTATCAGTTAATCTCGACGCCGTTGAGACGGAATTTAATGGTCATCGTCACGCCGGTTCCCGGTTTTGCCTGCTCGTAACGCCATCTGCGCATCGCGCTTTTCACCTCGCGCTCAAACATATTCGCCGGCTGGGCGGAGAGGATCTGCAGATTATCAATTCGGCCATCAGGCGTGACGTCAAACTTCACCCGCACCGTTCCTTCAATGCGCAGCGCCTGAGCGCGCGCCGGATAGGTCGGCTGAACGCGGCTGATCGCCCGCGGGCCGCTCGGGGCAGTGACGGTGGGTTTGGCCGCTGCGGTGGAGGTGCTCGGCGCGGTGCGCGCTGGCGTCGTATTGTTGTTTTCAAACGGTGAAGCCGGACGCGGCTCCGCGGCCGGTTTGACGTCCCGCTTCGGCTGCTCAACCTTTTTCTCCGGCCTGGGCTTCGGTTTAGGTTTGGGCTTCGGCTTAGGTTCTGGTTTATGGATCACCACCGGCGCCTCTTTCGGCGGCTCAGGGACCACCTCAGGCTCCGGCTCCGGTTCAGGTTCAACAACGGGCTGCACGACGGGTTGCGCCGCCGGGGGCGGCTCAAGATCGGCCGGCGCCACCATCGTGATCTCTATCGGCTGCGTCGGGGAAGGCTGTTCAATAACCTGATGTACCGAGGTATAAAGCAGCCCCGCCACAACGGCACCGTGGATAGCCACGGATAACAGCGTTGGCCACGGGAAGCGGCGAGGTAAATCAAGGGTCATTGCGCTCATAGTCGTTTCTGTTGAAAAATGATGCTCCGATTTTAAATGCAAATAGCAATCATATTCAATAAGCCGTCTTAACCTGAGTCAATTTTTGCCACCATTTGCGGAAAAAAGCCGCGTCGGCGGGGCATTCGACGCCGGGGCGCATCTTTGCATTGCAGTCCATCGTCGTTTAACTTAACGTAATTCGCCTGTTTAATGATAAGGAGCTTTGCCGTGCTTTACGTTATCTACGCTGAAGATATCGCCGATTCTCTGGAAAAGCGGCTCTCGGTTCGCCCCGCGCATCTTGCGCGTCTACAACTTTTACATGATGAAGGTCGGCTGCTTACCGCCGGGCCAATGCCGGCCGTTGACAGCAACGAACCGGGCGCAGCCGGATTCAGCGGCTCAACGGTGATCGCTGAGTTTGAATCGCTGGAAGCGGCTCAGGCCTGGGCTAATGACGATCCGTATATCGCCGCTGGCGTCTACCGCCAGGTCTCGGTGAAGCCGTACAAAAAAGTGTTTTGAAAAATATTCCCTTCGATTTTTCTGGTTAACAACAACGCACCAGGCCATCAGATGAAAGGGCGCATTTTGGTACATCACATTAAAATGTCGCCCTTTTTAACCGCACGCAAGCGTTGTCTGTTATCCGCCTGAGACGCCTGGAAGATAAGCACATCCTTTCTCCTTCGACGACATCATCGACCCTCACCTCGCCTTTTGCGGCCATAGAAAATGCTGACCAAACGTCGACGCCGGGCATGATTTTGAATTGCTAATGTATTGAATCAGTCTGCAACAGAGGTCTTGCATTGGATTTAGCGCTTGTTTTACAAGCCAGCACATCCTGACATCGGCCGGTAAATCCAAAATACAGTTGAAAGAAGATCGTTAAAGAGAGATAGATGCTGACCAACAGATATAAAGGCCTGAAGTAAATAAGCATGCATATCCCGTTCCGCAGGTATGGGACCCCATATCACCATCTTACTGCATTCAGAAACGCGGTGGCTTGAAAGCGTCTGAAAATAAATGAAGTGCGCTGATACAGGCACATATCAATATGGAATGAACGTATAAAACTACGCAACCAGATTTACGTTGCAGATGATCATTTTTTAAAGTCGATTAATTTCGCTGGGTAAACTTCACGCAGAGTAATTGTAGGGTGATTTTGGTTGATTAAATAATTTGAACGGGATTAACAAATGTTTTCAATAAGTGCCGCATTTTTTTGGGCTACCATTTATGTACCTGACGCTTATGAGGATTTTTGTGTGAATACCCTGAAAAAAACCGCATTGCTTTCTCTGCTTGCCTTATATATTCCTGTGTCACAAGCCGCAGCGACAGAATATAGCCTGGATCCGCAGCATACTTCCGTTGTTATTGCCTGGAATCATTTTGGCTTCTCTAACCCTACAGCGTATATCTCTGATGTTTCAGGGAAACTGTCTTTTGACAAAGACAACCCGGAGCAATCCTCTGTGCACGTCACGCTGCCAGTCAAAACCATTAACACTCATGTCAAAGCGTTAACGGATGAGTTTTTAGGCAAAGAGTACTTCGATGTCAACACGTATCCTGAGGCCACTTTTCAGAGCACCCGAGTGGAAAGTAAAGGCGGCAATAAATATGATGTTGAAGGTAACCTGACCATTAAGGGCATCACCAAACCGGTTGTATTGCATGCCACTTTGAATAAACAGGATATGCATCCGATGGTGAAAAAACAGGCCATTGGTTTTGATGCCACTGGGGTAATAAAACGTTCAGACTTCAAGCTTGATAAATATGTTCCGGCGGTGAGTGATAACGTGACTATCACGTTATCCACGGAAGCCTATGCCAAATAAATTACCGCCCGCAAAAGCGGTGCGTTTTATTCAGGGTGGGTATCCTGATAGTGAGCATGACATTGAAAAACGATCGACGACCCCACGCCCTGTCCGGACTTCCACACGGCGGTGAATACCTGTTGCGGAAAAAGGCGTTCTGTCGATAATCCCCCGTCATACCCTGACAGGCATCGCATAGATATTTCAATAGGCGATCTGGCGATGTTAAAAGGGAATGCCGCGCAGAGCGGGAAAACGACAACGGCACCGCGTTCGGTGCCGTTGTTCTGCTCGTTGTTTAACAGTCGGGGAAGATAAACAGCAGAGCATGACGCTGCCGTTTCATCAGTCCCTTCCTGATAGCGAGGATCCGCATATTGCGGCGTGATTGGGCTTCCAGCCAGCGCGCTTTACGGCGATTCACCTGTCTCAGCATGCGCCAGCGCCCTACTTCCGTTCTACTACGCTTCATTGCAACGACTCTACGAGTGAAAACAGCCCCCATTATAAACCTCTGCCGGCGACTGACCACCGCTTTCGCTGCGTTTTTATTTGCCAGAAAAATACTGATGCGTAAACTCATCACATAACGTCATTCAAAAGGATTTTACATCTATGACAACCTTTTACACGGTGGTGAACTGGCTGGTCATTCTGGGGTACTGGCTGTTGATCGCCGGTGTAACATTACGAATTCTAATGAAACGCCGCGCTGTGCCGTCCGCCATGGCATGGTTATTGATCATTTATATCCTGCCGCTGGTGGGGATCATCGCCTATCTCTCCTTTGGCGAGCTGCATCTTGGCAAGCGGCGGGCAGAACGCGCGAGAGCGATGTGGCCTTCCACGGCCAAATGGTTAAACGACCTCAAAGCCTGCAAACATATCTTTGCCGAAGATAACAGCCCGGTGGCCGAGTCCCTGTTCAAGCTTTGCGAACGGCGCCAGGGCATTGGCGGCGTAAAAGGCAACCAGCTGCAGTTGCTGACGGAATCTGACGACGTCATGCAGGCCCTGATCCGGGATATTCAACTGGCTCGCCATAACATAGAGATGGTCTTCTATATCTGGCAGCCAGGCGGTATGGCCGACAGCGTCGCCGAATCGCTAATGGCCGCCGCCCGTCGCGGGGTTCACTGCCGGTTAATGCTCGACTCCGCGGGCAGTGTGGCCTTTTTCCGTAGCCCATGGGCTGCGATGATGCGTAACGCCGGCATTGAAGTGGTCGAGGCTCTCAAGGTCAATCTGATGCGTGTGTTTCTGCGCCGGATGGACCTGCGCCAACATCGTAAAATGGTGATGATCGATAACTATATCGCCTACACCGGCAGCATGAATCTGGTCGATCCCCGCTACTTTAAGCAGGACTCGGGGGTCGGGCAGTGGATTGACCTGATGGCGCGCATGGAAGGCCCGGTGGCGACCTCGATGGGCATCGTCTACTCCTGTGACTGGGAGATCGAGACCGGAAAGCGTATTCTGCCACCGCCGCCGGACGTCAATATCATGCCGTTTGAAGAGGCCAGTGGGCATACCATCCACACCATCGCCTCCGGTCCGGGCTTTCCGGAAGATCTGATCCATCAGGCGCTGCTCACCGCCGCCTACGCGGCGAAAGAGCATTTGATCATGACCACGCCCTACTTCGTACCCAGCGACGACCTGCTGCACGCTATCTGTACCGCCGCCCAGCGCGGCGTGGACGTGAGTATTATTTTACCGCGCAAGAACGATTCGCTGCTGGTGGGCTGGGCCAGCCGGGCCTTTTTCACCGAGCTGCTGGCGGCAGGGGTGAAGATTTACCAGTTTGAAGGCGGCCTGTTGCATACCAAAAGCGTGCTGGTCGATGGCGAACTGAGCCTGGTGGGAACTGTGAATCTGGATATGCGCAGCCTGTGGCTCAATTTTGAAATCACGCTGGTCATCGATGACGCCGGCTTCGGCAGCGATCTGGCGGCGGTTCAGGATGACTATATCTCGCGCTCGCGCCTGCTGGACGCCCGTCTCTGGTTAAAACGTCCGCTGTGGCAGCGGATCGCCGAGCGACTGTTTTACTTCTTCAGCCCGTTGCTGTAAAACGTGCCCATCAGATACCGAATGAGTAGCAATCATGGATATGGATTTAAACAACCGCCTGACCGAAGACGAAACGCTTGAGCAGGCATACGACATCTTCCTCGAACTGGCGGCCGATAACCTCGACCCGGCGGACATCATTCTGTTTAACCTGCAGTTTGAGGAGCGCGGCGGCGCCGAGCTGTTCGACCCATCCGCAGACTGGGAAGAGCATGTGGATTACGATCTGAACCCGGATTTCTTCGCCGAAGTGGTGATTGGCCTGGCGGATACCGACGGCGGGGAAATCAATGATATCTTCGCCCGCGTGCTGCTGTGCCGCGAGAAAGATCACAAGCTGTGTCATATTCTGTGGCGTGAATAACGCTGACCCGCCAGTGAAAAGCCTGCCGCGTTCCACCCGGCAGGCTTTTTTTATGCCGAGAGTTTACTTCGGTAAGACATGACCGCAGGCGTGGCAAAACCGGGCGTTATCGTCATGGTCGCCCTGCTGGCACTGCGGGCATACCCGCTGCTGGCGCCGCCGGTTCAGGGCGCTGGTCATATGGGTGGTGATAAGCCCGGTCGGAATGGCAATAATGGAGTAGCCGATCAGGATGAGAATGGAGGCCAGGATGCGGCCCAGCGGCGTGTGCGGCGTAATATCCCCGTAGCCGACGGTGGTGATGGTCACAATGGCCCAATAGACCGAAGCGTTGAGCGTGGTAAAACCATACTCTGGCCCTTCTATCAGGTACATTAACGAGCCGAAAATCACCATCACAATGGCGATAAACGAATAGAACAGGATCAGCTGATGGCGCGCGCTGACAATCGCCCGCCAGAACACATTGAGCGAAGGCATAAAGCGCAACAGTTTGAGAATACGCAACGCGCGGATCGCCCGCATTGCCCGCCAGGCAAAAACATAATTGAGGCTAATTTCCGGCCACAGCCACATCACGTATAGCGGCAGGATGGTCGCTAAGTCAATAAACCCCCAGAAGCTGAAAATGTAGTGGAGCGGATTGGGCCATGTCGCAATACGCAGCAGATACTCCAGGGTAAAGACCGCGGTCACCATCAGCTCCAGCCAGACGAATACATGCCATTCATCTAATGTCAGATGATATTGCGTGCCCAGCCCCGATTCGACAAATATCACCACCACGCTGAGCAAGGCGAAAAGTCCGCACAGCCCTTCGAAGCGGCGGCCGGAACGTCGGTTTTGATCGAAAAGCAAATGATAAAGCCGCAGGCGAGCGGCAGAAAGCATACCCACTTCGTTAACCTCGCAAAAAAAAGGGCTGACCTGCGTCAGCCCCTGAGATTATAACGGGTCTACCTTAAGGCAGGAAACCGCATGGCGGAAACTGCCCTCCAGCACCGGGCGGGTTTTGGCGCACTCCGGTCCGGCGAGCGGACAACGGGTGCGGAAGACACAGCCCGACGGCGGATTAATCGGTGAGGGTAATTCACCCTCCAGCAGCTGGATAGTTTTCGTTTTTTCGAGGTCCGGATCGGGGATCGGCACCGCCGACATCAGCGCTTTGGTATAGGGATGTAGCGGATTATGGTACACCTCATCGTAGGTCCCCAGCTCCACCGCATGGCCCAGATACATCACCAGTACGCGATCGGAGATATGCTTAACCACCGCCAGATCGTGGGCGATAAATATCAGCGACAGTCCCATTTCACGCTGCAGCTGCTGCAGCAAGTTAACCACCTGAGCCTGGATGGACACGTCAAGCGCGGACACCGGCTCATCGCAGATAATCAGCTTCGGCTCGAGGATCAACGCCCGCGCAATGCCGATGCGCTGACACTGACCGCCAGAGAACTCGTGCGGATAGCGGTTGATCAGGTTAGGCAGCAGCCCGACTTTCATCATCATCGCCTTCACGCGATCGCGCACTTCCTGACGCGGCATTTTCGGATGATAGGTACGCAACGGCTCAGCGATGATTTCTCCGATGGTCATACGCGGGTTCAGCGAGGCCAGCGGATCCTGGAAGATCATCTGGATATCGCTGCGCACGTCGCGCCACTCTTCCTGCTTCATGCCCAGCAGATCTTTACCCAGCCAGGCCACTTTGCCATCGGTAGCCTTCACCAGACCAATAATGGCGCGGGCGAAAGTCGATTTACCGCAGCCGGACTCCCCCACCACGCCGAGGGTCTCACCTTCATAGAGACGCAGCGTTACGCCATCTACGGCTTTCAGCGTTTTCGACGGCTGCCAGAACCACTGTTTGCCATCTTTAATATCGAAATGCACCTTCAGGTCGGCAATTTCGAGCAGGACTTTTCGTTGTTCAGTTACGGCGTTCATAGCAGCTCCCCCACCGGTTTAAAGCAGGCGCGCAGGCGGCCTGGCGCGAACGACTCCAGCGGCGGCGCGCTGCTGCACTGTTCCATTGCGTGCGGACAGCGCGGCTGGAATGGGCAGCCCTTCGGCAAACGCAGCAGGTTTGGCGGGTTGCCCGGAATGGTCAACAACGCATCGCCTTCGGCATCCAGACGAGGAACCGCATTCAACAGCCCAATAGAGTAAGGGTGAGACGGCTGATAGAAGACATCGCGCGCCTGACCATACTCCATGGTGCGGCCCGCATACATCACCAGCACTTTATCGCAGATCCCCGCCACCACTCCGAGGTCATGGGTGATCATAATGATGGCCGTATTAAATTCGCGTTTCAGCTCATTCAGTAACGTCATGATCTGCGCCTGCACGGTGACGTCCAGGGCGGTGGTCGGCTCATCGGCAATCAGCAGCCGGGGCCGGCAGAGCAGCGCCATGGCAATCATCACGCGCTGGCGCATCCCGCCGGAGAATTCATGTGGGAACATCTTCATGCGCTTGCGCGCTTCCGGCATTTTTACCGCGTCGAGCATCTTCACCGATTCTTCAAACGCTTCGGCTTTGCTCAGCCCTTTATGCAGCATCAGGACTTCCATTAACTGCTCGCCCACCCGCATATACGGGTTCAGAGAGGTCATCGGATCCTGGAAAATCATCGAGATTTGCTCGGCGCGCAGTTTGTTCAGCTCACGCTCGGGCAAATTGAGGATTTGCCGACCGTTAAAGGTGGCGGAACCCCCGATTCGGCCGTTGGCCGCCAGCAGTCCCATCAGGGCGAAGGCGGTCTGCGATTTACCGGAGCCGGACTCCCCGACAATACCGAGCGTCTCCCCCGCCTGCAGGGTGAAGTTCAGATCATTGACGGCGGTGACATCGCCATCCGGCGTTTTAAAGGTGACGCGAAGATCTTTCACGTCCAGCAGCAGGCCGCTGTGGCTCTGCGCTTGCGGCGCTTTTGCCGTTTCAATCATGGTCATGGCAGCGCTCCTTAGCGGTCTTTCGGGTCGAGGGCATCACGCAGACCATCGCCGATAAAGTTGAAACAGAACAGGGTCACCACCAGGAAACCCGCCGGGAACAGCAGCAGCCAGGGCGAGACTTCCATTGAGTTGGCGCCATCGCTGAGTAATGCCCCCCAGCTGCTGAGCGGCTCCTGCGTCCCCAACCCCAGGAAGCTGAGGAAGGATTCAAAGAGGATCATGCTGGGGACCAGCAGCGAGGCGTACACCACCACCACGCCCAGCACATTAGGAACGATATGGCGCAGCACGATGCTCGCTGTGGAGACCCCGCCGACCTGCGCCGCCTCAATAAACTCTTTGCGCTTCAGGCTCAAGGTCTGTCCGCGTACGATACGCGCCATATCCAGCCAGGAGACCATGCCGATAGCGACAAAAATCAACAGGATATTCTGGCCAAAAAAGGTCACCAGCAGGATAACGAAGAACATAAACGGGAAGGAGTTGAGGATCTCCAGCAGACGCATCATCACCGAATCCACTTTGCCGCCGAGATAACCGGAAAGCGAACCGTACAGCGTGCCGAGGATCACCGCCACCAGCGCCGCCGCCACCCCGACCATCAGCGAAATACGCCCGCCGATCGCCACGCGCACCAGCAGATCGCGACCGGAGGAATCGGTCCCGAAGTAGTGGCCAGAGGCCATGTCCGGGGCGTTGGACATCATGCCCCAGTCGGTGTCGAAATAGGAGAATGACGACACCATCGGCGCGAAGGTCACGAACAGCGCAATAAGCACCAGCATAATCAGGCTGGTGACCGCGGCGCGGTTGTGCATAAAGCGGCGACGCGCATCCTGCCAGAGGCTACGCCCCTCCACTTCCAGCTTCTCACTGAAGTTTTCCAGCGCCTCGCTATTTTTCTTACTTAACATCATGGCGAACTCCGGCTTCAGTAGCGAATCTTCGGATCGATAACGGCGTACAGCACGTCAACGATGGCGTTGAACAGGATAGTCAGGGCGCCAACCAGGATCGTCAGGCTGAGCACCAGCGAGTAGTCTCGGTTAAGCGCTCCGTTAACGAACAGCTGGCCAATCCCCGGCAGGCCGTAAATGGTTTCAATGACCATTGAGCCCGTAATGATGCCCACGAAAGCCGGTCCCATATAGGAGAGCACCGGCAGCAGCGCCGGCTTCAGCGCATGGCGCAAAATAATGCGGCGCATCGGCAGCCCCTTCGCCCGCGCGGTGCGGATAAAGTTAGAGTGCAGCACTTCAATCATTGAGCCGCGGGTAATACGCGCGATACTGGCGATATAGGCCAGGGAAAGCGCCACCATCGGCAGGATCATAAATTTCAGCGCCCCGCCGTTCCAACCTCCGCCCGGCAACCAGTGCAGGGTAATGGCAAAGATCATCACCAGCAGAGGCGCCACCACAAAGCTCGGAATAACCACGCCGGTCATGGCTACCCCCATCACCGCATAGTCCCAGCGGGTATTCTGCTTCAAAGCGGCAATAACGCCCGCAGCGACACCGATCACTACCGCCAGCAAAAAGGCGGCGAAGCCCAGTTTCGCTGAAACCGGGAAGCTGGCCGCCACCAGATCGTTGACCGAATAATCTTTGTATTTAAAGGAGGGACCAAAATCGCCATGCGCCAGCTGCTTCAGGTAATTGAAGTACTGCGTCATGATGGGGTCGTTTAAATGGTATTTTGCTTCAATATTCGCCATGACTTCCGGCGGTAGCGTGCGTTCCCCGGTAAAAGGACTTCCCGGAGCCAAACGCATCATGAAGAATGAGATGGTAATAAGAATAAATAGCGTCGGAATCGCTTCCAGACAGCGACGTAAGATAAATTTTAACATTGCCCGTACCTTCTGGCGTGTGCCTTTGCACTGCTCTCAAATAAGACACGATGGAGCGAACACAGGCCCGCTCCACGTATTGCCATTAATGTTTGATAACGTAAAGGTCTTTTGTATAGACGTTATCCATCGGGTCTTTACCGGTGTAGCCACCGACCCACGGTTTCACCAGGCGGGCGTTAACATAGTAATAGACCGGTACGATCGCGCTGTCTTTATCCAGCTGCTGCTCTGCTTTCGCATAGGCCGCCGTGCGCTGTGCTTCATCGGATGCTTTTACGGATTCAGCCATAATTTTGTCGAACGCCGGGCTCTTATAGTGCGCAGTGTTCATTGAGCTGTCAGAAAGCATGGTGTTCAGGAAAGAGGTTGGCTCGTTATAGTCAGCGCACCAGCCCGCACGCGCCACGTCATAGGTGCCCTGATGACGGGTATCGAGGAACGTTTTCCACTCCTGGTTGACCAGCTTCACGTCAATGCCCAGGTTTTTACGCCACAGCGAGGCGGCGGCAATCGCCAGCTTCTTGTGCAAATCAGAGGTGTTATACAGCAGGTTGAAGGTCAACGGTTTATCGGCGCTATAGCCGGCTTCGGCCAGCAGTTTTTTCGCTTCTTCATTCCGTTTTTCCTGCGACCAGGTAAACCATTCCGGCTCGGTCAGCTTCGCGCCATCGGTATACGGCGGGGTGTAGCCGTAGGCCGGCAGATCGCCCTGTCCTTTCACCTTATTGGCAATGATATCGCGATCCAGACCCAGCTTCAGCGCGGTACGCACGCGCACGTCGGTGAACGGCGCTTTCTGGTTGTTAATTTCGTAGTAATAAGTACACAGATACGGGTCAACGTGCAGCTCGTTCGGGATCTCTTTTTTCAGTTTCTGGAAGAGCTCGATCGGCAGCTGGTTATAGGTCATATCCAGTTCACCGCTGCGATAACGGTTAACATAGGTTACTTCAGAAGAGGTCGGCAGCCAGGTGACGGTGTTGATAACGGTTTTGGCATTATCCCAGTAATGCGGGTTGCGCTCCATCACGATACGTTCGTTGACCACCCAGTCTTTCAGGGTGTAGGCGCCGTTGGTGACGATATTGCCAGGCTGCGTCCACTTCTCGCCAAACTTTTCAATCGCTGGTTTATAGACAGGAGACATCGCCGGGTTAACCAGCAGTTTGTAAAAATAGGGTACCGGCTCGCTGAGGGTGACTTCCAGCGTATGGTCGTCAATGGCTTTTACGCCCAGCTCGCCTGGGGCTTTCTTGCCGTCAATGATTTCATCAACGTTGAGGATATGACCATACTGCGGGTAGCTGGCATAAGGAGACGCTGTTTTCGGGTCTACCAGACGCTGCCAGCTATAAACGAAATCCTGGGCGGTAACCGGCTCGCCGTTAGACCATTTCGCATCTTTACGCAGATGGAAGGTCCAGACTTTGAAATCTTTATTATCCCAGCTCTCTGCCACACCAGGGATCGGGTGGCCATCTTTCGGCGAGGTATTCAGCAAGCCTTCGAACAGGTCGCGGCTAATATTCGCCTCGGGCACCCCTTCAATTTTATTCGGGTCCAGCGATTGCGGCTCGGCGCCGCTATTTCGCACCAGCGTTTGCTTATCCGAAAGCTGCACACCGGCCGGGACATCCGCTGCCATAGCCATATTGCCAGCCATGAGCGCGGATAGCACTCCTGCGGCGATCAAACGTTTTTTAGTGATGATGGTCATTGTGTTGTAACTCCAGTCATTATAATTACTGGTTTTTTAACCAGCCTGTTTTTTTTCCCGTTTTCGGGATCTGTCCAACGCAGGAGTGTTTGCGATTGGCAGATTGCTATCACCGACTTATTTATTACGACCGCTCGAACGGCAGTCTTAACGTCGATTCGTTCCCCCTCGCTGGAGGGCAGTTCAGGCGCAATGAGACGATTAAAAATGATTCTCATTTACACGCATAATTCAGCAGACGATAACGGCGGAAAGTACCAAAAGGTAAACACCTCCGCCAATGCAATTTGCAAATATGTTACCGGATTCTCTTTTATTGCCGGCTTTGCCAGCGTCACTAGCGGTTGCCACAATATGCCGACAGAAAAATGTTTTTAACAATCATATAGTTACTTAATTTCCATCAGTCATCATACTGCGCAGCGACCGCGAGATGATTTTTTGTACAAAAATTTAACAATAGATTACTTTTTAGCACATTCATCTGCAGCCTTGTTAAAATTACTAATATCATTTCGATGATCCGACAGCAAGCGCCAGAGAATGATGTGAAGAAAATAACATCACAGGAGGGGGAGACGTGAGAGGAATGTTAAGAGAAATATTTCATATCTTAATGAAAAACATGAAATTAATAGCGATATCGCAAAATAGTATTCCTACCGCCGGTTCCGCGCTGGTTGATAGGTTTTGCTAATAATCGCGCAGGCGTGAAGGGAGCCTCCCCGCCTGCGTGGCAACAAACTAACTCAGCAGCCCCGGGAAGAGCGCTTTAATCCCCGTCACAATAAACTCAATGCCGAGAGCCATCAGCAGCAGGCCCATAATACGGGTGATAACGTTAATCCCTGTCTGCCCCAGCAGACGCACCAGCCATGGCGCCATGCGGAAAATCCCCCAGCAGCAGAGGGCAAAGACCGCAATCGCCAGTGAAAAACCGACGAGATGCACCCAGGAGTGATACCGCGTACCCCATACGATAGTGGAACTGATTGCCCCCGGTCCGGCCATTAACGGTAGCGCGAGAGGAACGACGCCGATGCTCTCCCTAACCGCCGTCTCCGACTTCTCCTGCTTGTTCTGCTTATCTTCGCCGAGCTTACCGCTGATCATCGACATCGCGATGGTCACCACCAGGATGCCGCCGGCGATACGGAAGGAATCAATGGAGATACCAAAAATCTGCAGAATGCCATCGCCGAGAAACAGTGACGTCAGGAGGATGATCGCCACCGACAGGTTGGCGGTCAGGTTGGTCTTATTGCGCACTGCTGCCGGCTGGTAGCTGGTCATACTAATGAACACCGGAATAATGCCCACCGGGTTAACCAGGGCAAATAAGCCGATGAAAAACTTGAAATATGCAGAAAAATCGAACAGTGATTGAGTCACAATGGGCTCCGCAGCATCATCAAAATTGGCGGTTGACTGTTAACAGCATAAAATAACTGCGCGAAACATACGCTTTTTGCATGCAATATTCATTATAAATATGCATAACCCGGTGATATGTATCGAATGTTAGCTATTTGTAGTTTTAATGCTAATCGTTTTTTTAATTTCAAAACCCTCCCATTACACTTGATCGAACCGGTCAAAAAGCAGCCAGCTGAAAGGTATCAGCAGTGCCAATACTTGATCTAAATCACGTAATTTGTACTCAGAAGTGAGTAATCTTGATGACACCAACAGAGTGGAAGGCAGCAGTACCTGAAAGTTAAAAAGAGAAAGCTTTTTTAGTAAATCGGTAAAACAGCGTCCTGATTTTCCTACATAAACATTTACATGCAAGCTGTTTACAGCCTGTCTATAATGTCGAATCGAGCGACTGATTTACTAAAAAAGTTTAACATTATCAGGAGAGCATTATGGCTGTTACTAATATCGCTGAACTGAACGCGCTTGTTGAGCGTGTCAAGAAAGCCCAGCGTGAATATGCCAGTTTCACTCAAGAACAAGTCGACAAAATCTTCCGCGCCGCCGCGCTGGCCGCTGCAGATGCTCGAATCCCTCTCGCCAAAATGGCCGTTGCCGAATCCGGCATGGGCATCGTTGAAGACAAAGTGATCAAAAACCACTTCGCTTCCGAATACATTTACAACGCTTATAAAGACGAAAAAACCTGTGGCGTCCTGTCAGAAGACGACACCTTTGGTACCATCACTATCGCTGAACCTATCGGCATCATCTGCGGTATCGTACCGACCACTAACCCGACTTCAACAGCCATCTTCAAATCGCTCATCAGCCTGAAGACGCGTAACGCCATCATTTTCTCTCCGCACCCGCGTGCTAAAGAAGCCACCAACAAAGCGGCTGACATCGTCCTGCAGGCTGCCATCGCTGCCGGCGCGCCGAAAGACCTGATTGGCTGGATCGATCAGCCGTCTGTTGAGCTGTCTAACGCCCTGATGCACCACCCGGACATCAACCTGATCCTTGCGACCGGTGGTCCAGGCATGGTGAAAGCAGCATACAGCTCCGGTAAACCTGCTATCGGCGTAGGTGCCGGTAACACCCCGGTGGTGATTGATGAAACGGCTGACATCAAACGCGCCGTTGCTTCCGTTCTGATGTCTAAAACCTTCGATAACGGCGTTATCTGTGCTTCTGAGCAGTCCGTTGTGGTGGTTGATTCCGTTTATGACGCGGTTCGCGAACGTTTCGCCAGCCACGGCGGCTACCTGCTGCAGGGTAAAGAGCTGAAAGCCGTTCAGGACATTATCCTGAAAAATGGCGCGCTGAACGCCGCTATCGTTGGTCAGCCTGCGGCGAAAATCGCTGAACTGGCAGGCTTCACCGTACCGGCCACGACTAAAATTCTGATTGGCGAAGTCACCGACGTTGACGAAAGCGAGCCGTTTGCTCACGAAAAACTGTCTCCGACGCTGGCGATGTACCGTGCGAAAGATTTCGAAGACGCCGTGACCAAAGCTGAAAAACTGGTCGCCATGGGCGGTATCGGTCATACCTCTTGCCTGTACACCGACCAGGATAACCAGCCGGCTCGCGTAGCTTACTTCGGCCAGATGATGAAAACGGCGCGTATCCTGATCAACACCCCGGCTTCTCAGGGTGGTATCGGTGACCTGTACAACTTCAAACTCGCTCCTTCCCTGACTCTGGGTTGTGGTTCCTGGGGTGGTAACTCCATCTCTGAAAACGTTGGTCCGAAACACCTGATCAACAAGAAAACCGTTGCTAAGCGAGCTGAAAACATGTTGTGGCACAAACTTCCGAAATCTATCTACTTCCGTCGTGGCTCCCTGCCTATCGCACTGGATGAAGTGATTACTGATGGTCACAAACGCGCGCTGATCGTGACTGACCGCTTCCTGTTCAACAACGGCTATGCCGATCAGATCACCTCCGTACTGAAAGCTGCGGGTGTTGAAACTGAAGTCTTCTTCGAAGTTGAAGCTGACCCGACGCTGACCATCGTACGTAAAGGCGCCGACCTGGCGAACTCCTTTAAACCAGACGTGATCATCGCGCTGGGCGGCGGTTCCCCGATGGATGCGGCAAAAATCATGTGGGTCATGTACGAACATCCGGAAACCCACTTCGAAGAACTGGCGCTGCGCTTTATGGACATCCGTAAACGTATCTACAAGTTCCCGAAAATGGGTGTTAAAGCCAAGATGGTGGCGATCACTACCACCTCCGGTACCGGTTCTGAAGTTACGCCGTTCGCCGTTGTGACCGATGATGCGACAGGTCAGAAATATCCGCTGGCAGACTACGCGCTGACCCCGGATATGGCCATCGTCGATGCCAACCTGGTGATGGATATGCCGAAATCGCTGTGTGCGTTCGGTGGTCTGGATGCCGTGACCCACGCCCTGGAAGCTTACGTTTCCGTGCTGGCTTCTGAGTTCTCTGACGGCCAGGCTCTGCAGGCGCTGAAACTGCTGAAAGAGTACCTGCCGGCTTCCTACCACGAAGGTTCCAAGAACCCGGTTGCCCGCGAGCGCGTACACAGTGCCGCCACCATCGCCGGTATCGCGTTTGCTAACGCCTTCCTCGGCGTGTGTCACTCCATGGCGCACAAGCTGGGTTCCCAGTTCCATATTCCGCACGGTCTGGCCAACGCCCTGCTGATCTGCAACGTTATCCGCTACAACGCGAATGACAACCCGACCAAGCAGACTGCGTTCAGCCAGTACGACCGTCCGCAGGCTCGTCGTCGCTACGCTGAAATCGCCGATCACCTGGGTCTCTCCGCACCGGGCGACCGTACCGCAGCGAAAATCGAGAAGCTGCTGGCATGGCTGGAAAGCGTGAAAGCTGAGCTGGGTATTCCGAAATCTATCCGCGAAGCTGGCGTTCAGGAAGCTGACTTCCTGGCCCACGTTGATAAGCTGTCCGAAGATGCATTCGATGACCAGTGCACCGGCGCTAACCCGCGCTACCCGCTGATCTCCGAGCTGAAACAGATCCTGCTGGATACCTACTACGGTCGCGAGTTCGTCGAAGGTGAAGCAGCCGCGAAAGCCGAAGCAGCTCCGGTGAAAGCTGAGAAAAAAGCGAAAAAATCCGCTTAATCGACAAGCATAAACGTACTGCAAGCCCCGTCATCTGACGGGGCTTTTTTTTGCCCACCGACAGCCAAGCTTTAACGCCTGCTGGCCCAACGGAGCGCAGGCAATAAAAAGGCGCCCACAGGCGCCTGGACGAGCTTCTGCGCGTATTAGCTGGGGCGGTGCTGGTTTTGTACCTGAGTTAACGAGCCGACGCTCAGCGCCTCTTTATAATGCTTACGACAAACTGACACGTACCGCTCATTGCCGCCGATGACGACCTGCTCGCCCTCGTTGTAAGGACGCCCCTCCTGATCGAGGCGCAGCACCATACTGGCCTTCCGGCCGCAGAAACAGATGGTTTTCAGCTCCACCAGCTTATCTGACCAGGCCAGTAAATACTGGCTGCCGGTAAAGAGCTCACCGCGAAAGTCTGTCCGCAAGCCATAGCAAAGCACAGGAATATCCAGCGTATCGACAACTTCAGACAGCTCATGAACCTGCTCGCGCGTCAGAAACTGGCTTTCATCCACCAGCACGCAGTGAATCGGCTTTAGCTTGTGCTCTGCGGCAATATCGTTAAATAGCGACGTCTGTGGATTATACAATCGGGCCGGCGAGGAGAGACCGATACGCGAGCTGACTTTTCCGGCGCCAAAGCGGTCATCAATCTCAGCGGTATAAACGACGGTACGCATCCCCCGCTCCTGGTAATTGTACGAAGATTGCAACAGAGCGGTCGACTTACCTGCATTCATTGCAGAGTAGTAGAAATAAAGTTGTGCCATCGGCTGCGTGACCCCAATCAAAGTGTTTTATCGCGGCGGCGATTGTACCATATTTTATGCGTACAGCCGCCCATTCGACAGGGGTATTGTATCGCAGCTGAAGAGCCTGCAAAGCCAAAGGATTAAGAGGATGAATTGAATTTTCAGGGCCATTATTTGTACGCCCCGTTACGCTACTGGCGGGGTAACCATTGTCTTTTCGTGCTTATAGGGCGGTTACCTATGGGGCTATAAGCGGCGCCGCGCGTTGTTTTATATTAAGCCTCATAACCAAAAATGCGCTAATACTGACGAGGGTTATTTACCCATGTAAAGGATAATTTTTCTCACCGAACCTCAGAAAAAGCATACCGTCTCAGTGTTTTAGCTTACCTTCTGCTCATCGCTATAAGGATGAAAGATGTGAAGCGGCACGGGAATTTTAACTTAAATTAATTAATTCTCGCGACAAATAACCAGTAATTTTGAATTCCTTACATTCCCCCCTATTGCACAACGCATTTTATCGCTCTATTATTAGTTCAACAAACCACCCCACAATATAAGTTTGAGATTACTACAATGAGCGAAGCACTTAAAATTTTGAACAACATCCGTACTCTTCGTGCGCAGGCAAGAGAATGCACCCTGGAAACGCTCGAAGAAATGCTGGAAAAATTAGAAGTCGTTGTTAACGAGCGCCGTGAAGAAGAAAACGCCGCCGCGGCAGAAATTGAAGAACGTACGCGTAAGCTGCAGCAATATCGTGAAATGCTGATCGCTGACGGTATTGATCCGAATGAACTGCTGAGCACCATGGCAGCCGTTAAAGCCGGTACCAAAACCAAGCGTGCTGCACGTCCGGCTAAATACAGCTATGTCGACGAAAACGGCGAAACCAAAACCTGGACCGGCCAGGGCCGTACCCCGGCGGTGATCAAAAAAGCAATGGATGAGCAAGGTAAATCACTGGACGATTTCCTGATCTAATCTCCGTTGTTACGATATAAAAAATCCCGCTGCGGCGGGATTTTTTTTGCCCCCAGGGGCCGATATAAAAAACCGGGAGCGCATTGCGACTCCCGGTTTTGTGCTTTCAGCAGCGCTGCGGATTACTTCGCAACCGCGGTTTCCAGCCAGGCTTTAAAATCGTCACCCAGCGTTTTGTGGCGAATACCATATTCGACGAACGCCTGCATGTAGCCAAGCTTATTACCGCAGTCATGGCTCTTGCCTTTCATATGATAAGCTTCGACCGTCTCTTTTTCGATCAGCATATCAATCGCGTCAGTCAGCTGAATTTCATCACCGGCACCCGGAGGAGTCTTGGCCAGCAGCGGCCAGATATCGGCGCTGAGGACATAGCGCCCCACCACCGCCAGGTTGGACGGCGCAACGTCAGCTTTTGGCTTCTCGACCACGCCTACCATCGGCACGCTTTCTCCCGGCTTGAGAGATTCACCTTTGCAGTCAACGACACCGTAAGCGGTCACGTCGTCGACAGGCTCAACCATAATCTGGCTGGCGCCGGTCTCATCGAAACGAGAGATCATCTCTGCGAGGTTATCGCGGCTCAGATCGGATTCATATTCATCCAGAATAACGTCTGGCAGAATAACTGCGACCGGCTCATCACCCACCACCGGATGGGCGCAAAGCACCGCGTGTCCCAGACCTTTTGCCAGGCCCTGACGAACTTGCATAATGGTTACGTGCGGCGGACAAATAGACTGCACTTCTTCCAGCAGCTGGCGTTTCACACGTTTTTCCAGCATCGCTTCCAGCTCAAAACTGGTATCGAAATGGTTTTCGATAGAGTTTTTGGATGAGTGCGTTACCAGAACAATTTCAGTAATTCCTGCAGCGATACATTCATTAACAACGTACTGAATTAACGGCTTATCTACCAGCGGCAGCATTTCTTTTGGAATCGCTTTGGTGGCCGGCAGCATCCTGGTGCCTAATCCCGCAACCGGGATAACCGCTTTTCTGACTTTAGAATTAAGGGCAGCCATTGAAATCTCCTGGACTGTTTGTTTTTTAAACTTCTCGTTACAAATAACGTGTCGAGTATATCAGTCAACCGCGTATTCACTGGTCTGAAAAGCTTCCGATAGCCTCGAATTAGGACTTTTACGCATAAAACTGCTCGATGTTACCACCGCTAAAGGACAACGGGTAATCCCGTCTGCTTAGATATAAACGCAATTGCTCACTCCGCAGACAACATTAAGCGTAAACGGCCTCCCGCCCCCCAAATTTGGCACTGCCATGAGGTACAGCGTTGACTAATTTGATTAAGGTAAGCATCACCCAGGGTGCCTAAAGGAACGCCATTGCTAATCTGAATTTGATGCTCACCGGTATTCAGCGTGCCATTAAGTCCCGCCGACACCAGAATTAAATTTTTCAGTCCGCTGTGGTAATACCCCACTAACAAAGGAAACTGGCCGGGAAGGTTTGCCTGACGCAGGAGCTGATTCACCTGTTTTAGCAGACTCCCCATTTCTGGTAGCCGCTGTCCCTGATGCGCCAGCTGCTCCTGTAGCAAGCCATTGAACAACGCGCGCAATAATAAAGCGGCCAGGACGCCATTATCTCCTGCCCGTGTGACATCCAGACAATAGAAGGCCAAATCATTGTCCGAGAGCGGGGCGATATCGAGTACCAGACCGGGTTTATCCGCCGACACCAGCTGGCGATAATGAATGCGGCAGTGCGACATTTCCTGTTGCACCGGCGGCTGTAATTCCTGCAGTAATCGTGAAGCCGCAATGGGATTACTGACCAGCGCGTCCCAGTCCTCAAATAATCGCTCTTCCTCTTCCACCCGTGAACTGAACATCGCAGGATAGAGGCAGGCATAAACGGTTTCGCGCAGGCGATCGAAATCTTTTACTGGCTTTAACAACACGTCCTGAACGCCAAGCCGCAACGCTTTGGCTATATCGGCCATGTTTTCGGTAGCGGAAATCATCAGGATCGGTAGCTGCTCGCCGCGATTACGCAACGTCTCCACCAGCTCCAGACCGTTCATTCTCGGCATCGAAATGTCGCAAATCATCAGGTCCGGATGCACCTCCGTCATTTTATGCAGGGCATCCTTGCCATCTTCCGCCTGGAAGGTTGTTGCTCCCAGCGAGGTCAGCCATCCATGCAAGAGTGAGCGGAAAACGGGTTCGTCTTCAACTATCAGAATCTGTTTTCCCGCCAATGGCTGCGTCATGATATCTCCCCTGGCTGACGATAATTCAATAGTGGCACGCTATTCTCACTATCGCCTGTCAGAATTTGCTTAAGTCAGGTACTCGTGCGTTAAATCGCGGTACGCACTAAGGGTAATAATTCATCCATTTTCTTTTCTACCGCCAACTGCCCTGCGGTAATCGCCTCGCCGGCGCGATGGAAATCAAGCGTCGAGACTTGCGGACAGTACGGTTGCAACAGGATATCCGGCGGGTCACCCGCCATACGATTGCGTTTAAGACGGTTCTCCAGGACCTGGATAGAGGTGGTCATGATCTCCATCGCCGTCGGCGTCACGGCCGTACGGCGGGAACTCATTTGCGTCAAGCGTGCGCGCAGACGAGTATGCCATGGCCCCTCCTTCGCTTCGGCTTCCCGCCGCGGCGTTTCGAGGGAGAATAAATCCTGCTGCATAAGGTGGGCATCATGTTGCAAATCCACGGCAATCACGATATCCGCCCCCATTGCCCGCGTAAGCGATACGGGAACCGGATTGACCACCGCGCCATCGACCAGCCAGTAACCGTTATGCCTGACCGGCGACATTAACCCCGGCATACTGCAGGAGGCTCGAATCGCTAAGTGCAGATCGCCTTCGGTAAACCACAGCTCCCGGCCAGTGCTTAAATTTGTCGCGACGGCGGCAAATCGCCGCTCGCAGTGTTCGATATCGGTCACGGGCATGATGCGGCGATAATGATTGAACACCTTTTCACCCCGCAGTAGTCCACCGCGGCGCCAGGAGAGGTCCATCAGTTTCAGAACGTCCCAGTTACTGAAAGAGCAGACCCAGGACTCAAGGGCCGGGAGTCGGTTACAGGCATACGCCGCCCCTACCAGCGAACCGATAGAGCAACCGGCCACGATATCAATCTCAATGCCGGCCTGCTGGAGGGCGTTGATGACGCCAATATGCGACCATCCGCGGGCGGCGCCCGCACCTAACGCCAGACCAATTTTAAGCTTTCTCATTAGTACTGATAACTATCCTTCCACTCTGAGCGTGGCAACATTGTCACGGCTCAGTTAACATAAAGCCCTTTGGCGTAGAAGCGCCGTTACTCTTTCTTCCATGGAGGCAGTTTTGTCGCAATTATGCCCCTGTGGCAGCGCACTGGAGTATAGCTCATGTTGCCAGCGATATCTGTCCGGCGCTGAGCTTGCACCAGGCCCGTCACAGCTTATGCGCTCCCGTTACAGCGCGTTCGTCATGAAAGATGCCGACTATCTGATCAAAACCTGGCATCCGTCCTGTCAGGCGCAGCAGTTTCGCGCCGAACTGGAGAAAGGCTTTGCCCACACCGAATGGCTGGGCTTAACCCTGTTCGCCAGCGATGATGGACGAGCCGCCAATGAAGGCTTTGTCAGCTTTATCGCCCGCTTTAATGACAATAACCGCCCGGGCGCCATTATTGAACGTTCCAGATTCTTAAAAGAAAATGGACAGTGGTACTATATCGACGGGACACGGCCGCTGATTGGCCGTAACGACCCCTGCCCTTGCGGTTCAGGTAAAAAATTTAAAAAATGCTGCGGCCAGTAACGCTACCGCAGCGCTTGCAAACACTACAGGATTTTCCTCGCGATGCATTCATTACAACGTAAAGTACTACGCACTATTTGCCCTGATCAGAAAGGCCTCATCGCGCGTATCACCAATATCTGCTACAAGCACGAACTTAACATTGTGCAGAACAACGAATTTGTTGACCACCGTACCGGTCGTTTCTTTATGCGCACCGAACTGGAAGGCATCTTCAACGACGCTATTCTGCTGGCCGATCTGGACAGCGCCCTGCCGGAAGGCTCGATTCGTGAACTCAATCCGGCAGGCCGCCGCCGGGTAGTGATTCTGGTGACGAAAGAGGCGCACTGCCTCGGCGATCTGCTGATGAAAGCCAACTACGGTGGGCTGGATGTCGACATTGCCGCGGTTATTGGCAACCATGACACCCTGCGCCCGCTGGTGGAACGTTTTGGCATCCCGTTTGAACTGGTCAGCCATGAAGGGCTGAGCCGCGAAGAGCACGACAAGCAGATGGGCGACGCGATTGCCGCCCACGAACCGGATTACGTGGTGCTGGCCAAGTATATGCGCGTTCTTACGCCGGAATTTGTCGCTCGTTTCCCGAACAAGATCATTAATATTCACCACTCGTTCCTGCCGGCGTTTATCGGCGCGCGTCCGTATCATCAGGCCTATGAGCGCGGTGTGAAGATCATCGGCGCCACCGCCCACTACGTGAATGATAACCTGGACGAAGGTCCCATCATTATGCAGGACGTCATTCACGTCGATCATACTTATACCGCAGAAGATATGATGCGTGCCGGGCGCGATGTCGAAAAAAACGTATTGAGCCGGGCGCTGTATCAGGTCCTGGCGCAGCGCGTCTTCGTCTACGGTAACCGGACGATTATTCTTTAATCGACTGAGAAATGAATTGGTTAGCTTTACGGCGTTACGGGTAAAAATCAGGCAACCAGTTTATTTTTGTCAAAGGAATGCTTTACAGGGGCGCATCATTTGGTATGATGCGCCCCGCTTCCCGAGAAGGAAGCAGGCCAGTACTAAGCATTACCCCGTGGTGGGGTTCCCGAGCGGCCAAAGGGAGCAGACTGTAAATCTGCCGTCATCGACTTCGAAGGTTCGAATCCTTCCCCCACCACCATCTTCTTAAAAAACTTCCCAATTCGACTACTCGACGATCTTTTATATTCTGCCCCACGGGGAAGGATGAGAAGCTTCGACTCAGGTTCGACTCGAGCGTAGCGAGAGAACGTTGCCGCAGGCAACGGCCCGAAGGGCGAGGCGCTTTAGCGCCGAGTCATCCTTCCCCCACCACCATCTCTTCATGTATTACCCAACTTACTTCACTTGCGATACTCTATATTCTGCCCCACAGGGAAGGATGAGAAGCTTCGACTGGGGAAGGTTCGACTCGAGCGTAGCGAGAGAACGTTGCCGCAAGCAACGGCCCGAAGGGCGAGGCGCTTTAGCGCCGAGTCATCCTTCCCCCACTACTGTTGCACTCTCTTCAGCCACCTGTGCTGCTATCTCCTCGCTCGCGCTTCGCTTAGCGAGGCTACATGCTATATTCTCCCCTACGGGGGAGGATGAGAAGTTTCGACCAAGGTTCGACTCGAGCCGTTGCCGCAGGCAACGGCCCGAAGGGCGAGGCGCTTTAGCGCCGAGTTATCCTTCCCCCACCATTCTCGCGCTCTCTGCAACCACCTGTATTGCTACCTCCTCGCTCGCGCTTCGCTTAGCGAGGCTACAGATGGTGCCGTTTGGCAGCCCGGACTGGTGCGCCTCACTGCCTCCGGGAAACTCACAGCGGGGGCAGTCGTCTCTTCACCGGCGAACTCTTCACTACCGAGGTATTGCACTGAGCAAATTCAGCCAGGCCGTCAAGCAGCGTATCCAGTTGGGCAATATCACGCACCACCAGTCGCATCACGAAACAATCCTCTCCGGTCACTTTGTCACTTTCGATGCACTCCGGCATCGCCTGGATATATTTATCCACCTTCTGCAGCAGACCAGGCAGCGGCCGGACCCGCACCAGCGCCTGCAGGCTGTAGCCCAGCGCGGCGAGATTCACCCGCGCCCCATAGCCCTGGATCACCCCCCGCTCCTCCAGGCGCTTCACCCGCTCGGCGGTGCTCGGCGAGGTCAGCCCCACCCGCGCGCTCAATACCTTCAACGAGACTCTGGCGTCCTGAGTCAGGCAAGCGAGGATCGCCCGGTCAATTTCATCAAGTAAGTCATTCATGGTTTTTACCTAATTATGAAAGGAATTTCCCCCTGCTTACCTTAATTCAGCCATGTCAGGCTGTCAGGATTTTTCGCACAATAATGGAAAACTTCTGGAGGTGAAATATGCAACTTACCCGCGGCGTCTGGCAAATGAGCCTGGCGATGATAATTTCTGGCTCGATCGGCGCGTTCGTGCTGCTCTCGGGTTTGCCGGTAATTGATGTGGTGTTCTGGCGCTGCCTGATTGGCGCGCTGACCCTGCTGCTGTTTATCGTTCTCAGCCGCCAACCCTTCAGTCGCCTCACGCGCTTCACCCTCGCCCTCGCGGTGCTTGGCGGCATTGCGCTGGTCATCAACTGGCTGCTGCTTTTTGCCGCCTACTCGCGTATTTCAATTGGCATGGCCACGGTGGTCTACAACACCCAGCCGTTTATGCTGGTACTGATGGGCATGGTGCTGGGGGAACGGGTCAGCGCCGTAAAATGGGGATGGTTACTGCTGGCCTTCGGCGGCGTGGTGATCCTGCTGTCAAGCGAGCTTGCCCCGGCGCACGGCGATAGTCTCGCGACCGGCGTTTTGCTGGCATTAGGCGCAGCATTTTTCTATGCTCTGACCGCCATTATCGCCCGCAAACTGCATCCGCTCCCTGCTCAGCATATTGCCTTTATTCAGGTGCTGGTCGGCGTCGCGATGCTGCTGCCGCTGGTGCAAATGCCCGCGTTTTCTGCCAGCTTTCCCTGGCGCTATCTGCTGATCCTCGGCGTCGTCCATACCGGGATCATGTATCAGCTTTTATATAGCGCGATACAGAAGCTGCCAACGCCCATTACCGGTTCACTCTCCTTTATTTATCCACTGGTGGCGATGGGGGTCGACTATCTGGTCTTCCACCATGCGTTAACCCCTGTGCAGTGGTGCGGCGGGATGCTGATTCTGTTTGCCGCCGCGGGGAATAACCTCGGCTGGGGCGAAAAAAAACCCCGCCAGAGCGGGGTCAGTCAGCAGTCGCGGGCCAGTTAGCGACGGGCGCGAACAATCTGGTATTTGCGCGTCAGGTACTCTACCGGCGCGCTCCAGATATGAACCAGACGGGAAAACGGGAACAGCAGGAACAGGGTCATACCCAGCACCAGGTGGACGCGGAAGATAAACGCCACGCCATCCAGGTGCTGCGACGCACCGCCGTGGAAGGTGACCACCGACTGCGCCCAGCCGACCAGCTTCATCATTTCGCTGCCGTCCATATGCTGGGCTGAGAACGGGATCGTCAGCAGGCCCAACGCACACTGCACCATCAGCAGGGAGAGGATCAGAATATCCGCACCGGTGGTGGTGGCGCGAACGCGCGGGCTGAGCAGACGACGCTTGAGCAGCAGTAAACCGCCCACCAGGGTCATCACGCCGCAGGCGCCGCCGGCGATCATCGCCATCTTCTGCTTGACGTCGATCGGCAGGAAGGATTCATACATCCAGTGCGGCGTCAGCATGCCGAGGAAGTGGCCGGCGAAAATGCCGAGGATGCCGATATGGAACAGGTTCGACGCCAGATTCATCCCTTTACGGTCCAGCATCTGGCTGGAGGCCGCGCGCCAGGTGTACTGACCGTAGTCATAGCGCAGCCAGCTGCCGATCAGAAACACCGAGCCCGCAATGTACGGATAAATGTCAAAGAAGAACATATTAAGGAAGTGCATTATTGCTGTCCTCCGTTAGAGATATTCAGATATTGCGGGGCCACGGCTCCGGCAAAACGACGCTGGTGAGCGGAAATCTCCGACTCGCCGCAGCCCTGGTCGGCAAAGAATTTAACCTGTTCTTCTTCCCAGACTGCGTCCAGCGCCTGCGGCGTATCGTCGCGGGCTTCGTCGGCAATCTTCTCCGCCACTTTCTGGCTGTCGACCTGAGTGTTGGCCAGCTTCAGCAGCAGCTCGAACAGCACCGCATAGCGGCTCTCGCGCTGCTGCAGGCGCGCGCTGAGCAGGCCGAGGATCGGCGCGACGTCCCGCAGGCCGCCAAGGGCTTCCTCTTCCGGCAGCTGCGCCAGATACTCCAGATACAGCGGCAGATGATCCGGCAGCTCATGGCTATCGAGCAGCAGACCGTGGCGCTCATACTGCGCCATCAGGTCAACCATCGCCTGGCCGCGATCGCGGGATTCGCCGTGCACGTGTTCAAACAGCAGCAGCGAGGTGGCCCGGCCGCGGTCAAACAGTTCGCTGTAGGCCGCCTGGGCATCCAGCGGATCCTGAGCCAGCAGATCGCGCAGAAAAACGCCCAGCGCGTGAGCATCTTCTTTGCCGAGTTTCTCCGATGACGCGAGCGCCTCGAACATCTCCTGCTGATGCTGCCATAAGGCAGCGTCAGGGTATTCGAGCAAACGCGACACAATCACAAGTTCAATCATGCGTGCGGCTCCGTTTTGCTGGTCACGTCGATGGCGTCGATGCGACGGCTGTTGAACAGGTTGAACTGGCTGTCAGAGCCGTGGCAGCCGTCGCCAAAGCTAAAGCCGCAGCCATTTTTCTCCGGAAACGCTTCCCGCGCCTGTTCCCGATGGCTGCTCGGCACCACGAAACGATCTTCGTAGTTGGCGATCGCCAGGTAGCGGTACATCTCCTGAGCCTGCGCTTCGCTTAAGCCCACCTCTTCCAGCGCGCGGGTATCGACAACGCCGTCAACGGTTTCCGCCCGCTTATAGTGACGCATCGCCAGCATCCGCTTCAGGGCCAACAGGACCGGTTGGGTATCGCCGGCGGTCAGCAGATTCGCCAGATACTGCACCGGAATACGCAGGCTTTCCACGTCCGGCAGGATCCCGTTGCTGCCCAGTTCGCCGGCATCGGCGGCGGACTGAATCGGCGACAGCGGCGGCACGTACCAAACCATCGGCAGGGTGCGATATTCCGGGTGCAGCGGCAGGGCCAGCTTCCAGTCCATCGCCATTTTCCAGACCGGCGACTGCTGCGCGGCTTCAATCACGCCCTGCGGTACGCCATCTTTCAGCGCCTGCTCAATCACTTTCGGGTCGTTCGGATCGAGGAACACGTCCAGTTGACGCTGATAGAGATCTTTCTCGTTCTCGGTGCTGGCGGCATTTTCGATCGCGTCCGCGTCATACAGCAGGACGCCGAGGTAGCGGATTCGGCCCACGCAGGTTTCGGAGCATACCGTCGGCATTCCGGATTCAATACGCGGGTAGCAGAAGATGCACTTCTCAGATTTCCCGCTCTTCCAGTTGAAGTAGATCTTCTTGTACGGGCAGCCGGTGATGCACATCCGCCAGCCGCGGCACTTGTCCTGGTCGATCAGCACGATGCCGTCTTCTTCACGCTTATAGATGGCGCCGCTCGGGCAGGTTGCGACGCACGCCGGATTCAGGCAGTGCTCGCACAGGCGCGGCAGATACATCATGAAGGTGTTCTCGAACTGGCCGTACATCGCCTTCTGCATGTTGTCGAAGTTCTGGTCTTTGGCGCGCTTTTCAAACTCGCCGCCGAGGATCTCTTCCCAGTTCGGACCGCTGGTGATCTTGTCCATCCGCTGGCCGGTGATCAGCGAGCGCGGACGGGCGATCGGCTGGTGTTTACTCTCCGGGGCGTTATGCAGGTTCTGGTAGTCGTAATCGAACGGCTCGTAGTAATCATCAATGCCCGGCAGATGCGGGTTCGCGAAGATTTTACCTAACAGCATCGCGCGGTTGCCCATGCGCGGCTGCAGCTTGCCGTTGATTTTGCGGATCCAGCCGCCCTTCCATTTCTCCTGGTTTTCCCAGTCGTTCGGAAAACCGACGCCAGGCTTACTCTCCACGTTATTGAACCAGGCGTACTCCATCCCTTCCCGGCTGGTCCAGACGTTTTTACAGGTTACCGAGCAGGTGTGGCAGCCGATACATTTATCGAGATTCAGCACCATGCCGACTTGTGAACGAATTTTCATTTTACGCTCTCCTGTACCTGGTCATTGCCTTCGCCGTCTAACCAGTTAATGTTCTTCATCTTACGTACCACCACAAACTCATCGCGGTTGGAGCCGACGGTGCCGTAGTAGTTAAAGCCATAGGCCAGATGGCCATAGCCGCCGATCATATGGGTCGGTTTCGGCGTAATACGGGTAACCGAGTTATGGATCCCGCCGCGCTGGCCGGTGACTTCAGAGCCAGGCAGGTTCACGATGCGTTCCTGCGCGTGGTACATCATGGTCATCCCGGCCGGCACGCGCTGGCTCACCACCGCGCGCGCCGTCAGGGCGCCGTTGGCGTTGAACACTTCGATCCAGTCGTTATCTTCGATACCCAGATCTTTCGCATCCGCCTCGCTCATCCAGACGATCGGACCGCCGCGTGACAGGGTCAGCATCAGCAGGTTATCGCTGTAGGTCGAGTGGATACCCCATTTCTGGTGCGGCGTCAGGAAGTTCAGCGCCTTCTCCGGGTTGCCGTTGGACTTCTCGCCCATCACCGCTTTCACCGAGCGGGTGTCAATCGGCGGACGATAAACCAGCAGGCTCTCGCCAAAGTCGCGCATCCACTGGTGATCCTGATACAGCGACTGACGACCGGACAGGGTACGCCATGGGATCAGCTCGTGAACGTTGGTGTATCCGGCGTTATAGGAGACGTGTTCGTCTTCCAGCCCGGACCAGGTCGGGCTGGAGATGATTTTCCGCGGCTGCGCCTGAATATCGCGGAAACGGATCTTCTCGTCTTCTTTGTTCAGCGCCAGGTGCGCGTGCTCGCGGCCGGTGATTTCGCTCAGCGCTTTCCACGCCTTCACCGCCACCTGACCGTTCGTTTCCGGCGCCAGGGTGAGGATCATCTCCGCGGCGTCGATGGCCGTTTCCAGCTTCGGCTGACCTTTCGCCGGGCCTTCGGCCTTGGTGTAGTTGAGCTTACGCAGCAGGTCCATTTCGCTCTGGGTATTCCAGGCGATGCCTTTCCCGCCGTTGCCGATGGTTTCCAGCAGCGGGCCAATGGAGGTGAAGCGCTCATAAGTCGCCGGGTAATCACGCTCGACCGGAATAATATGCGGGGCGGTTTTCCCTGGAATCAGGTCACATTCGCCCTTCTTCCAGTCTTTGACGTCCAGCGGCTGCGCCATTTCCGCGGCGGAATCATGCTGGATCGGCAGCGTAACGACGTCGGTTTCTTTACCGAGGTGGCCCACGCACACTTCAGAGAATTTCTTCGCGATACCTTTGTAGATATCCCAGTCACTCTTCGATTCCCAGGCCGGGTCAACGGCCGCTGACAGCGGATGAATAAACGGATGCATATCCGAGGTATTCATGTCGTCTTTTTCGTACCAGGTGGCGGTCGGCAGCACGATGTCGGAGTAGAGACAGGTGCTCGACAGACGGAAGTCGAGGGTCACCACCAGGTCCAGTTTGCCGTCGAGGCCGTTATCGCGCCATTCGACTTCTTCCGGCTTCACGCCGCCCTGCTTGCCAAGGTCTTTACCCTGAATGCCGTTCTCCGTACCCAACAGGTACTTGAGCATGTACTCATGGCCTTTACCGGAGGAGCCCAGCAGGTTGGAACGCCAGATAAACAGGTTACGCGGATGGTTTTTTCCGTTTTCCGGCTGCTCTGCCGCAAAGCGAATCGATCCCTCCTTCAGAGATTTGACGGTGTAATCCACCGGCGTCATGCCCGCTTTTTTCGCCTCATCGGCGATGCGCAGCGGGTTTACGCCCAGCTGCGGCGCCGACGGCAGCCAGCCCATCCGCTCGGCGCGGACGTTGAAGTCGATCAGATGGCCGCTGTAGCGGGATTTATCCGCCATCGGCGAGAGCAGCTCCTGCGCGGTCACGCTTTCATAGCGCCACTGGCTGGAGTGGTTATAGAAGTACGAGGTGCTGTTCATATGACGTGCCGGGCGTTGCCAGTCAAGGGCGAACGCCAGCGGCTGCCAGCCGGTCTGCGGACGCAGTTTTTCCTGGCCCACATAGTGCGCCCAACCGCCGCCGCTCTGGCCGACGCAACCGCAGAAGATCAGCATGTTGATCAGACCGCGGTAGTTCATGTCGAGGTGGAACCAGTGGTTGAGACCCGCCCCGACGATAATCATCGACCGACCATGGGTTTTATCGGCGTTATCGGCAAACTCGCGGGCGGTACGGATAATATGCGCGCGGGAGACGCCGGTAATTTTCTCCGCCCAGGCCGGAGTGTAGGCTTTCACTTCATCATAGCTGGCGGCGCAGTTGTCATCGTTCAGACCGCGCTCCAGGCCATAGTTGGCCATGGTCAGGTCGTACACGGTGGTCACCAGGGCGGTGGAGCCGTCAGCCAGCTGCAGGCGTTTAACCGGCAGTTTGTGCAGCAGAATGTTTTCCAGCGCGACTTTGTTGAAGTGTTCAGAACCTTCGCCGCCGAAGTACGGGAAGCCGACGTCCGCGACCTCGTCATGGCTGCCCAGCAGGCTCAGACGCAGCTCAATCTCTTCGCCGGTTTTACCGTCGCGCTGTTCGAGGTTCCATTTGCCTTTGTCGCCCCAGCGGAATCCGAGGGAACCGTTCGGCACGGTCAGATCGCCCTTCTCATCAAAGGCGACGGTTTTCCATTCCGGATTCTTCTCCTGACCAAGGGAATCCACGAGGTCGGACGCGCGCAGCGTGCGGCCGGCGGCGTAATAGCCGTCGCGCTCCTCAAGCATCACCAGCATCGGCATGTCGGTGTAGCGACGCACGTAATCGGTGAAGTACTGGCTCGGTTTATCAAGATGGAACTCACGCAGCATCACGTGGCCCATCGCCAGCGCCATCGCGGCATCGGTACCCTGCTTCGGCGCCAGCCACAGATCGCAGAGCTTGGCGATTTCGGCGTAGTCCGGGGTGATGGCGACAGTTTTGGTCCCTTTATAGCGAACTTCGGTAAAGAAGTGCGCATCCGGGGTACGGGTCTGTGGCACGTTGGAGCCCCAGGCGATGATATAGCTGGAGTTGTACCAGTCGGCGGATTCCGGCACGTCGGTCTGCTCGCCCCAGGTCATCGGCGAGGCCGGTGGCAGGTCGCAGTACCAGTCGTAGAAGCTCAGGCAGGTACCGCCGATCAGCGACAGGTAACGGGCGCCGGAGGCGTAGGAGACCATCGACATCGCCGGGATCGGCGAGAAGCCGGCCACGCGATCCGGACCGTAAGTTTTCACGGTATAAACGTTGGAGGCGGCAATCAGCTCATTCACTTCCTGCCAGGAGGAGCGGACAAACCCGCCGCGACCGCGAGCCTGCTTGAAGCTTTTCGCTTTGTCGGCGTCTTCGATAATCGAGGCCCATGCCTCAACCGGATCGCTATGCTGGACCTTCGCTTCCCGCCACATCTTCATCAGGCGTTTGCGCATCAGCGGGTATTTCAGGCGGTTCGCGCTGTACAGATACCAGGAGTAGCTGGCGCCGCGCGGGCAGCCGCGTGGTTCGTGGTTTGGCAGGTCCGGACGGGTGCGCGGATAGTCCGTTTGCTGGGTTTCCCAGGTCACCAGTCCGTTTTTGACATAAATCTTCCAGCTGCATGAACCGGTGCAGTTGACACCGTGAGTGGAACGCACAATTTTGTCATGCTGCCAACGTTGACGGTATCCATCCTCCCAGTCCCGGTTGGTGTTTAGAAGCTGGCCGTGCCCATCGGCAAAGGTTTCACCCTTCTGTTTGAAGTAGCGAAACCGGTCCAGGAATTTACTCATCGGGTTTCTCCTGATATGGAGCCTGACGGCTCTCTGATAAATCGACATTGCTGGATTTGCAGCGAAGGTAACGCTATGAAAGCGGACGGGAATTGATAGCGATCAATACGGACTGGCTTGTTATCGCGGCGGAAATTGGCATTTACCACCAAGGTGGTAGTAATCTCGATTTTTTAACTGCATGTTTTTTAATGGTTTTTAACGAAAAATGGGTCACCAGGCGCGGAATTGTTCACCAGGGAGGTATTAAGGGGTAGAGCAGTGACGCTGGCAAGCCGTCCCTTCCCGGCTCAGTGGCCAATACGCATACAATCACCTATTAGTATGTTGTAACTAAATAGGCCGGTAAAAAAAGGCGCCTCCTTCGGGAGTACGCCTTTACGAAGTAACATCGACGATGGCGAATTACTGACGCTTACGGCCGTATACCGCCCAGGTGATGATCACGCAGGCGATATAGAAGATCAGGAAGACTTTCATCGCGCCGGCCGGCGAGCCGGTCAGATCCAGCGAGATACCGAACGCCTTCGGAATAAAGAAGCCGCCGATGGCGCCAATAGCGGAGATAAAGCCCAGCGCCGCCGCGGTATCGGTCGCCGCCTCGCGCATCGCCTGGGCTTCGCTGCCGCCCTGGGCCTTCACCCGGTCCATGGTCAGCTTACGGAAGATCACGGAGATCATCTGGAAGGTGGAAGCGCTCCCCAGCCCGGCGGTCAGGAACAGCACCATAAACACCGCGAAGAAGGCGATGAAGTTACCGCCCTGGCCGTTGGTCGGCAGGGTCAGGAACAGCAGCGCACAGAAGACAGCCATCACCACAAAGTTGACCAGCGTCACGCGGGTACCGCCGAGACGGTCGGAGATCGCCCCGCCCATCGAACGCGCCAGCGCGCCAATAAACGGACCGAAGAAGGCGTAGTGCAGGATCTGCACGTCCGGGAACTGGGTCTTTGACAGCATGGCGAAACCGGCGGAGAAACCGATAAAGGAGCCGAAGGTCGCCAGATAGAGCAGCGCCATGATCCACAGGTGCAGGCGTTTGAGCACCGGCAGCTGTTCGCTCAGCGAAGCTTTAGAAGCCGACAGGTCGTTCATAAAGAACCACGCCGCCAGGGTGAAAATAATCAGGAAAGGTACCCAGATCCACGCGGCGTTTTCCAGATACAGCATTGAGCCGTCCGGCTGCTCGCTGCCGGTCCCGCCAAAAATGGCAAACACCGAGACCGACACCACCAGCGGCGCGACCAGCTGCATCACGCTGACGCCCATATTACCAAGGCCGCCGTTGACGCCCAGCGCCCCGCCCTGCTTCGCTTTCGGGAAGAAGAAGCTGATATTGGCCATACTGGAGGCGAAGTTGGCCCCGGCGAAGCCGCACAGCAGAGAGATGATCACGAAGACGCTAAACGGCGTAGAGGTATCCTGGACCGCAAAGCCCAGCCACACGCACGGTACAATCATGATCCCGGTACTGAACGCCGTCCAGCGGCGGCCGCCGAACAGCGGTACCATGAAAGCGTAAGGCACGCGCAACAAGGCGCCTGACAGCGCCGGCAGCGCGGTCAGCATAAACAGCTGATCGGTCGTAAACTGAAAGCCCACTTTGTTGAGGTTAACGGCAACGGCGCTGAACAACATCCACACGCAGAACGCCAGTAACAGACAGGGAACGGAGATCCATAAATTGCGGCTCGCCACATGGTGGCCGCGCTGTTGCCAGAATTCAGGATCTTCAGGCCGCCAGTCGGTAATGACCGAGCGGTTAGCCTTCTCCGGGAGGGAAGATTGACTCATAGATACCTCTGATTATTCATTTTTCCTGCCGCTACCTTAGGGGTTGCCCGGGGCGGTAAGTTGATATAAATCAAAGGAAAAGCGCGCGCTAATTTGTGCGAAAATAAACCATGCTCCGAAGTGAGTAGAGAATGGTGGGAAAAAAAGTGTGGTTTTTCACACGGCTGCCGGGATGCGTCTAACCCCTCTTCCAACGGCGCCTACCACCGACAATTAAGGAGTAACTCTTTGTGGGTATGGGTATACTCCAGGGGATAGCCGAGAATAAGCGCCACTCCCGGGGACACGACCGGTCAGGAGCCACGCATTCCATGTTAAAACGTCTTTTTACCCCGCTGACGCTGGTCAATCAACTGGCGTTGATCGTCCTGCTTGCCACCCTTACTGGCGTCGCCGGTATGGCGATCTCCGCGCGCCTGGTCAACGGCGTGCAGGGCAGCGCGCACGCCATTAACAAAGCCGGGTCATTACGCATGCAGAGCTACCGGCTGCTGGCGGCGATCCCGCTGAATGAACACGACCAAAAGCTGGTCGATGATATGACCGCCACCGTCTTCAGTCCGGAGCTGCAAAACTCCGCCCGCCGCGACGGGCAGGAGCGCCAGCTGCAGGCCCTGCAGCAGTACTGGCAGCTGGCGCTGGCTCCCGGCATGCAGCGCGCGGTCAACCAGGCGGAGGTCGCCCAGGATGTCGCCGACTTTGTCGATCGTATCGACCAGCTGGTCACCGCATTCGACCATACCACCGAGCAGCGTATCGAACGGGTGGTCTGGATCCATCGCCTCCTCGCCATCGGCATGGCGCTGCTGTTGATCTTCACCATCATCTGGCTACGCGCCCGCCTGCTGCGGCCATGGAAACAGCTGCTGAGCATGGCGCGAGCGGTGAGCCAGCGTGATTTCACCCAGCGGGCGCACATCAGCGGACGCAACGAAATGGCGACCCTTGGCATGGCGCTAAATAACATGTCGGAAGAGCTGGCGGAAAGCTACGCCGTGCTGGAGCGCCGGGTGCAGGAGAAGACCGCCGGGCTGGAACAGAAGAACGAGATCCTCGCCTTCTTATGGCAGGCCAACCGCCGGCTGCACGCCAACGCCCCGCTCTGCGAACGCATTTCGCCGGTGCTGAACGGTCTGCAGGGTCTGACGCTGCTGCGCGATATCGAGGTGCGGGTCTACGATCTGGAAGATGAAGATAACCATCAGGAGTTTACCTGCCACTCGGATAATGAATGTGACGACATGGGCTGCTACCTCTGCCCACGCAACCTGCCGCCGCTGCCGGATGGCGGAACGACGCTGAAGTGGCGGCTGTCGGATGCGCATAATCAGTACGGCATCCTGCTGGCGACGCTGCCGGTTGGCCGTCATCTCAGCCACGATCAGCAGCAGCTGGTGGATACTGTGGTTGAACAACTGACCAGCACCCTGGCGCTGGACCGCCATCAGGAGAAACAGCAGCAGCTGATCGTTATGGAAGAGCGGGCCACTATCGCCCGCGAGCTGCATGATTCCATCGCCCAGTCGCTATCCTGTATGAAGATGCAGGTCAGCTGCCTGCAGATGCAGGGCGACGCCTTGCCGGCGGAGAGCCGCCAGCTGCTGGGGCAGATACGTAACGAGCTGAATACCTCCTGGGCCCAGCTGCGTGAGCTGTTGACCACCTTCCGCCTGCAGCTGACCGAGCCAGGCCTGCGCCCGGCACTGGAGGCCAGCTGTCAGGAGTACAGCGCCCACTTCGGCTTTACGGTGCAGCTTGATTATCAGCTCCCACCGCGCTTTGTGCCGTCGCATCAGGCCATTCACCTGCTGCAGATCGCCCGCGAAGCGTTAAGCAATGCCCTGAAGCATGCCTGCGCGACCCAAGTCACCGTGACGGTGTCACAACGCGATAATCAGGTCCGTCTGGTGGTGGCGGATAACGGCCGCGGCGTGCCGGACCACGCCGAGCGGAGTAACCATTACGGTTTAATCATTATGCGGGATCGCGCGCAAAGTCTGCGCGGCGACTGTCAGGTTCGGCGCCGGGAAACCGGCGGGACCGAAGTGATCGTCACGTTTATCCCGGAAAAAACGTTTTCCATCCAATAAGGAGACCCCCATGAGTCAACAGGAACGGGCAACCATCCTTCTCATTGACGACCATCCGATGCTGCGCACCGGCGTGAAACAACTGATCAGCATGGCGCCGGACATCCAGGTGATTGGCGAAGCCAGCAATGGCGCGCAAGGTATCGAGCTGGCGGAGTCGCTGGATCCGGACCTGATCCTGCTGGACCTCAATATGCCGGGCATGAACGGTCTGGAGACGCTGGACAAACTGCGTGAGAAATCGCTGTCTGGCCGGGTGGTGGTCTTCAGCGTCTCTAACCATGAAGAGGACGTTGTTACCGCCCTCAAGCGCGGCGCCGATGGCTATCTGCTGAAAGACATGGAGCCGGAAGATCTGCTGAAAGCGCTGCAGCAGGCCGCCGCCGGCGAGATGGTATTAAGCGAAGCGTTAACCCCGGTGCTGGCCGCCAGCCTGCGCGCCAACCGCGCCACCTCCGATCGCGACATCAGCCAGCTGACCCCGCGCGAGCGCGACATCCTCAAGCTGATCGCCCAGGGGCTGCCGAACAAAATGATCGCCCGCCGGCTGGATATCACCGAAAGCACCGTCAAAGTGCACGTCAAGCACATGCTGAAGAAAATGAAGCTCAAATCCCGGGTGGAAGCCGCGGTATGGGTCCACCAGGAGCGAATTTTTTAAGGCGAGTCCGTCCACGAGACGCCAGGCGCGGTGAACTTGACCAGCGGCTCAGTCAGCGCCAGGACGATCTCATTGGAGGAGACGCGCTGCCCCTGTTTATCCTCTACCACCACCGACAGGCGCCAGCGGTTCGCGGCGCCCGGTTCACTGTTCCACACCGGCATAATCACGCTCCAGCCATCGGGGCTGCTGGCATCCACCGGCGGCGTCAGGCTGAGCGCCTGGGTGTCGCCCTGCCAGTGCAGCGACTTGATGCCGTGCAGACTATGGATCTGCAGCTTCAGCTGCACCGTCTCCCCGGACTGCAGATCCCAGGGCGGCGTGGCCAGGTAGACCGTCAGATTTTTGCGCTGCCGATACTCTACGACCGGCAGATTATCCCGCTCCGGGCTGTCGAAGCGGCTGCCGCGCAGCGAGTTACTGAACGCCACCTCGTCCGCCGCCAGCTGCTGCTTGAGCGGCACGCCAAAGCGGTAGTTGAGCTTCAGGCCAACGTTGTTCTGGCTGACGCCATTTTCCCCTTGCTTATGCTTGGCGGTCACGGTGACCAGCGGGACCGGGGTATAATTGAGCCCGACGGAGACGGCCACCGGGTTATGGTAGCCTGTGCCGGTGTGAAACAGATCGACGCTGTCGCCGAAGTACTGTTCGACGCTGACGCTGGTGTTGATGTGCTCATAAAACGGCAGCCGCGCCTGGGCGGTAACGTCATACCCCGCGGCCATCCGCTGCTCCTGAGTTTGATTCTCCCGCAGCTGCCAGTCGCCCAGCGGATGATAGTAGTTCGCCGACAGGCGGAGATATTCCCCCCACGCCTCGGCGCCGACGCTGCCGCGGGCCAGGCTTTCGCTCAGCACCTTGTCATAAAACGAGTTATAGCCCAGCAGCCAGCCGCCGACCCGCCAGCGCTGGCCAAGCCCAATATTGCCCACCAGATCGTTCTCGCGCCGGGTTACCGAATACTGGTTCCACGTCAGGTAGCGATCGTTATCCTGCAATGGCACGAACCAGCTCCCTTTACTGCCGGTGAACTTCCCCTCTTTATCGACCAGCAGGTCGACATTGGCGTTGCCCCACGGCGAGAGCCAGCTCTCCAGCTGGTGGCTCACTTCATTGCCGAGTTTGTTGATGGCGAACATCTGCGCCTGCTCGCCCGCCGTCAGTCCGTTATCGCTCATGCTGGCCTCGCCGAATTTCTTCGCCACTTCGGCAAAGTGTCTGGCGTCGTCATCGACCTGCGGGGCGATCCCCAAATCGGGCAAGGGATCTTCTCCCTGGGGCGTAAGAGCGGTGTCGCTGGCGGTCAGCGCCCAGACGGGAGCGCCCGGCAGCAGCAGGAGAAAGATCAGGGATGGCAGCAAACGGTACGACACAGGCATCAACAGGATTTGCGCGGGCTCGCAGAAAAAAATTGGAAGATAGTTTTAGTTTATCGTTTTTTCCCTTCTCCCGCAGCCCTGCGGACAATTCCAGGAATATGCTGAAACCGGTTGGGCAAATAGTCGCCCAACCACAGAAGGTGCCGCTGCGCCGTTACGCCCCGGCGCGGGCCGGTTGCGCCGTCAGCAGCGCGTTGAGCTCCGGCACGCAGGAGCCGCAGTTGGTCCCGCACTTAAGCCTGGCGCCCAAAGCCCCAACGCTGGCGCAGCCGCTGGCGATGGCCTCGCCGATCGCCCGCTCCCCCACCCCAAAACAGCTGCAGACGATCCGCCCCGGCGGCGCGGCGGCGGCGTCCGGTCGGCCGCTGAGCAACGCATGGCGCCGGGCGGCGTCGGACGGCGGCGCGGCGAAGGCGGCGCTTATCCCTGCGCTATCCACCGCCGGCTCGCGCGCATCGCTCCACCAGCCCAGCATCAGCCTCCCCTGATGCCACGCCAGCAGGTTCCACACCGCGCCGCCGTCTGCTATCTGCAGCTGCCAGCCGCGCTGCGCGCACCAGACGCTGAGCCACTGTCGGGCTGACGCCTCCCCGGCCAGCGAGTAGTGCAATACGCCCGCCGCCGCCCGCCGCCGCCAGTGCCAGGCCGCAGGAAACGGCAGCGGTTCGCGACAAAACAGTTCGCTATGCCAGGCAGGCTGCCAGGGGGCGATGGCCACCGCCGCCTGTTTACTCTCCGGCTGGGCGGAATGGGGGTCCGTGACGGCGGCCAGCAGATTATTCACCCGCCCCTGGCGGGCGGACTGATTGTTCCAGTGCATTGGGACAAACAGCGAGCCGGGGCGCTGGCCTTCGCTGATCGCCACTTTCGCCACCATCACCCCATGGCGCGACCAGATCCGCGCCAGCCCGCCGGCGACAAGCTGGTAGCGAACGGCGTCCTGCGGCGCCACCTCCACCACCGGCTCCGCGATATGCTGCATCAGCCGCGGCACGGCGCCGGTGCGGGTCATGGTGTGCCACTGATCGCGGATCCGCCCGCTGTTGAGGATCAGCGGATAAAAGACATCGGTTGCCGCCAGGGTCGGCTGAGGCGTCACTGGCACCATCCGCAGCCTGCCATCGCTATGCCAGCCGCGCGTGACATCCCAGGCGGCGCGGCGGCGGCTGACCGGCCAGCGTACCGGCGCCATAGCGTCCCATGCCTCGCGGCTGAGATCCGCCAACGCGCCGATATCAAACGCCCGCTGGCCGTCGTTTTCGAAATCGGACAGCGCCGCATGCTCGCGGAAGACGTCATGCGGATGCTGCCAGGTAAACGCCTCGCGATACCCCAGCGCCTGCCCCACTCTGGCGATGATCCACCAGTCCGCTTTCGCCTCCCCCGGCGGCGGCAGGAAGCTACGCTGACGGGAGATGCGCCGCTCCGAGTTGGTGACCGTGCCATTTTTCTCGCCCCAGGCCAGCGCCGGAAAGCGAATGTGGGCGAATTGTCCGGTATCCGTCTCAGCGGCGACATCCGAGACGATCACCAGCGGACAGCCGGCCAGCGCCTGGCTCACCGCGTGGCTGTCGGGGAGCGACACCACCGGGTTGGTGCCCATGATCCACACCGCTTTCACCTCGCCGCGGCCGATGGCGGCAAACAGCTCCACGGCGGTCAGCCCCGGGGTCTGCGCCAGCCGCTCGGTTCCCCAAAAGCGGGCCAGCCGCTGCAGATCGTCTGGCACAAAATCCATGTGCGCCGCCAGCATCGTCGCCAACCCGCCGACTTCGCGCCCGCCCATGGCGTTGGGTTGACCGGTCAGCGAAAAGGGGCCGCAGCCGCGGCGGCCATACTTTCCGCTGGCCAGATGGACGTTGATGATGGCATTACATTTGTCGCTGCCGCTGGCTGACTGGTTAATTCCCATGGTGTAGAGGGTGATGGCCCGCGGGGCGGCGATAAAATCGCGATAGAAACCCGCCACCTCATCGGCGGGCAGGCCGCAAAAAGCCGCCACTTTCGCCACGTCCCAGCCGCGGGCGGCGGCCAGCGCCTGCGGGCCGTCGCGAAAACCGTCGACGCAGGCCCCGGCCTGCGCCAGGGCGTTAAGCAACCCCACGAACAGCCCGCCGTCGCTTCCCGGCGCCAGCGCCAGATGGCGATCGGCGATTTCGCAGGTGGCGGTGCGCCGGGGGTCTATCGCCACGATCTGTAGCCGGGGATTATCCCGCTTCGCCTGCGCCAGACGCTGGTACAGCACCGGGTGCGCCCAGGCGGCGTTCGAGCCGACCAGCACCACCAGATCGCTGTTTTCCACATCCTCATAGCTACAGGGCACCACGTCGGCGCCAAAGGCCCGCTTGTAGCCGGTCACCGCCGAAGACATGCACAGCCGCGAATTGGTATCGATGTTCGCCGCGCCGATAAATCCCTTCATCAGCTTGTTGGCGGCATAGTAATCCTCCGTCAACAGCTGGCCGGAGGCGTAGAAGGCCACCGCCTGCGGACCGTGCTGGTCGATAACCTGTTGCAGGCGGGAAGCGGTCTCCGCCAGCGCCTGAGACCAGGCCACCGGCTGGCCGTCCACCTCCGGCGCCAGCAGCCGCCCCGCCAGGCCCGTGGTCTCCCCTAGTGCCGCCCCTTTGACGCACAGGCGGCCGAGGTTGGCCGGGTGCTGATCGTCGCCGCGCACGCTCACCTGACCCGCGTCATCCACGCTCGCCAGCACGCCGCAGCCTACGCCGCAGTAGGGACAGGTCGTTCGGATGGTCTTCATCAGGAGGCCTCCGCTCGCGCCAGCAGCTGCTGGCTGCCCACCCACACTTTGCCGTTTTCCACTTTCACCGGCCAGGCGCGCACTGCCTGTTCACCGCCGTCGCACGGCCAGCCGTCGCGCAGGCGAATCCGCTGTTTGTACAGCGGGGAGATCACCACCGGTTCCCCGCCGACGTCCCCTAACAGCCCCCGCGACAGCACGTTGGCCGCGCTGCCCGGCTCGCGGTTGTCCAGGGCATACACCCGATCGCCAAAGCGGAACAGGGCGATCTGCCGCTCCCCTAACCGGGCGCCGATCCCCGCCTGCGCCGGGATGGCGTCAAGGTCGCAAATCGCCTGCCACGGCCGGGATGGGAGTTCGCCTTCAGGCAACGCTTCAGCAGGCAACGGCTGCGGCTGACCGCGCAGATCGTGGCGCTGCACCGCCTCGTCGGGCTGGTCGCTGTTCACGAAGGAGCGGAACAGCGCCAGGCGCTGGGGATCGTTGAGCGTGGTCTGCCACTCGCACTGGTAGCTGTCGACGATGCGGGCCATCTCCTGTTCCAGCTCCTCGCCAATGCCGAGGCTATCCTCCAGCACCACCTGCCGCAGGTAGGCCACGCCGCCCTCCAGGTTGTCCATCCAGGTGCTGGTCCGCTGCAGGCGATCGGCGGTACGGATATAGAACATCAGCAGACGATCGATGCTGCGGATCAGCGTCGCTTCGTCGAGGTCGCTGGCAAACAGGTCGGCGTGACGCGGCTTCATTCCGCCGTTGCCGCAGACGTAGAGATTCCAGCCTTTGTCGGTGGCAATCACCCCGATGTCTTTGCCCTGGGCTTCGGCGCATTCGCGGGTGCAGCCGGAGACCGCCATCTTGATTTTGTGCGGGGCGCGCAGCCCTTTATAGCGATGCTCGAGCCGCACCGCGAGCCCGGTGGAGTCCTGCACGCCGTAGCGACACCAGGTTGCGCCGACGCAGGACTTCACCGTGCGCAGCGACTTGCCATAGGCGTGGCCGGTTTCAAACCCGGCGTCGGCCAGCTCGCGCCAGATCGCCGGCAGCTGTTCCAGCCGCGCGCCAAACAGGTCGATGCGCTGGCCGCCGGTCACTTTGCTGTAGAGCTGGTAACGTTTGGCGATCTGCCCGATGGCGATCAGCCCGTCCGGCGTCACTTCCCCCGCCGCCATCCGCGGCACCACCGAATAGGTGCCGTCCTTCTGAATGTTGGCGAAATAGCGGTCGTTGGTATCCTGCAGCGGCAGGTGCGCCGGCTTCAGCAGGTATTCGTTCCAGCAGGAGGCCAGCACCGAGGCCACCAGCGGTTTACAAACCTCGCAGCCGTGCCCCTGGCCGTAGCGGCTAATCAGCTGCTCGAAGGTATGGATATGGTTGACCCGCACCAGATGGTAGATCTCCTGACGCGACCACGGGAAATGCTCGCAGACGTCTTTTTTCACTTCGACGCCCTGCGCCGCCAGCTGGTGCTCCATCACCTGTTTCACCAGCGCGCTGCAGCCGCCGCAGCCGGTGGCCGCTCTGGTGCAGCTTTTTATCGCCGCCATATCCCCCGCGCCATTGTTCACCGCCTGGCAGATATCGCCTTTGCTGACGCTATGGCAGGAGCAGATCGGCGCGCTGTCGGGCAGCGCCGCCACCCCCAGCGCCTTCGGCGCGGCCCCCTCCAGCGCCGGCAGGATCAGGCTCTCCGGACGCGGCGGCAGCGCCATGCCGTTCAGCATCATCTGCAGCAGCGTGGCGTAGTCGCTGGCGTCCCCCACCAACACGCCGCCAAGCAGGGCTTTGCCGTCCTGACTGACGACGATTTTTTTGTAAACCTGCTGCGGACCGTCGGTCCATTGATAGCTCTGGCAGCCCGGCGTGCGCCCCTGCGCATCGCCAAACGAGGCTACGTCAACCCCCAGCAGCTTCAGTTTGGTGCTCATGTCGGCGCCGCTAAAGCAGGCGTCCTCTCCTGCGAGGGTGGCCGCGGCGATCCGCGCCATCTGATAACCCGGCGCCACCAGGCCGTAAATTTTATTATCCCACAGGGCGCATTCGCCTATCGCCAGCACGTCCGGGTCAGTGGTGCGGCACTGGCCGTCGATGCCAATCCCCCCGCGCTCGCCAACCTGCAGCGCGCAGCCGCGGGCCAGCGCGTCCTGCGGGCGGATCCCTGCCGAGAAGACCACCATGTCGGCCGCCAGCGTGCCGCCGTCGGCAAAGTTCAGCCGCAGGCCATCGGCCTCGCGCACGATGGCGGTGGTGGCTTTGCTGGTATGCACCCCCACGCCGAGGGCGACGATCTTCTCCCGCAGCATCGCCGCCCCGCCGTTATCCAACTGGACGGCCATCAGGTTCGGGGCAAACTCCACCACGTGCGTCTCCAGCCCCAGCTGTTTCAGGGCGTTGGCGGCCTCCAGCCCGAGCAGGCCGCCCCCGATCACCACCCCGGTCTTCGCCGCGGCGGCATGGGCGGCGATACGGTCGAGATCGTCAAGGGTGCGATAGACAAAGCACCCGTCGAGATCGTTGCCAGGGATCGGCGGAACAAAGGGATAGGAGCCGGTCGCCAGCACCAGTTTATCCCAGTGAGTTTCATGCCCCTCGGCGTCCCGCACCAGCCGCGCGTCGCGGTCGATCGTCGCCACCGCCTTGCCGAGGCGGAGTTCGATGCCGTGCTGGTGAAAGAAATCATCGGCCACCAGCGACAGCGATTCGGCGCTGCGTCCGGCGAAATATTCGGAGAGATGCACCCGGTCGTAGGCGGCGTAACGCTCTTCGCCAAACACCACGATACGATATTGCTGATGCAGGTTGCGGCTCACGCATTGTTCGAGAAAATGGTGGCCGACCATGCCATGTCCCACCAGCACTAATACAGGTTTCGTCATCGTCATTATTCCTGCAGCCTGCGGCTGCGTTGAAGAAGGGTCAAAAAGCCAGTCCGCGGTGGCGGGCTCGTCGCTTTCCAGGCGCGCGGTGAGCGCGGCGGCGGCGGTACAGTCGCCCATCAGCAGCACGCCGCGCAGGCGGCCGTCGCGCAGCAGCAGGCGACGATAGTGCCGGTCGATGGGATCCCAGCTGGTATAGATGTCATCCTGTTCGCCGGCCTGCTGTTCGCCGACGCTAAAGAGTTCAATGCCGGTGACCTTCAGGCGGGTCCCGGCGTCCTGCCAGACAAAGCCCGCGCCGGGGGCGCCGCACAGGCGATCCGCCAGCACCTCGGCCTGGCGCAGGCAGGGAGCCACCAGCCCCCAGGTCTGGCCGTCAATTTCGCAACACTCGCCAATGGCGCTGATCCCCGGCAGCGAGGCGGCCATCTGGCGGTCAACCACGATCCCCTGCTGGCACAGCACGCCGGACTGCGCCGCCAGACGGCTGTTGGGCTGCACGCCGGTCGCCAGCACCACTCGGGCGGCGCGGAATACCCGCCCGTCCGCCAGCCGCACGCCGTCGGCGTCGATGGCGGCGATCCGGCACTCCAGCACGCAGCGAATGCCGCGCGCTTCAAGCTGCTGCCTGAGCTCATCGGCGGCAAAGGCGTCGATCAGCGGCGCCATTAAGCCGCTGCCGCGATGCAGGAGTGTGACCTCTCCGCCGCGGCGACGCAGCGCCGCCGCCGCCTCCACGCCCAGAACCCCACCGCCAATCACCACCGCCGGGCCGGGTATCGCCAGAATACGTTCCACGTCCGCCAGGGTGCGGAAGGGCATAACCTGCGGACGATCAATGCCCGGCAGCGGCGGGATAAAGGGCCGCGAGCCGGTGGCGAAAACCAGCTCGTCCCACGGCAGCCAGGCGTCAGCGATGCGCAGCCGCCGTTGCGCAACATCCACTTCATCCACCGCCTCGCCAGACCGCAGACACACCCCGTGCCGGGTGTACCACTCCGCCGGCAGCAACGGGATCTGTGATGCCGTTTTTTCGCCAGCCAGCAGCGGCGAGAGCTGGATGCGGTTATAGGCCGGGTGCGGCTCGTCGCCGACGACGGTAATGGCAAACCGCGCAGGGTCGCGCTCAACCAGCCGCTGCACCAGCCGGGTGGCCGCCATGCCGTTACCGATCACCACCAGTCGCCGCGTCATGACCGCCTCCTTATGCCGCTTTCGGCTGTTTTTCATACAGGAAATGGAGGATCTGCTGGCGCAGATGGTGGTACCGGCTGTCGTCCGCCAGCTGAACGCGATGGCGCGGACGCGGCAGATCGACCGCGAGGATCTCGCCGACCGTCGCCGCCGGGCCGTTGGTCATCATCAGCACCCTGTCGGAAAGCAGCACCGCTTCATCAACGTCGTGGGTGATCATGACGATGGTGGTATTGAGCTCCTGCTGGATATGCATCACCGTGTCCTGGAGGTGAGCGCGGGTCAGCGCGTCCAGGGCGCCGAAGGGCTCATCAAGCAGCAGCACTTTCGGCTTCATCGCCAGCGCCCGGGCGATACCCACCCGCTGCTTCATGCCGCCGGAGATCTCCCCGGGCCGTTTATGCAGCGCATGACTCATCTGCACGCGAGCGAGGTTGTGTTCAATCCACTCCCGACGCTCATGCTTGCTCATGGTGCGACGGAACACCTGATCCACCGCCAGCGCCACATTGTCGAAACAGCTCAGCCACGGCAGCAGCGAGTGGTTCTGGAAAACTACCGCCCGCTCCGGCCCGGGCCCGGCGATTTCCCGGTTATCGCACAGCAGTCCGCCCTCGGTAGGGGTCGTGATCCCGGCGATCAGATTCAGCAGGGTCGATTTTCCGCACCCCGAGTGGCCGATCAGGCTAATGGTCTCCCCTTCGACGATATCGAAGGAGACATTCTGTAGCGCCAGAAACTCGCCGCTGGCGGTGTTGAAGCGCTGGCTGACGGCCTGCACCTGAATTAATGGTTTCATATTGGCTCCTTATTTGTCCTGCCAGCTAAAGCGGCGGGCGAGCAGCATCAGGCCCTGCTCCAGCAGCAGGCCGACGACGCCGATAATGACGATGGCGATGATGATGTTTTCCACATTGAGGTTGTTCCACTCGTTCCAGATCCAGAAGCCGATCCCCAGCCCGCCGGTGAGCATTTCCGCCGCCACGATCACCAGCCAGGCGATGCCGATGGAGAGGCGCACGCCGGTGAGCACCGCCGGCAGCACCGCCGGAAAGAGAATTTTGCGCATCACCGTCCACTCTGAGAGCTGGAGGACGCGGGCGACGTTGAGATAGTCCTGCGGGATCCGCCGCACGCCTTCCGCGGTGTTGATCACCATCGGCCAGATGGAGCAGATAAAAATGGTCCAGCTGGAGGCGGGCTCCGCCTTCTGGAACAGCAGCAGGCCAATCGGCAGCCAGGCCAGCGGGCTGACCGGGCGCAGCAGAGCAATCAGCGGATTAAACATGCGGGCGAAGAACAGCGAGCGGCCGATCAAAAACCCCAGCGGAATGCCCGCCAGCGCCGCCAGGCCGAAGCCCACCGCCACGCGCTGCAGGGAGGCCAGCACGTTCCAGCCGATCCCCATGTCATTCGGCCCGTCCTGATAGAACGGATCGGCGAACAGCGTCAGCGCCGAGTCCAGCGTGCTCAACGGGGTGGGAAAGCCTTTGCTGTGCATCGCCGCCAGCTGCCAGGCCAGCAGCAGCACCCCCAGCCCCAGCAGCGGGGGCAGCAGGCGTTGGGTGAGCTCACGCAGCCAGCGCGTGACGGTCGGCGTGGTGCGCCGGACCTGCACCGGCGGCAGGATAATGACTTCGCCAGGCGCGTTCTCCGCGCTGACGACCGGTTGCTTACGTTGTGCCTGCTTCATCTCATGCCCCCTTACGTTGAATAGCGAAATGGCGGGCGTAGCCTTCCGGGTCAGACCCGTTCCAGACCGTACCGTCCATCAGTGTGCTGCTGCGCATCGTGGCCGCCGGTGTACTGATCCCGCCGACCGCCTGGGCGGCCGCCTGCCAGACGTCGATGCGGTTAAGGCGCGACGCCACCGCGAGGTAATCCGGAGCCTGCTTCAGCAGCCCCCAGCGACGAAACTGGGTGAGGAACCACATCCCGTCCGACAGCCAGGGGAAGCTCACCTCTCCCTCGGCGTAAAAGCGCATCGGATGGGCATCCTGCCAGCGGCGGCCGAGGCCGTTGTCATACTCCCCAAGCATCCGGCCGGTGAGGTACTGCTCTTTGGTATTGAGCCAGCCGCGTCTGGCGAGCAGGCGGGCCGTCTCCCGGGTGTTCTCCGCCGAGGCGGCGATCCAGCGCTGCGCCTCCATCAGGGCTGCCACCAGCGCGCGGGCGGTGTTCGGGTGGCGTTCCACCCAGTCGCGACGGGCGCCCAGCACCTTTTCCGGATGCTCAGGCCAGATATCCTGGGAAGTGGCCGCGGTGAAGCCGATACGGTCGTTAATGGCGCGGGCGTTCCACGGCTCGCCGACGCAAAAGCCGCTCATATTGCCGATGCGCATGTTCATCACCATCTGCGGCGGCGGCACCACGACGGTGCGCACATCGTTAAAGGGATCGATGCCGGCGCTCGCCAGCCAGTAGTAAAGCCACATGGCATGGGTGCCGGTGGGAAAGGTATGGGCGAAGGTGTAGCTGCCCGGCGCGCTGCGGTCGATCAGCCGTTTCAGTCCGCCGAGGTCGATCACCCCTTTCTCCTGCAGTTCGCTGGAGAGGGTGATGGCCTGACCATTGCGGTTGAGGGTCATCAGATTAGCCATCGCCTGCGGCTTGCTGGCGATCCCCAGTTCAAGACCGTACAGCAGGCCATAAAGTATATGCGCCGCGTCCAGTTCACCGGCCACCAGCTTGTCGCGCACCGCCGCCCAGCTGGCCTCCTTACTCGGCGCCAGGGTAATGCCATATTTTTTGTCAAACCCCTTCGCCGCGGCGATGGCCAGCGGCGCACAGTCGGTCAGCGGAATAAACCCTACCCGCACGGTGGTTTGCTCCGGTCTGTCCGAGCCGCCGGCCCATGCGGCCTGCATCACGCCCGGCAGCAGCATCGCGCCGCCCAGCGCGGCCCCCGCCTGCAGCAAGCGCCGCCGTGAAATTGAAAACTTATCGCTCATATCCGCTCCACACGCGCAAAAAAAAAGCGCCCGACAGTGCATATGCACTGCAGGACGCCTTTATCCACGGACACCCGAACCGCCATTGGTTCGTCGCCCGGACTTTTATTCACTCACTAATGCTAATGCAAAGGGGATGCCAGCTTTGGCTATGGCGCGCTGGCGGGCTTTTCCTTTCGCTCTGGTCGGTTTGTCAGGCAAAAGTGCACCGCCGACAGGCAGCGAATGCCCATCGATTGTGCATCTACTCCTTTGGGGTTAATGGCCAGATCGCCTTCACCATCAGCAGCGCGCGGGCTATCTCAACCATCCGCTGATTCTTGTCCATGGCCATCTTGCGCAGCGTTTGCCAGGCCTGCTCCTCCGGCATCCCCTGATGAGTCATCAGCAGGCTTTTCGCTTTTTCGATCAGCTTGCGTTCCTCGAGCGCGTCTTTCAGCGAAGCCAGCTGGCTGGAGAGCTGTTGCAGCTCATAGGCCTGCTGGCGCACCAGCGGCAGCAGCTGTTTATCCAGCCGCGGCGTCACGCTGTCGCTCTCCTCCCCGGCCAGCCAGCCAGGCGCGTCGTCTTCTAACAGCGCGTCGGTGGCGTCCAGCAGATCGTCGATCAGTTGCTCTTCCACTTCGCGCAGTTGCTCAAGCCGCTGGGTTTGCAGGCCGAACCAGCGCAGCGCCGTTTCCCCGCCGTCCGCCGCCGGCTGGCGGGTGCAGGCGATCCGCCTCAGTTGCTCGATGTCCAGACCGGCCTGGCACTCGGTCGTAAACAGCTGGACCGTCGCCGGACTGCCCAGCGCCTGGAAGCTGTCAAAGCAGGGCTGCTGACCATCAATACGGTCCACCAGCTGCTGGCGCAGGCTGTCGCTGAACTCACCGCGGGTAAAGCCCAATGCTCCCAGCGCGCGCTCCTGGCCCACCAGCTCTTTTCCCTGCATAAAGCTGTACAGGGCGACCATACGCCCGGCTACCGACGGGTCGTCAATGCTGTCATTGAGCTGCGGGACGATATTCAGCAGATGGCGGATAATACGGCTGAACTGCTCCGTCGCGGCTTCAGCGGCGACCTGCCGGCGGCTGACCTGCTCACGCAGCGCCGGGAGCTGCGCCAGATCGCCGACCGCCCGGGCGATGCGCCAGCACAGCGCGCTGCCGGCGACCGCGCGCGCCCGTTCGAGGGCGGCATAGAACAAGGCCAGCCGCTCATCAACCAGCGCCCCACCCGCCCGACACTCCGCCGCGTACAGCTGACCGCCCGAGCAAAGAAAAATATTCGACGCCCCGCGCTCGCACTGCAGCATATGCACCAGCGCGCTGAGCTGACTTGCCAGCTCGCCCAGCCGGGCAAGTTGCTGAAGCTGTTGTTTTTGCAGGCGGCGCGCCAGCTGCAGCCAGGCCGTCGCCTCGTCCGCGTGACCAGTCGTATTATTCATACCCCTCCTCCGGGTTAACGCTTTATACTGCGGTAAAGCAATAACCGTGCCTTTAAGAAGGAGTTTGTATGCAACGTATTGTGATTATCGCCAACGGCGCCGCCTACGGCAGTGAATCCCTGTTCAACAGCCTGCGCCTGGCCATTGCCCTGCGCGAACAGCAGTCCGACCTCGATCTCAAGCTGTTTTTGATGTCCGACGCCGTCACCGCCGGGCTGCGCGGGCAGAAGCCGGCGGAAGGGTATAATGTGCAGCAGATGCTGGAGATCCTCACCGCCCAGCAGGTTCCCGTGAAGCTATGCAAGACCTGCGCGGACGGCCGCAGGGTCAGCGCACTGCCGCTGGTTGATGGGGTGGAGGTTGGCACTCTCGTTGAGCTGGCCCAGTGGACCCTGGCGGCAGATAAAGTGCTGACCTTCTAAATCTGCGCCGCCGAACGGCAGGAAATATCAGGTTTCGCCGCCTGAAGAGGTAAAAAAAACGTTAGCTGAATGCTTTCAGGAACAACGTCATTTTTGTTTAATCTTTATCCCTTTTTTTGATCAAAATCAGCATCCCGACCCGCGCCGTTTGGTGTGATGCACAGAGCAAAGTGTGAACAATATCACGCGAGGACTGGGTGGGCAGGATGCTGTAGCGGGACAGAAACGGGGTACAAAAATGGCGATGGTAAAAGCAAGTTTGACGTTGTTTGGCGGTGACACGCTGGTGGTGCGGTGCTCAGAGCGCTGCCATATTCATCTGATGAGCGCGAAGGTTCCTGGCGACAGCCATGCGGATATTCTGAGCGTGCAGGATCGGGACAGCGCCTATCTGACGGTGCCCTACAGCGGCACCTGGAACGTGCTTATCGACAGTCACAGCCAGTCACTGGAGCACTCCATCAGCTACGTTCCGGCATGACAGTCACTGCCTTAACACACGCCCGGCCATGCCGGGCGTTTTTCTTTTCCGCGCGCTCAGGCCAGGCCCGGCGTCGGGCTGTCGCCCAACAGCGCGCGGACGCTGGCCACCAGATCATCAAGACTGGCGTCGTGCATCCCGAGCTTACTCAACGCCTGTTCCAGCGAAAACAGGTACTGAGCGTTGGTGCCGAGCGGCCCGCTGGCCCGGGCGATCAGCGGAGCAATGACCTGGGCGCTGGTATCCGGCTCAAATAGCGGATGACGCGGATCCATAATAAACACCAGCGCATTTACCGTCCGCCCGTCATCCAGCTCCAGCTTGCACCAGGTGGGCAGATAGCAGCCGGTAATCATCTCCCGTTTCCACAGCAGCGTCAGCTCTTCTTCCAGCGTGTCGTCCGGCAGACGATAAGCGACGCCGGTGGTTCGACCGCCCTCTTTCAGGGCCAGCATACGTCCCGGCTGGCAGGCGCTCCCGCGCCCGGCGGTCAACCGCAGGCAAAACGCGCGGTGCCAGCCCGGCAGCGTGCCGGTGCAGGACTCGCGATAATTGAGCGCCGGGTTCCAGATAAGCGAACCGTAGCCAAAGATCCATACTGAGCCATCATCCGGGCGGCAGGCCAGCGTCGCCGCCAGCGAGGCTGCGCGTTGTTCTGCCGACCAGAGTAGCGATTCCTCAATAGCGCCAAACGCTGTCTTACAATCCGCATTCATCAAGAAATCACGAGTTAACACTGTTTACTACCTCCGCCACTGCCCGCTTCCCGGCGTTCGTCTCATGCATCCGTCAATATTGCTGAAATATTATCCAGCTTTATCTTTCAATAAGCAATCAGCGGGGCGCTGGCAAGCATAAAAGCGGCGTCAGCAATTATTTTTTCTTATGCCACTTATCGTCATCGCCTTTCTCGTAACTGTTTTTCACCGCCGCCCAGGCGACTTTGTGCGCCGTCTCTTCACGGCTGGCGTCATCGCGCCGCTCCTCTTTATCTTTATATTGATCCCAGGCGCTGTTAAACGCTTCTTTATAAATTTCCTGCGCATGGGCAGGCAGAACATGCTGAACGCTGTCGGGGAGCTCTTGTTTACTGTTATAGGGCATAATGACCTCCTGTTTGAGCATAAAATTTAAGTCTGGAACGCAGGCGGCAGGCTATCAAGCCGATGATGAGTTAAAAATGAATTTTAGTAATTATCTGAATAATAAGTATAAAAATAACGTAATCGCAAATTATAATAAACTAATCAAGATATCTCTCGATACCCGTAAACTTAAGTAAAAATCCAGCAGAAATTTACCAAAATCTGTTACTTTATCGCCCTGCGTTTTTATAATTATAACACCTGCATAAATGGAGATGGTTCATGACCCATGCACATGAGGCGGTAAAAACCCGCCATAAGGAGTCTTCCCTCGTCTTTCCGGTGCTGGCGCTGGCGGTGCTGTTTTTCTGGGGCAGCAGCCAGTCACTGCCAGTGGTTATCGCGATTAATATCCTCGCGCTGGTCGGTATTTTAAGCAGCGCCTTCAGCGTAGTCCGCCACGCCGACGTCCTCGCCCACCGCCTGGGCGAACCCTACGGCTCCCTGATTCTCAGCCTGTCGGTGGTTATCCTTGAGGTCAGTCTGATCTCCGCGTTGATGGCCACCGGCGACGCCGCACCGACCCTGATGCGTGATACGCTCTACTCCATCATTATGATCGTCACCGGCGGTCTGGTCGGTTTCTCCCTGCTGCTGGGCGGGCGTAAATTCGCCACCCAATATATGAATCTGTTCGGCATTAAGCAGTATCTTATCGCCCTGTTTCCGCTGGCGATTATCGTGCTGGTGTTTCCCATGGCGCTGCCGGGCGCGAACTTCAGCACCGGGCAATCGCTGCTGGTGGCGGTGATTTCGGCGGCCATGTACGGCGTTTTCCTGCTTATTCAGACCAAAACCCATCAGAGTCTGTTTGTTTACGAGCATGAAGACGACGGCGATGATGACGACCCGCACCACGGTAAACCGTCCGCCCACAGCAGCGGGTGGCATACCGCCTGGCTGCTGGTGCACCTGGTGGCGGTGATCGCCGTCACTAAAATGAACGCCAACCCGTTGGAAACGCTGTTGACCAGCATGAATGCCCCGGTGGCCTTCACCGGCTTCCTCGTGGCCTTGCTGATCCTGTCGCCGGAAGGCCTTGGCGCGCTCAAAGCGGTGCTCAACAATCAGGTACAGCGGGCGATGAACCTGTTCTTCGGCTCCGTGCTGGCCACCATCTCGCTGACGGTCCCGGTGGTCACCCTCATCGCCTTCCTGACCGGCAATGAGCTGCGCTTTGGCCTTGGCGCGCCGGAGATGGTGGTGATGGTCGCCTCGCTGGTGCTGTGCCATATCTCCTTCTCCACCGGACGCACCAATGTGCTGAACGGCGCGGCCCATCTGGCGCTGTTCGCCGCCTACCTGATGACCATTTTCGCCTGACCCCGCTTTCCCGTCCGGCGGAGTCCGGGCGAAAAAAAAGCCTGCCGGTTTTGACGCCGGCAGGCTTTTTCAGTGATGCGGTCAGGCTTACTTGCTGGTATCCAGCTCGTCGAAGCTTTTCACCAGATCGTCAATCGCTTTCATCTGCTTGAGGAACGGTTCCAGTTTATCCAGCGGCAGCGCGGACGGGCCATCGCATTTCGCGTGGTCCGGATCCGGATGCGCTTCGATAAACAGACCGGCGATACCCACCGCCATACCGGCGCGGGCCAGCTCGCTCACCTGCGCGCGGCGACCGCCGGAGGCAGCGCCAAACGGGTCGCGGCACTGCAGCGCGTGGGTGACGTCGAAGATAACCGGCGAGTTGTTGGAGGCTTTCTTCATCACGCCGAAGCCGAGCATATCCACCACCAGGTTGTCGTAACCGAAGTTCGCGCCGCGGTCGCAGAGGATCACTTTGTCGTTACCACCTTCGATGAATTTATCGACGATGTTGCCCATCTGGCCCGGGCTAACGAACTGCGGTTTCTTGACGTTGATCACCGCTCCGGTTTTGGCCATCGCTTCCACCAGGTCAGTCTGGCGCGCGAGGAAGGCGGGAAGCTGGATCACGTCCACGACGTCAGCCACCGGCTGCGCCTGGCTGGCTTCATGAACGTCGGTGATGATTTTCACGCCAAAGGTCTGCTTCAGCTCCTGGAAAATCTTCATCCCTTCTTCCAGACCCGGCCCACGATAGGAGTGAATGGAGGAACGGTTGGCTTTATCAAAGGAGGCTTTGAAGACGTAGGGGATGCCAAGCTTCTGCGTAACGGTGACGTAATGTTCGCAGATGCGCATCGCCAGATCGCGTGACTCCAGCACGTTCATCCCGCCGAACAGCACGAACGGCAGGTCGTTCGCTACGTTGATATCACCAATGCTAACCACTTTTTGTTTCATAAATTCGCCTTATCAGGGTGTAACCGGAATGGTTCCAGACTAATGCAATGTAATTTGTTTGTGCGAAATCGTGTTGACTTGTGCGCGGATCATCTCGCTGATCGGATCCTCCGGACACTGCTCGACAAAATAGCTCAGGTCCAGCAGCGCCACGTGATCGCAATCCAGCTGGGCGTATATCAGCCCGCGGTCGCGGATCTCATACGGATCTTCCGGGTTAAACTGCAGCAGCGCTTCGCTGGCGCGCAGGGCCAGCTCCATCTGCCGCTCTTCCATCAGCGCCGACTTCAGGGTGTCCAGCAGCTTGCGGATCACCTCGGCGTTATCCGCTTCGTCGAGATCTTCATTAAACAGTTCCGCCACCGGCCCGATGTTGCCCTTCAGCCATACCTCCAGGGTATGTTCGTCGAGGGTTTCGCCGTTGAACGGATTAATCAGCCACATCTCTTCGCTGGTTTCCGGGTCCGCGCGCAGCAGCATCTGGGTCGGGAAGATCACCGGCACCACCGGCAGCCCCAGGCGCTGGGCGATCCACAGCAGGATCGCGCCTAATGACACCGCGCTCCCCTGGCGGTTGACCAGCACTTTATCGAGCCATAGCGCGTCGGATAGACGATAAACGCCCTGCGAGGCGCCAAAGCCCCACTCCTCGTAAAACAGCGCCAGCAGGCGTTCTATCTGGCGTTCCTGGTCCCACGAAGGCGCAATCTCCTCCTGCGCGAGGCGCAGCAGCCGCTGCAGCTCTTCCTCGACAAAACGCGTCGGAAAATCGTCGCGGACCTGTTCAGAAATGAGGACCATGCCATCACACAATGGCGCTTTGTTAAATTCGAAATCCGCTAATGACCCCATGACCTACCCCACTATCGGTATTCTTGTGATGGCGAGTTGAATGATGATAAACAACACCACCAGCGCCAGCAGGAACGCGATAAAGCGGCTCTGCTGGCTGCGCGGACGACGACGGCCCAGCGCGATAAAACCTAATGCGATGTAAATGATAACGCCAAACAGCTTTTCAGTCAGCCATGCGCCGTCTTCTGTGAACGGCAGGTAGTGCGTTATCGCCATTAATCCCGCACCGCTGAGAAACAGCAGCGTATCGCTGCAGTGCGGCGCAATTCGCACCCACCGCTGGTTCAGCAGCGGGCTCTGGTGATACATCCACCAGTAACGTAAAACGAACAATCCTACCGACACCACCACGCTGGCGATGTGCAGGTAGAGGACAGCCGTGAATAAGTTCATCAGCCAACGTTCTCCATGTCGGGTAAACGTCCGAGGGTCAGACGCTCATTGTCGCCATAGTCGCGGCAGGTCGCGACATCCAGATAGCCCGCCTCGCGAAACAGGGCGCGTACCGCTTCGCCCTGGGTCCAGCCATGCTCCAGCAGCATCCAGCCGCCGGGCTGCAGATACTGCCGCCCCTCGCGGATAATCTGCGCCAGATCGGCCAGCCCCTGGTCGCCTGCCACCAGCGCCGTCAACGGCTCAAAACGCACATCGCCTTCGGCAAGATGCGGGTCGGCGGCGTCGATATAGGGGGGATTGCTGACGATCATGGCGAAGCGCTGCCCGGCCAGCGCACTGAACCAGTCGCTTTGCCGTATCGTCACGTTAGCAATGCCCAGATGGGCGGCATTACGCAACGCCAGCGCCACGGCGTCCGGCATCACGTCCACCGCGATCACTTCACAGTCAGGACGTTCGCTGGCCAGCGCCAGGGCAATGGCGCCGGTCCCGGTGCCGAGGTCGAGAATACGGCACGGCGCGACGGGCAGACGCGCCAGCGCCTGCTCCACCAGACATTCGGTATCCGGGCGGGGGATCAGCGTCGCCGGGGAGACAAACAGCGGCAGCGACCAGAACTCCCGCTGCCCGACCAGATGGGCGATGGGCTCCCCGCGCTGGCGTCGCTGCAGGAGCGCCTCCAGCGTCGTCGCCTCGTCGGCGGACAGCGTCGTTTCGCCGAAGGCCAGGATCCAGGTGCGCGCCCGACCGGTGACGTGTCCTAGCAGGATCTCGGCGTCGCGTCGCGGACTGTCGCTCTCCGCCAGGCGGGCGATTGCCTGCTGCAGCCAGGCCTGAAAGGTCATCATTCCTGCTCGGACAGCGCCGCCAGCTGATCGGCCTGGTGTTCCTGGACTATCGGCTCAATCAGCATGTCGAGTTTGCCCTCCATCGCCTCATCAAGACGGTAAAGGGTCAGGTTGATGCGGTGGTCGGTCACGCGGCCCTGCGGGAAGTTGTAGGTACGGTTGCGATCGCTGCGGTCGCCGCTGCCCAGCAGGTTGCGGCGCGTGGAGGCTTCCGCCTGCTGACGCTTGGCCACTTCGGCGGCGCGGATCCGCGCCCCCAGCACCGACAGCGCCTTGGCTTTGTTTTTATGCTGGGAACGTTCGTCCTGACACTCCACCACGATGCCGGTGGGCAGGTGGGTAATACGGATCGCCGAGTCGGTGGTGTTAACGTGCTGACCGCCCGCGCCGGAGGAACGGAACGTATCGATGCGCAGATCCGCCGGGTTGATATCCGGCATTTCCGCCTCCGGCAGCTCCGGCATCACCGCCACCGTACAGGCGGAGGTGTGGATACGCCCCTGCGACTCGGTGGCCGGCACGCGCTGCACGCGATGGCCGCCGGATTCAAATTTGAGCCGGCCATAAACGCCGTCGCCGCTGATCTTGGCGATCACCTCTTTAAAGCCGCCGTGTTCACCTTCGTTGGCGCTGAGGATCTCCACCTGCCAGCGGCGCGATTCCGCGTAACGGGTGTACATGCGGAACAGATCGCCGGCAAACAGCGCCGCTTCGTCGCCGCCGGTCCCGGCGCGCACTTCCACGAAGGCATTACGCTCGTCATCAGGATCTTTCGGCAGGAGCAGGACCTGTAGCTGTTGCTCCAGCTGTTCGCCTTTATCTTTGGCGTCGCGCAGCTCTTCCTGCGCCATTTCGCGCATTTCCGGATCGTCGAGCATCATCTGCGCGGTTTCAATATCCTCCTGCACCTGACGCCAGTCGGTATAGCAGCGCGCCACATCGCTTAGTTGAGCATACTCCCGCGACAGCGCGCGGAATTTATCCTGATCGGCAATCGTCGCGGCATCGCCGAGCAGCGCCTGCACTTCTTCGTGGCGCTCGTACAACGCTTCCAGTTTGGCAACAATAGAAGACTTCATAGGCGTGAATTCACCCTGTCCTGAAAATAAGAGAAAGGTGCGCTATTCCAGCCCGAGGCTGTTGCGCAGAATATGCAGGCGTTCGTCGTCCCCGTCACGGGCGGCCTGCTGAAGTGATTTGGTTGGCGCGTGGATCAGGCGGTTGGTGAGCTTACGCGCCAGATCCTGCATAATTTCCTGGGCATCACCGCCCTGCTCCAGCGCGGCCAGCGCCTTCGCCGTCAGCTCCTCACGGACCTGCTCGGACTGAGAACGGTATTCGCGAATGGTCTCGCTGGCGCTCTGCGCGCGCAGCCAGGCCATAAATTCGCTGGTCTCCTGCTCGACGATCGATTCCGCCTGCACCGCCGCGGCCTTACGCTGCGCCAGGTTATGCTGAATGATGTTTTGCAGATCGTCGACGCTGTAGAGGTAAGCGTTAGCCAGTTTGCCGACCTCCGGTTCGACGTCGCGCGGGACGGCGATATCCACCAGCAGCATCGGCTGGTTGCGCCGCGCCTTGAGCGCACGTTCCACCATGCCTTTGCCGATGATCGGCAGCGGGCTGGCGGTGGAGCTGATAATGATGTCGGCCTCTTTCAGCCGTTCGTCGATATCGCTGAGGGCAATCACCTCGGCGCCCACTTCTTCCGCCAGCGCCTGGGCGCGTTCACGAGTGCGGTTGGCGATCACCATTTTGCGCACGTGATGTTCGCGAAGATGGCGCGCCACCAGTTCGATGGTTTCACCGGCGCCGACCAGCAGCACCGTCACGCTCGACAGGGATTCAAAGATTTGCCGCGCCAGGGTACAGGCGGCGAACGCGACGGAAACGGCGCTGGCGCCGATATCGGTTTCGGTACGCACGCGCTTGGCCACCGAGAACGATTTCTGGAACATCCGCTCCAGTTCGCTGACGTTAAGATGGCCGCGGCTGGAATCGGCGAAGGCTTTTTTCACCTGGCCGAGGATCTGCGGTTCGCCCAGCACCAGCGAATCAAGGCCGCTGGCGACGCGCATCAGATGGCTGACGGCATCGTTATCCTGGTGCCAGTAGAGGCTTTTACGCAGGTCTTCTTCATTGAGGCCGTGGTAATCGCACAGCCAGCGGATCAGCGCTTCCTGCAGGTTATCCTGCTCTTCTACGCTGAGATAGAGTTCCGTGCGGTTGCAGGTCGACAGCACCACCCCACCCTGCACCATCGGCTGAGCCAGCAAGCTCTCCAGCGCCTTATCGAGCGTTTCCGGCGAAAACGCAACGCGTTCTCGCAGGGCGACCGGAGCTGTTTTGTGATTGATGCCAAGAGCTAAAAGGGTCATTGTGAGGGAGTAGTACCAGCGTTGCTAAGGTTAGTCTGAGTGCATCATACAGGATGCGCGTAATCAATAAAAGAGAGGCTCCCCTTTTGGAGTAATAGCCAAAGCAAGACCGCCATTAAGGTTAATTTTTTGATTTCAGACAACTTGAACGTAGACGCTATCGCCCGGCGACGCTAGCATTAAGGATTATAAATGTAACCTGCTACACAAATCGGCCCGCTGTTCCCCTGCCGCCGGATTTCACTGTAGACATCAAGGATTTGTCATCATTATGAATCGACTGTTCCGCCTGCTGCCGCTGGCCAGCCTCGTCCTGACCGCTTGTTCTGTTCATACCCCCGAGGGGCCTGGCAAAAGCCCGGATTCGCCGCAGTGGCGCCAGCACCAGCAGGCTGTTCGCAGCCTCAACCAGTTCCAGACCCGCGGGGCGTTTGCCTATCTCTCCGATGAGCAAAAAGTCTATGCCCGCTTCTTCTGGCAGCAGACCGGCCAGGACCGCTATCGCCTGCTGTTGACCAACCCGCTGGGCAGCACCGAGCTGTCGCTGACCGCGCAGCCTGGCAGCGTGCAGTTGATCGACAACAAAGGCCAGACCTACACCGCCACCGATGCCGAAGAGATGATTGGCCGCCTGACCGGGATGCCGATCCCGCTGAACAGCCTGCGCCAGTGGATCATCGGCCTGCCGGGCGACGCCACCGACTATTCGCTGGACGATCGGTACCGTCTGCGTGAACTGAACTACACGCAAAACGGCAAAACCTGGCACGTCACCTACGGCGGCTACACCAGCGATACCCAGCCCGCCCTGCCGTCTAATGTCGAGCTGAACAATGGCGCCCAGCGCATCAAGCTGAAGATGGATAACTGGATCGTGAAATAATGAGCCGCTGGCCCTCACCTGCAAAACTGAATCTGTTTTTATATATCACCGGCCAGCGGGCTGATGGTTACCACACCCTGCAGACGCTGTTTCAGTTCCTCGACTACGGCGATACGCTGACCATCGAACCGCGCGCTGACGGCGAACTGCGCCTGCTGACGCCGGTGGCCGGGGTGCCGGACGAAGAGAATCTGATCGTTCGCGCCGCGCGTCTGCTGATGCGCGCCGCCGGCGAAAGCGGCCGCCTGCCGGCGGGCAGCGGCGCCGATATCAGTATCGATAAGCGCCTACCGATGGGCGGCGGTCTGGGGGGCGGCTCGTCCAATGCCGCCACCGTGCTGGTGGCGCTCAACCATCTCTGGGGCTGCGGACTCTCGGAAGATGAGCTGGCGACCCTTGGCCTGCAGCTGGGGGCCGATGTGCCGGTCTTCGTGCGCGGCCATGCCGCCTTTGCCGAGGGGGTAGGTGAAATTCTGACGCCGGTGGAGCCTGAGGAAAAATGGTACCTGGTGGCCCACCCGGGCGTCAGTATTCCGACGCCGATCATTTTTCGCGACCCGGAGCTACCACGAAATACCCCGCGCCGGTCAATTAATACGTTATTAAATTGTGAATTCAGCAACGATTGCGAGCTTATCGCAAGAAAACGTTTTCGCGAGGTTGATGCCGCGCTTTCCTGGCTGTTAGAATATGCGCCGTCACGCCTGACCGGCACAGGGGCCTGTGTGTTTGCTGAATTTAACACCGAATCCGCTGCCCGTCAGGTGCTGGACACTGCCCCGGCATGGCTAAATGGCTTTGTGGCGCGCGGAGTAAATCTCTCGCCGCTCAAGCAGGCCCTGCTCTGAATCCTGCGCCGTGAGGGCGCATCGTTCATGAGTCAGCCGGGGAAATTGAGTTACGGTGACAACGTCACCCTGTTCCAGACGTTGCATCGTGCTCTTTAAATACACCGACTGGATCGAATGGCGCCAGCCCGCACATTATTGGCCCATTCATCCACCACTGGACGCATGCCTGAGGTTCTTCTCGTGCCTGATATGAAGCTTTTTGCTGGTAACGCCACCCCGGAACTAGCACAACGTATTGCCAACCGCCTGTACACTTCTCTTGGCGACGCCGCTGTAGGTCGTTTTAGCGACGGCGAAGTCAGCGTACAAATCAATGAAAACGTACGCGGTGGTGATATTTTCATCATCCAGTCCACTTGTGCTCCCACCAATGACAACCTGATGGAACTGGTTGTTATGGTTGATGCTCTGCGTCGTGCTTCGGCAGGTCGTATCACCGCCGTTATCCCTTACTTCGGTTATGCTCGTCAGGACCGTCGTGTTCGTTCTGCTCGTGTGCCAATCACCGCGAAAGTGGTGGCAGATTTCCTGTCCAGCGTCGGCGTTGACCGCGTGCTGACCGTTGACCTGCACGCAGAACAGATCCAGGGCTTCTTCGATGTGCCAGTTGATAACGTGTTCGGCAGCCCAATCCTGCTGGAAGATATGCTGCAGCTGAACCTGGACAACCCGATCGTGGTTTCTCCGGACATCGGCGGCGTGGTTCGTGCTCGCGCTATCGCTAAACTGCTGAACGATACCGATATGGCTATCATCGACAAGCGCCGTCCGCGCGCCAACGTCTCCCAGGTGATGCATATCATCGGCGACGTCGCGGGTCGTGACTGCGTGATGGTCGACGATATGATCGACACCGGCGGCACCCTGTGTAAAGCGGCAGAAGCGCTGAAAGAGCGCGGCGCGAAACGCGTATTCGCTTACGCGACGCACCCGATCTTCTCCGGCAACGCCATCCAGAACATTAAAAACTCTGTGATCGATGAATTTGTCGTCTGCGATACCATTCCGCTGGCACCAGAAATTAAAGCGCTGGATAAAGTGCGTACTCTGACGCTCTCCGGTATGCTGGCTGAAGCTATTCGCCGTATCAGCAATGAAGAATCAATCTCTGCTATGTTCGAACATTAATCGAGCCGAGCACAAAAACCCGCTGCGGCGGGTTTTTTTGTCTCTGAATTATTAATTCTTCCACAAAATCATTCGGCATGCGTCAAGGCGGCAAGTGAATGAATCCCCGGGAGCGTACAGGCAGTACGTGACCGGGATAAATGAACGCAGCCAACACAGAGGCATCCCGAAGGATGATGTGGCAATGACCGATGCCTCCTTCACCTGCCATTCAGTTGACAGATGATGCGCTCATGGATGAAACATTATTGTGAACAGATTATTTTCCTCACATGTGATGCCTTTCCGCGCCCTCATCGACGCTTGCTGGAAAGAAAAGTACACCACTGCCCGCTTTACCCGCGACCTGATCGCCGGGATCACCGTCGGGATCATTGCGATTCCGCTGGCGATGGCGCTGGCGATTGGCAGCGGTGTGCCGCCGCAGTACGGCCTCTATACCTCAGCGGTGGCAGGGATTGTGATCGCCTTAACCGGCGGGTCGCGCTTTAGCGTTTCCGGACCGACCGCCGCCTTTGTGGTGATCCTCTATCCGGTTTCCCAGCAGTTCGGCCTGGCGGGGCTGCTGGTGGCGACGCTGATGTCGGGGATCTTTTTAATGCTTTTCGGCCTGGCGCGCTTTGGCCGCCTGATCGAATATATCCCGCTGTCGGTCACCCTCGGCTTCACCTCCGGAATTGGTATCACCATCGGTACCATGCAGATTAAAGATTTCCTCGGCCTGCAGATGCCCCATGTGCCGGAGCATTATCTGCAGAAAGTGGCGGCGCTGGCGATGGCCCTGCCGACCATTAACGTCGGGGACGCCGCCATCGGCGTCGTCACCCTCGGCACCCTGATCCTCTGGCCGCGGCTGGGTATCCGTCTGCCGGGCCACCTCCCGGCGCTGCTGGCCGGCTGTGGGGTGATGCTGGTCGTCAACTTGCTCGGCGGCGATGTGGCGACGATCGGCTCGCAGTTCCACTATCAGCTGGCGGACGGCACTCAGGGCAACGGCATTCCGCAGCTGCTGCCGCAGCTGGTGCTGCCCTGGGATATGCCGGGTTCCAACTTTACCCTCAGCTGGGCTTCGCTGCAGGCGCTGCTGCCCGCGGCTTTCTCCATGGCGATGCTGGGCGCTATTGAATCTCTGCTGTGCGCGGTGGTGCTCGACGGCATGACCGGTACCAAACATAAAGCCAACAGCGAGCTGATTGGCCAGGGGCTGGGCAACATCGTTGCGCCGTTCTTCGGCGGGATCACCGCCACCGCGGCGATTGCCCGCTCGGCGGCGAACGTCCGCGCCGGCGCCACATCGCCGGTCGCCGCCGTGATCCACGCCCTGCTGGTGATCATGGCGCTGCTGATCCTCGCCCCGCTGCTCTCCTGGCTGCCGCTGTCGGCGATGGCCGCCCTGCTGCTGATGGTGGCATGGAACATGAGCGAGGCGCATAAAGTCATCAATCTGCTGCGCCACGCGCCGAAGGACGACATCGTGGTGATGCTGATGTGCATGTCGCTGACGGTGCTGTTTGATATGGTGATCGCCATCAGCGTCGGGATTGTGCTGGCTTCGCTGTTATTTATGCGCCGTATCGCGCGCATGACCCATCTGACGCCGGTCAACGTCGAAGTGCCAGACGACGTGCTGGTGCTGCGGGTGATCGGTCCGCTGTTCTTTGCCGCCGCCGAAGGTCTATTCAACGACCTGGAGACCCGGATCGCCGGCAAGCGCATCGTGGTGCTGAAGTGGGACGCGGTGCCGGTTCTCGACGCCGGCGGTCTGGATGCCTTCCAGCGCTTTGTGAACAAGCTGCCGGAAGGCTGTGAATTACGCGTATCTAACCTCGAATTTCAGCCGCTACGCACGTTAGCGCGCGCCGGCGTCAAGCCGCTGCCCGGACGCCTGAGCTTCTACCCCGATCGTCAGGCCGCGCTGGCTGACCTGTGATCACCCGGCGGCAGGCCCCTGCGCCTGCCGCATCAAGGCTCCGGTCGCCTGCTGCAGCCAGCTCAGCACCGCGGGCGTCATCCAGGTGCCCTTCATCAAATGCGGCTCCTGCTCCATTGCCTGACGAAACTTCTGCAACGTCTGCGGCCGGGTGCCGGCGTAGGACTGAAACAGCTCAAGCCACGCCCGGGCCAGCGCCTGACCCGACGCCGAGTCCGGCGCTACGCCCTCACGGCACGCCTGATGCAGCTTCGCCACCAGCGCTGGCCACTCCTGTAGCCGGTCGAAGTAGTGCCGGCGGGTGAACGCCATCTCCTCGTCGTCGAGATACCGCGCCCAGATAGCCAGTTTGCTTTCGGCAAAGGCTTCGGTGATAAAGGCAATGATGGCCGGGGTGACGCCGGTCTGTTCAACCATTTGCGGCTCGGCGGCATGCATCTCGTTCAGGCGGGTCAGAAACTCCGGGCGCCCGGCCGTATCCTGCTCCAGGCGCTCCATCCAGCGCGTCGCCAGACTCATCGCCTGCGGACTGTCCGTCGGGCAGCCGCTCGCCATCAGCGTCTGCACCTCCTCTGTTAGCTCGCGCCACGCCTGCGCGCGCTGTTCATCCTGTGCCGCAAACGGCAGCACGGCTAACTCCTGTTGACTAAACCAACGATCGTACATTTTCATTAACTCCAGCGTCTGTAGCCAGGACTCCAGATCGGGTTCATTGCCGCTCGCCAGCGCCTCGCGCAGCGCCAACAGCCGGTCGCGCAGCCTGCCGACATCGCGCAGTTGGTCATTAAGCGTCTCTATCTGCTGCGTCAGCAGTTCGGGTAGCGACAGCGTTCGCCGATCGAGATAGTCCTTGATGGTGGCGAGCGTCAGCCCGGTCTGCGCCAGCGCCTTGATCATATGCAGGCGCTGAACCGCGGACAGGTTATAGAGCCGATAGCCCGCCTCGCTTCTGGCCGAAGGCGTTAACAGCCCCGTCTGTTCATAATGATGCAGCGTACGCACCGTCAGCCCGGCGCGCTTCGCCAGCTCTCCCACCTGAATTAACATGACTGCTCCTCTCTGTGGCCAGGTCCGCTACTCTGCTGCCTGACGTAACGTCAGGGTCAAGCGAAAAACGCGCTTGATATTCACTTTTGGCAGCAACCATAGCATCACGAAGCTCAGGTCGGAACGGGGGTCGTCAAATGGCGGGAAAAAGAAGAAGAGATAACGAGAGGCACAGTAAAACGCATCGGCCTTCAGGGACCGATGCGGGAATCATGCTGCGGTTAGCTGTGGCGATGCTGATTACGACGGCAGCGTTTATCGTAGTGGCGCACCCACCAGTAGCGGTCGCTGACCTGCTCGTGGCCGCCAATACGGGCACCGGCCAGCCAGAGCACCGCACCAACGAAGATGCTTAAGATTGCGCCATGCGCAAAGAATTGTGGCAGGTTAAGCTGCGGAAGCTGGTTCAGAATGGAGTAACCCACCCCCACAACCATCACCACCAACCCTAACCCCATGAGTACGTTACCGAGTAACGAAGCGTTTTTGCGTTTCATGTGTCACCTCCGGACTTTGGGTTGCCAGGGAATGTCCCCAAATCTTATAGGTGTAGTATAGACAAGGTCTCTTCTGTGGAGTGCGCCCACGATCACATTAGTGAACAGCAAATAGACAAAAATTTACAAATAAGCCTATGAACAATATCAAATTCTAATGGTTTAGAGAGTAAATCATCAATGCTGGTATTGTCTCGAGGCCAGAACTTTGTCAAGCGCGCCCGCAGACAGTACACTACTCGGCAGAGAATGCCCCATGCAGGAAAGAAAACGTGACCATTAAACTGATTGTCGGCCTGGCCAACCCCGGTGCGGAATATGCCGCCACCCGGCACAACGCTGGCGCCTGGTATGTGGATTTACTGGCGGATCGCCATCGCGCGCCGCTGCGCGAAGAGAGCAAATTCTTCGGCTATACCTCGCGCATCAACCTGGCGGGCGAGGATGTTCGCCTGCTGGTGCCCACCACCTTTATGAACCTTAGCGGTAAAGCCGTGGCCGCGATGGCGACCTTTTATCGCATCAACCCGGACGAAATTCTGGTTGCCCATGATGAGCTGGATTTACCGCCGGGCGTGGCGAAATTTAAGCTTGGCGGCGGCCATGGCGGCCACAACGGCCTGAAAGACATCATCAGCAAGCTCGGCAATAACCCGAACTTTCACCGCTTACGCGTCGGGATCGGCCATCCGGGCGACAAAAACAAGGTTGTCGGCTTTGTCCTCGGCAAACCACCGGCCAGCGAGCAGAAACTGATTGATGATGCCGTCGACGAAGCGGCGCGCTGTACGGAAATCTGGTTAAAGGATGGTCTCACTAAAGCGACCAACCGTTTACACGCCTTTAAGGCGCAATAAGCCGTTGTCGTGCGGCATTTTTGCCGCGCACCGTGTATAATAGGCAAAGCTATTCAATTTTCTGCAATCTGTTCCTGATAACAGATTGATTATCCAAAGATTAAGGTGATTTAAATCATGGGATTCAAATGCGGTATCGTCGGTTTGCCCAACGTCGGCAAATCCACCCTGTTCAATGCGCTCACCAAAGCGGGTATTGAAGCGGCCAACTTCCCCTTCTGTACCATTGAGCCGAACACCGGTGTCGTACCGATGCCCGATCCGCGTCTGGACAAGCTGGCTGAAATCGTCAAACCGCAGCGTATCCTGCCGACCACCATGGAGTTCGTTGATATCGCGGGCCTGGTGAAAGGCGCGTCCAAAGGCGAAGGTCTCGGCAACCAGTTCCTGACCAACATCCGCGAAACCGAAGCTATCGGCCATGTGGTTCGCTGCTTTGAAAACGACAATATCATTCACGTGGCAGGTAAAGTGAACCCGGCGGAAGATATCGACGTTATCAACACCGAGCTGGCGCTGTCTGACCTTGATACCTGCGAGCGCGCGATTCACCGCGTCTCCAAAAAAGCCAAAGGCGGCGATAAAGACGCGAAAGTTGAGCTGGCCGCGCTGGAGAAATGCCTGCCGCAGCTGGAAAACGCCGGTATGCTGCGCGCGCTGGATCTGACCAAAGAAGAGAAAGAGGCCATCCGCTATCTTAGCTTCCTGACCCTCAAGCCGACCATGTACATCGCGAACGTCAACGAAGACGGTTTCGAGAACAACCCATACCTCGATCAGGTTCGCGCTATCGCCGAGCAGGAAGGGTCTGTAGTGGTGCCGGTGTGCGCCGCGGTTGAAGCGGACATCGCCGAACTGGACGATGAAGAGCGTGATGAGTTTATGGCTGAGCTGGGTCTCGAAGAACCGGGCCTGAACCGCGTGATCCGCGCTGGCTACGCCCTGCTGAACCTGCAGACCTACTTCACCGCTGGGGTGAAAGAAGTTCGCGCATGGACCATCCCGGTCGGGGCGACCGCGCCGCAGGCAGCCGGTAAGATCCACACCGACTTCGAAAAAGGCTTTATCCGCGCGCAGACCATCGCTTATGAAGACTTTATCGCCTACAAAGGCGAACAGGGCGCGAAAGAAGCCGGTAAAATGCGCGCTGAAGGTAAAGACTACATCGTGAAAGATGGCGATGTGATGAACTTCCTGTTCAACGTCTAATCCCGCTGGCTGGCGTTTCTGCCGCCATCGAGTAATAAAAAATCCACGCTCCGGCGTGGATTTTTTATTACTCGATGGCGGCGCGCTACTCCACGATATGGGTCTCTTCTGCCGCCTCGTAGCCATCAACGATCTGCACAATCTTTTTTAACTCGTCCTCAATAAAAGCCGGGCTGGCGCTTTCCCCTGAGGCCGGGTGATGAAGCTCCACCGAGATGCCGCTGGCGGCATTGGTCAGCGACAGGCTGATCTCCTGCGGATCCGCCGCAGACGAGGGTCGCCCGATATGCTGCGCGATGGTCGCCGCCGCCACGCGCGTATCAACTTCCGCGAGATGCCCCCACCTCATTTCAACATGTCCCTGCTGCCCTGCCTTTATCACCTGCAGCGTATAGCCGCTTTTTGCCGTTGCCATCTCTTTTCCTCCGGTTTCGTTGCCCGGGCGTCATATTCTCAGCCCGGTTTTATCAGCAAAGTTCGAACATTTCTGCCTTGCCGTTAATGACTCTTTTCCACATAGGTCTGCATGTTTTCTTTGGTCACTAACTCAAACGGGATCCAGACATGGGACTCGACTTTTTCTCCTTTCATCAGCTTCAACGCCACCGCTAAGGCCGTTTTGCCCTGACCAACGGCATCCTGGAAAACCGTTACCTGGATCTTATCGCTGGCCAACGCTTTCAGCCCATCCGGCGTGGCGTCGATGCCGCCGATCAGCAGCTTCTTCTGGCTCTTCTCCAGCGCCATCGCCGCGCCAATCGCCATCTCGTCGTTGTTCGCCGCCACAATATCAATCGCTTCCCCGTTGCCTGTCCAGTTCTGCATCAGATCCATTCCCTCGCTGCGGGAATAGTTGGCCGGCTGTTTCTGCACCACTTTCATCGCCGGATATTTGGCCACCACCTGCTCTACGTCCCTGGTGCGCTGCAGCGCGCCGGCATCGGTGAGATTGCCAATCATGATGGCGACGTTGCCTTTGTAGTTCGCCAGCTTCGCCAGCGCTTCCATCTGCAATGTGCCGGACTCCCGCTCGTCCGAACCGACAAACACCACGCCAGGCGGTAACGTTTTATCCCCCGGCGTCCGGTTCACATACACCAGCGGCATCCTGGCCTGCTGCGCCATCTTCGTCAGCTGCGGGGTGCTGGCGGAGTCCACGGGATCAACGATGATCGCGTCCACGCCGGAGGCAATGAAGCTCTGCACCTGATCGGCCTGGCGCCCGGTGTCGCCGCGGGCGTCTTCGAATTGCACCTCGACCTGGCGGGCATGAGCTTCTTTCTCAATGGACTGACGAATAATGGTGAGAAAGTTTTGATCGAAGTAAGCCATCGAGACGCCGATCTTCTCCGCCAATGCCGAAGCGGAACTGGCCAGAAGGCCAACTAACAGGATGATTTTACAGTGCTTCATAGCATGCCCTCAGGGTTTGAAATAAAATTTTCAATATAAAATGAAACGGTATATTTAAATCATTTTCAGACTACGAAGGGCGTAGAGTTCTTGCAATCATGATGTAAAGAAAATGTTGCCATGCGCACACTTTATTTCACCGCCTCACTCACCGAGGGCCCACCGGTTGCGGGTCGCGCAGCGGGCGGTGGCGCCGGCTGTTTTCGCTTCAGCAGGGCATACTCCACGATCAGCTGTTGCAGATGCAGTTCGGCGAGACTGCCGCGGGCGGCTGGCCAGGGTTGACCTGCGGGGAGCGCGGCCAGCTCGCGCAGCTGCTCTTCCAGCGGAACGGCGCGGTTAAGCGACTGCATAATGGCAAACACCGCCGTTTTCAGTTCGCTCACCGTCAGGTACTTCCCCTTCTGCTCGTCGAGGGCATTGAGCTGACCGGCAAGCCGTTGCAGCTGACGCATGCCCTCCGCCCAGCCGGTGAGGTTTTCCGCGGGCAATGCCGCAGCGCTTAGCTGCCGCTGCCACTGCTGCGCCAGGGGCTTTGCCTGTTCCGGCCAGCGGCTCAAGGCCAGCTGGACCAGCCGGTCGCCGTAGCTTATCGCCCAGTCCGGCGCCAGGCGGGCGAGATCGTCAAGCTGGCGCTGCGCCTGGCGCAGATCGACCGGCGCGTGGGGAGATGCCCCCGGAAGGTCCGCTAGCGGCCCGGCCTGTTGCGTCATCACAGTCGGCGGCAAATCGGTCTGGCGCAGCGCCAGCCATCCGCCGACGGCGATGCCCGACACCGCCAGCATGGTGACCATTCCGGCGATAAATGGCTTCCAGCGCGACGCGGCGACCGGAGTCGATGCCATCCCTGGCGCGGGCCGCTTTGCTGGTGAAGACGGAGCCAGCGGCTCAGCCTCTGGTCTACGTTGTCGTTCTGGCGCTGGCTCAGCCTTCGCAGCATCCTCTTCGCTGACCAGAGCGTCGGGAAGTGCCGCCTCAGACATCGCCACCGGCGGCGCGACGGGAGGCGCTGGCGCAGGGTCGAGGTTCTCGAAGCGGGTTGCCGTGCTGCGCAGCAGCGCCCGCAGGTCACTCAGCGGGTTTTCAGGCGCGATCTCAAGGCGCTGGAGCACCGCGTCGAAGGTTTGCAGCGAACACTCAGCCTGGCTAAGCGACGCAAGATCGTCCGGGGTGAGGTTCAGGGTGCGGATCACCTGCCGCAGCCGCTTGCTCAGGGTGCGGAAGATTTCGGTGCGGGCCGGGAGCGCCTGCGGCCACAGGTTTTTACCCTGGTGGGCCAGCAGCGTTTCCAGCAGCGATAGCCCCTCGTTGATCCCTGCCAGGCCGTCCAACCGGGCGCGGGCCAGCGTATACCAGGCGACAGTCTGCAGATCCGCGCCGTGATGCTCCAGCAGCGCACGGGCAAGCTGCTCGGCATACGGCCAGTTAATATCCGGCCGCGCCGGGTGGCTGAGCTTGTTCATTTCCGCACGCAGGGCAATAAAATCAGCCAGCGTGCGTGGGTCGCCACCGGTTTTATAGCGGCAGTCTTTATGTGTTGTCATCATGATGTCTTTCAGCGAGAGATTAGAGGGCGGAGCGGGCGTCAAGGTACTGCTGACGTTTAAGGTGGCGGATCAACACCCTGCCTTCAGGCATAAACTCTGTGCCGTAACGTACCAGACCGATATCCTTCAGCTCAGCATCAATGGCATAGCGCAGTTCGCCGGGCGCATCCTGATCGAGCATCACCACCGCGATCCGCTGCAGGCGCGGTTCGTATTTCAGCAACACCGCCGACAGCGTACTCATCAGCTGATGCGCCGACGCCGGCATGCCCTGGAGGATAGCGGTCATATCCGGCAGGCCGTAGTCCGGCAAATGCGCCAGCGTTCCGGCCCGACAGTTGAGGATGCGCTGCATGTTATCGAGCACCGACAGGATGACCTGATCCGTTTCGCTGACGTTGTTCAGGTCCAGCCCGCCGGCGAAATTGCCGTAGAGGATGTCGTACAGGGAGGGACGAGGCATTTCACTTCTCCTTAAGCGGGTGCAGCGTCAGTTGATTTTGGCTGGCTTCGATAATGCGCGGTCTCGCCGGGATAAGATCCTTCGGGGTCAGTAGCAGCCGCCAGCGGTTTTGCGTCAGATGAAAGCTTCAAGTTATTTTTTAATGGTTGCTTATCATAAAGGGAAAAATTAGCGCCAGGTGCTGCCAGGGGGTAAATAATATCTGAATTCAAGGCTCGCTATCTTTCATCACCCAGGTGAAGGCGACGAAAACGACAGGCATTGTATTCTCCTCTTATAATTTGCCGTTAAAGGGTAATTAGCGAATTAATCCCTCTATCAGACTTATTTATATTCATCTTAAATATGATTAATAATAAAAATTTCACTTTAGTCGATATATCCTCGACAGCGCCGGCGCCTGAATCTCCCCGGCATCAGAGAGACGCCTGACCCCCACCCGGCCATTGCCAGGCGCTGAATTACCCCGTATTTTGGTTTTCCGCTCCGCTGGGGGCGGGTATCAGGGCGAACGAGAGAGAGAAAATGAAACCGCTATTTGTCTATGGGACGCTCTGTCCCGGTCGCAGCAATGCGCATATTCTGGAGGCGATCGGGGGCGAGTGGCGTCCGGGCTACGTTACCGGTACCTTTTACGCGCGCGGCTGGGGCGCAGCCGCTGATTTTCCGGGGATCGTCCTCGATGCCAACGGCCCGCGGGTCAACGGCTATCTCTTCCTGTCCGACCGGCTGGCGGCGCACTGGCCCATGCTGGACGACTTTGAGGAGGGGTACGATCGGGTGTCGGTGGAGGTGACCACCGACGATGGACAGCAGGTCAGCGCCTGGATTTATCAGCTCCAGCCCCGGGAGTAATCCCCGGCCAGTCTCGCGCTACCGGGCACAGCGGCCCAGTACGTCCGCGGGTCTGGCGTCGTTTCCGCCAATGCAGGTATACTTGCCAGATGTTTCCTAAGCTTCAGATACGCAAATGACAAAACTTACCTTACAAGAGCAGATGCTCAAAGCCGGCCTGGTCAGCAGCAAAAAAATGGCCAAAGTCCAGAGAACGGCGAAAAAATCCCGCGTGCAGGCCCGTGAGGCCCGGGAAGCGGTGGAAGAGAATAAAAAAGCCCAGCTGGAGCGCGATAAACAGCTCAGCGAGCAGCAAAAGCAGGCGGTGCTGGCGAAAGAGTATAAAGCTCAGGTCAAGCAACTGATTGAGATGAACCGCATTACGGTCGCCCGGGGCGATATCGGCTTTAACTTTACCGATAATAATCTGATCAAAAAAATCATGGTCGACAAGACCACCCAAACCCAGCTGATTAACGGTCGCCTGGCGATTGCCCGCCTGGCGGTGGATAACAAACCTGAAGGGGAATATGCAATTATTCCGGCGATTGTGGCTGAGAAAATTGCCCAGCGCGATGCCAGCAGCATCGTGTTGCACAGCGCCCTGAGCCAGGATGAGCAGGATGAAGACGATCCGTACGCCGACTTTAAGGTGCCCGACGACCTGATGTGGTGATCGCGGGCTTCCGGCGGCAGGCGCTCAGAACGAGCTTGCCTGCTGGATATGCATCGGCTCGCGACTGACGGGGTGGCGAAAACGCAGTTCGCTGGCGTGCAGCATCAGCCGCGGAGCCTGTTCCGTGCCCGGCAATTCCCGGCCGCCATACAGATCGCAGCCAAGGATCGGATAGCCCAGCAGCTGACAGTGGATCCGCAGCTGATGGGTGCGCCCGGTCTCCGGGGTGAGCGCCACCCTCGTCAGCGCCAGCGCCCTCTCCCCTTCCCGCGTCTGGTACATACGGTCAATTACCCGGTAGCGCGAACGCGCCGGTTTGCCGTGCCGGGCGCAGATCGACATGCGCGGGAAACGGGCCGGGTCTTTGGCGATCGCCGCCTCCACTATCCCTTCATCTTCCGGCAGATGACCGCACAGCAGCGCCGTATAGACCTTACCCACCGTGCGCTGACTGAACTGCTGGCACAGCGCGGCGTTAATCACCTTGTTGCGGGCGACCACCATCAGACCGGAAGTGCCGAAATCAAGGCGGTGTACCAGGGTGCAGCCCGGAAAGCGCTGGACCAGTCGATGATGCACGGAGTCGAGGTTGCGCGGATCTTTGCCTGACAGGCTCAGCAGCCCGGCAGGTTTATTGATCAGCAGCAGGTGTTCGTCCTGATACAGGAGGGTTATCTGCTCGCGGCACGGCGGAGCGACAAAGGTATCGATAATGGTGGACATCAGACGGCCCGAAGAAGGAGTGGCCGACGATAGTACCCCATTTTGCCCGCCGGTACGACGCTGGCGCACGATCCGCCCTCGCGGCGGCGTCATTTATCACCCACACTTATCGCAAAGGCATGGTCTGCGCAGGCAATGTGCTTTACACTGCGCGCTGCAAAATTTGAGTTAACCAACGAGTAAGAACGGTAATGGCGATGAACGGAACAATCACAACGTGGTTTAAAGATAAAGGTTTTGGATTTATCAAAGATGAAAACGGCGAAAACCGGTATTTTCATGTGATTAAGGTCGCCAATCCCGATCTCATCAAGAAAGACGCGGCGGTGACTTTTGAACCTACCACCAACAATAAAGGGCTGTCGGCCTACGCGGTGAAGGTCATTCCGGAAAGCAAATATATCTATATCGCCGGCGAGCGGCTGAAGCTGACCTCCATCAAGTCCTATGTGGTTTACCGGGAAGAAGAGCCGGTCGAGACCCGCGTGGATAAAGAAAACGCGGTGCTGTCGGTCGGGCTGCTGATGAACAGCATCCGGCCAAAATCCGCGGTGCAGCCGGGAGAGATGCGCTCGGTGAAAAAGCTGGCGATCACCACCTTTCAGGGGACAACCCTGATCTTCTCGGAAGACGAAATCGATATCGATGCCACGGTAAAACTGCTCAAGGTATGACGACCCGGCGTGCGGTCAGCCGCGCGCCCAGTCACCTGCCGAGCCGATTTTCGTCGCCATCGCCCCTCACCGGACGGGGCGAGGCGCCAGACAGCCGATAAGGATGCCGCCGCCATGCCCGTAAATTTTGACTTCAACGATCTCTATGCCTTTCGCGCCCTGATGGAGTATGGCAGCTTTCGGCTGGCCGCAGAATCCATTTGCCTGTCACAATCGGCCCTCAGCCGCCGCATCGAAAAGCTGGAAACCGCGTTAGGCAACCGGCTGTTCGAGCGCACCACCCGCCGCGTGACCCTTACGCTGTATGGACAGAATTTTGCCGAACGTTCGGAGCAGCTGCTGGCCCACGTCGAGACGGTGCTGGCGGATATCAGCCAGGTTAGCAAGGCGCGAACCGGGCTGGTGACAGTGGCGACGGTACCTTCCGCCGCCTACTACTTTATGCCGGAAATCATCCGCAGCTTTCAGGCGCGCTTTCCCCAGGTGCGTATCCGGCTGATCGACAGCAGCGCCGGGAATGTCATTGAGGCGGTGAGCAGCGGACAGGCTGACTTTGGCCTCTGCTTTGCCAAAAACCTGCCGGCCAGCATCGAATTCACCCCGCTGGCCGACGACCGCTATGTCGCCGCCTGTCGGCACGACCATCCGCTGGCGAGCAGGACGCACCTCAGCTGGCAGGCATACTTTGAACAGGATTATATTGGCCTCGATCGGGTCTCCGGCAACCGGACGCTGCTCGACAGGGAGCTGGCGCATCTGACGCCGGCGCGGCCAAGCATTTGCGAAACCCGCCACGTCACCACGATGCTGGGGATGGTGGAAGCGGGCATCGGCATTGCCGCCGTGCCCGCGATGTCGATGCCCGCCGGGGAGCATTCCGTTCTCCGCGCCGTACCGCTTACCGACCCGGTGGTCACCCGTACGGTAGGCCTGATCCGCCTCAGCGGCCGTATTCAGTCCTACGTGGCGGCAGAGCTGGAGAAGCTGATTATTGAACAGTATCCTTCTGGCTGACCGGCGCGGCGGCAGCTACGCTTCGCATACCGGTGGCGTGGATGGTCTCCTGCGCCGCCGGTGAGGCCAGATACGTCAGCAGCGCCTTTCCTTCCTGCGGGTGGTCGGCGCTGACGGTCACCGCCCCGGCAAAGCGGGTGATGTACTGCAGGTTATCCGGCAGTTCGCCGACAAAGGTCACGCCGGGCACCGGCAGCAGTTCGCTCACCTGCTGAAAACCGATCGCATACCGTCCCTTCGCCACTTCCGAGGCTACCGGAATACGCTCCACCATCTGCGCTTTGCTCTGCATCGCCTCATCAATGCCCAGGCGGTGGAACAGCGTCGAGCTGACATAGCGTCCGCTGGCGCTGTCGGAGTACGCGACCGACGGCGCAGCCAGCAGCGCCGCCCGCAGCTGGTCTGCGCTGCGGATAGCCGGCAGCGGCGCTCCCGCTTTCACCACCACGCCGATGGGCGAGTCGGCCAGCTCCCGGCGCGAATCCGGTTGCGTACGGCCCGCTTTCTCGAGGCCGGTCAGCGCGTCGCCGACCATAATCACCACGTCCGCGTGTTCGCCCCGCGCCAGGCGGTTAGGGATCGCCTGCGGCGTTTTCCCCATCGACGGGCCGGGGATCACCACGAGGTGGTTGCCGCTTTGTTTTTCCCATGCCGGGGCCAGCTTTTCCAGCGCCGCTTTGAAGCCGCCGGAGATCATCACGGTGACCTCAGCGGACAGCGCGCTGCCGCCGGTGGCGGCCAGCAGCAGCGTGGCCAGCAGGGTTCCTGTCGTTTTACGCATCATCATCTCCCTGATTAACGTGCCGTCTGCAGCGTAACGGCGCTGCGGCGATAGAGGTAGCAAGTGGCCAGCAGGCCGCAGACGGCGGCAAAGCTCATCCAGTAGCCAGGGGAAGCTTTATCACCGGTATATTCAATCAGCGCCGTGGAAATCACCGGCGTGAAGCCGCCAAACACCGCGGTCGCCAGGCTATAGGCCAGCGAGAAGCCTGCCACGCGCACTTCGGCGGGCATAATTTCGGTCAGCGCCGGGATCATCGCCCCGTTGTACATGCCGTAGATAAAGGACAACCACAGCAGCACGCTCAGCATCATCAAAAAGCTCGGCGCGTTCGCCAGCATGGTCAGCGCAGGCCACGCGGTAGCCAGCGCCAGCAGGGTCATGGCAATCAGCACCGGCCGGCGGCCAAAGCGGTCGGACAGCGCCCCGCCCACCGGCAGCCAGAAGAAGTTGGAAATCGCCACCAGCAGCGTGACCAGCAGGCTGTCCGAGGCGCTGAGCATCAGCACTTTTTTGCCAAAGGTCGGCGCATAGACGGTGATCAGATAGAACGCGGTGGTGGTCATCGCCACCATCATCATCCCGGCGATGACCACCTGCCAGTTCGCCAGCAGGGTGGCGAATACCTGGCGCATCGCCAGATGATGGCGGCGGGCAGTAAACTCCTGGGTCTCCTCCAGCTTACGGCGCAGCACAAAAATGAACGGGACGATCAGGCAGCCGAAAAGGAACGGAATACGCCAGCCCCAGTCGCTGATGGCGCTCTGCTCCAGCACGGCGTTGAGGGCAAAGCCCATCGCGGCCGCCACCATAATGGCGACCTGCTGACTGCCCGACTGCCAGCTGGTGTAAAACCCTTTGCGGCCCGGGGTGGCGATCTCGGCCAGATAGACGGATACCCCGCCCAGCTCAGCGCCGGCGGAGAAGCCCTGCAGCAGGCGGCCGATCAGCACCAGCAGCGGCGCCCACAGGCCAATGGCCTGGTAAGAGGGGATCAGCACGATCAGGAAGGTGCCGGTGGCCATGATCGACAGGGTCACAATCAGCCCTTTGCGCCGCCCTACCTTGTCGATATAGGCGCCAAGCACGATGGCGCCGATGGGCCGCATCAGAAAGCCGGCGCCAAAGACCGCGAAGGTCATCATCAGCGAGGCGAATTCACTGCTCGCCGGAAAAAAGGTATGTGCGATGTAGGTGGCATAAAACCCGAACAGGAAAAAGTCGAACTGTTCGAGAAAGTTACCGGACGTGACGCGCAGAATGGCGCCGAGCCGGTCACGGGTACTCATCAGTGAGGTTGTCGAATGCATGCAGGTCTCCAGTTTGTTATCCACGCGTTGTCGCGCGCCTGTTGCTGAAGACTGAAACAGAACCGGGAATGAAATAAGCGTAATAAACGCATCCATTGATGCAATTTACGCATAAATAACATTTAACTAATTAACATTACTTTTATATACAATCATTTAACACTCTCTACGCCATCAGCGTCGGCGGCAGGGATGAAAAGGTGAGTTTTCCGTTTTGTGACCGAGGCCAGGGTACGCCGCTGCGCCCCGGGCGCCAGGCGGTAAAAGACATACCCGGCCCGGCAGGGTTAACGCGACGCCGAGCGGCGAGATGTTAATAATCCGGACGTGACCTCAGGGCGCCGGCGCCGCGGCGGCGTTCCCCAGCGTCTGCAACAGGGAGATCAGCCAGCGGGTGGCCTCGCGTTTCCCGCTGCGTTTGTGGGCGTAAATCTTGACGTCAAACGGGGGAACCGGAAACGGCAGCGGGAAAATGGTCAGCCGGGCGGCGCGAGCCATCGTCTCCGCCGCCCGCCGGGGCAGCGCCATCAGCAGATCGCTCTGCTCAATAATAAAGGGAGCGCTCAGCATTGAGGGCGTTTTCACCGCCACCTGCCGCGAATAGCCCTGCCGCTCCAGCTCACAGTCCAGCACCCCCTGCCGCTCATTCCACGGGGTCACCACCAGATGACGGGCCGCAAGGTAGGCGTCCAGGGTGAGCGCCGTTCGGTCGGCCTGGCTGATAACCACATATTCGTCCCGCAGCCAGTTGATCTCCTCGAGATCGGGATGAGCTGGCTCGTCAGGGGTATTGAACCCGAGAGCCAGATCGACCTCGCCCGCCAGCAGCTCGGTCAGTGCCGGGCTGTGGGGCAGATAACGGAGCTCAAACCGCAGCCCGGGCGCCTCACGCTGCAGGTGGTGCATCAGCGTCGGAAAGACGCAGAACGCGGTGAAATCGGTGATCGCAATCTGCATGCAGTCGGTGCTGGCGGCCGGCACAAACGCCGCCGGCGGCGTCAGCTCCTGATTGAGAAATTTCAGCGCCGAAGCGATAGAGGGCGCCAGCTGGCTGGCATAGACGCTGGGGCACATCCGGTGACCTTCCCGATAGAACAGCGGGTCGTTGAGGGCGCTGCGCAGCCGGGAGAGCGCATGGCTCAGCGCCGAGGTGCTCATCGCCAGCTCTTCTGCCGCCAGGCGCACCGAGCGGGAGCGATAGACCGCGTCAAAGACCGGCAGCAGGTTGAGGTCGATACGGCGCAGGACAGGATGCATAATATTCATCGTTTGCTGATTTCATTGCACTTAATTCTTTTCACAATACCGCTTATGCTCTGGGTCAGCAATGTTGCTTTCCTTCATACCATTCAGACAGGACGACCCATGAGCATCACGATCCGCCAGGCCACCCCGGACGACGCCACCGCTATTTATGACATGATTTATGAACTCGCGGTCTACGAGAAAGCCCCCGAAGAGGTGGTGACGACGGCAGAGGAGATCAGAGAGACGCTGTTTGCCAGCAGCAGCAAAACCGAGGCGCTGATCTGCGAGGTGGCGGGCAAAGCGGTGGGCTACGCCGTGTTCTTCACCAGCTACTCCACCTGGCTTGGCCGTAACGGCATCTATATGGAGGATCTGTACGTAACCCCCGACTATCGCGGGATCGGCGCCGGAAAAGCGCTGCTGAAAACCATCGCGCAATATGCTGTACAGCGTCAGTGCGGGCGTCTGGAGTGGAGCGTGCTCGACTGGAACCAGCCGGCGATTGATTTCTATCTGAGCATTGGCGCGCAGCCGCAGGATGAGTGGGTGCGTTATCGCCTCACTGGCGATGCGCTGCGGGCCTTTGCGGAGTAAAGCGGCTCGCCAGCAGGTCGGCGCCAGGCGTCGACCTGCTGGCCGCGGATCAGGCTTCGACCGCGCTATTCTGCAGCTGCGGACCGGCCAGCGCCAGACGCGCGCCCGCTTCGGTATCGCTGTACTGCTTAAAGTTATCCATAAACAGCTGAGCCAGACTCTCCGCCTTCTCCTGCCACTTATCCGCTGAGCTCCAGCCATTACGCGGATCCAGCACTGCGCTGTCGACGCCCGGAATGCTCTGCGGGATCGCAAGATTGAACACCGGGATCGCTTCATCGCGCAGCGGGCCGGTGGTGCCATTGAGGATCGCGCTGATGATGCTGCGGGTATCGCGCAGCGACAGGCGTTTGCCCTCGCCGTTCCAGCCGGTGTTGACCAGCCAGGCTTCAGCACCGGATTCCGCCATCTTCGCCGCCAGTACGCTGGCGTACTGGGTCGGGTGAAGCAGCAGGAACGCCGCGCCGTAGCAGGCGGAGAAGGTCGGCGTCGGCTGGGTAATGCCGCGCTCGGTGCCCGCCAGCTTCGAGGTGAAGCCCGACAGGAAATGGTACTGCATCTGCTCGGTGGTCAGACGGGAGACCGGCGGCAGGACGCCAAACGCGTCTGCGGCAAGGAAAATCACCTTCGACGGATGGCCCGCCCGGGACACCGGCTTGACGATATTGTCGATATGCGACAGCGGATAGGAGACGCGGGTGTTCTCGGTTTTGCTGCCGTCGGCGTAATCCACGCTGCCGTCGGCGCGCACCACCACGTTTTCCAGCAGCGCATTGCGGCGGATGGCGCCATAAATCTCCGGCTCCGCCTGCGGGTCGAGATTGATGGTCTTGGCGTAGCAGCCGCCTTCGAAGTTAAACACCCCGTCATCGTCCCAGCCGTGCTCGTCATCGCCAATCAGTTGACGATGCGGATCGGTGGACAACGTGGTTTTGCCGGTACCGGAGAGGCCGAAGAACAGCGCGACGTCCCCTGCTTCGCCGCGGTTGGCCGAGCAGTGCATCGACGCGATGCCTTTCTGCGGCAGCAGGTAGTTCATGACCGAGAACAGCCCTTTTTTCATTTCGCCGCCGTACCAGGTGCCGCCGATGAGCTGAATACGCTCGCTCAGGTTAAAGGCGACGAAGTTCTCGGAGTTCATGCCCTGCGCCTGCCAGTTGGCATTGGTGCAGCCGGCGCCGTTGAGCACCACGAAGTCCGGGGTAAAGCTGGCCAGCTCGTCGGCGCTCGGCACGATAAACATGTTTTTGACAAAGTGGGCCTGCCACGCCACCTCGGTGACGAAGCGCACGCCAAGGCGGGTGTCCGGGCTGGCGCCGCACCAGGCGTCGATGATGTACAGTTTTTTGCCGCTCAGCTGGCCTACGACCAGGCTTTTCAGGCTGCGCCACACTTCTGGCGATAACGGCTTATTGTCATTGCGGCCGAGGCCGGAGTCAGCCCACCATACGGTGTCGCGCGTCTGCTCGTCTCTGACGATATATTTATCGCGCGGCGAGCGGCCGGTGAAGATGCCGGTATCCACTGCCACAGCGCCAGAGTCGGTCATTACGCCGCGGGCCGCGCCGGTCAGCTCAGGAGCGGTTTCATGTGCAATAAGCAAATCGTAATCAGGGTTGTAAAACAATTCGCCGCTTGCATTAATCCCCAGCTCCTGCAGAGCCATTTTTACTGATTCAATTTGTTGTGACATGGAACTCCTGACAAACTATTTAAGGTAAGAGGCCTGGGTTATTCATTGCTTTCGTCATCGTCGCCAGCTATTTAATAAGATAAATCCTGGGTAATGAAATAAAGCAATAAATAACCGTGAGTCGCGATTTCATATCGTGCTCATGTAGGGTCGCCGATACGCATTCATAAATCTCAACTTTCCAAAAAATGTTAACACCTGTCGATAATTATGTTAATTGCATAGTTTCTATGCGCTATGCTAAAATTGCATAGCCTTTATTGCGTTTTTGAGGACTGGATCGGTGTTGGCAAATCTGGAAGTTAAATGGCTGTATGATGTGATTGCTCTCGAGGAGTCACGCAGCTTTACCCTGGCGGCCAAAGCCCGCAATATCTCCCAGTCCTCGTTCAGCCGACGCATCCAGTCGCTGGAGGCTTCCCTCGGATTCAGCATCTTCGACCGCAGCGCCAACCCCCTGCAGTTGACCAACCGCGGGAAAATTTTTGTCGGCTATGCGCGAAATATGCTCGACGACATGGATTTTCAGATCAGCCGAATTAAAGGTTTAAATAACACCACGCAGAAAATAAGAATCGACGCCGCCCCTTCGCTGTCGGTGTTATTGCTGCCGGAAATTATCGCCGGTTACACCGACCGTAAAAATAAGACTTTTCATGTTGAATCGATTAACGTCAACGACGCCGTATTTAACCTGAAAGAGGGTAAAAGCGATTTTATCCTCTCCTTCTATAATGAAGAATTAATGAACTATCCGTTTATTAATCATAAAATTTTTGATTCTTACCTGCACCTGGTCTCCCCCTGCGACGAACATGGCCGGCCGCTGTTTCATTTACATCGCGGCGTGCTGCCGCTGATGAAATACGCCAACGACAGCTATATGGGGCGCCAGGTGAACCAGGTCATCGACCGCACGCCGGAGATCACCTTCTCCCTCACCTTTGTCTCTTCCATGAGCGAACTGCTCAAGCGCATGATCCTCAATGGCGACGGCGTGGGCTGGTTGCCGCAGTACTCCATTCAGCGCGAGCTGGACGAAGGCCGACTGACGATCCTCGATGAGAGCCTGTCGCTGCCGATCGGCGCCTGGCTCTACCGCTCCGGCTCGCGGCTTAACCAGGCCGCCGAACGTTTCTGGCAGCACATTAAAACCCGTAACCAACCGCGGGATTAACCCTCTCAGCCGCTGATCCCCAGATACGCCTTACGCACCTCCGGGTCGTTGAGCAGCGCCTGGCCGCTACCGCTCAGGCGGATCTGGCCGTTCACCATCACGTAGGCGCGGTCCGACAGGTTGAGGGCATGGCGGGCGTTCTGCTCCACCAGAAACAGCGTCATCCCCTGGGCCGTCAGCTCGCGCAGGATCTGAAATATCTGCTTCACCACCAGCGGCGCCAGTCCCAGGCTCGGCTCATCCAGCAGCAGCAGGCGCGGCCGGCTCATCAGCGCCCTGGCGATGGCCAGCATCTGCTGTTCGCCGCCGGAGAGGGTCATCGCCCGCTGTCCCCGCCGCTCTTCCAGCCGGGGGAACAGCTGGTACATCCGGGCCTTGTCCTCGGCCTGATAGCGGTTGCCAATGGCAATGGTCCCCATCAGCAGATTCTCCTCGACGGTCATATCGGGAAAGATGCGCCGCCCTTCCGGGGCCTGGGCGATGCCGTTGCTGGCGATAAAGTGGGTCGATTTCCGGCTGATCGCCTCCCCGCGATAGAAAATCTCCCCGCCGGCAATACGCGGCTGCCCGAAGACCGACATCAACAGCGTCGATTTACCCGCGCCGTTGGCGCCGATCAGCGCCACCGTCTCCCCCTCGTTGACGGTCAGGGAGACCTGCTTCAGGGCCTGGATCGGCCCGTAGAAGACATCCACCTCATCAAAGGCAAGCAGTGGCTGGCTCATCGGCGCGTCTCCTCTTCCTCAGCGCCAAGATAGGCGGCAATCACGCTGGCGTTGGCCTGAATCGCCTGCGGCGCGCCGCGGGCGATGACGTCCCCGTGATCGAGGACGATGATATGATCCGAAATCTCCATCACCATCCCCATATCATGTTCGATCAATAGCACCGTGATGCCGTGCTGCTGGCGCAGAAAGCGGATGATCCGGCTCAGCGCCTGGGTTTCGACCGGGTTGAGTCCGGCCGCCGGCTCGTCCAGACAGATCATCTCCGGACGGGTGCACATGGCGCGGGCGATCTCCAGCCGCCGCTGCTGTCCGTAGGAAAGCGTTCCCGCCAGACGGTTGGCGCAGTCCACCATCTCCACCACCTCCAGCCAGTAAAACGCGCGATCCAGCGCCTGACTTTCCGCCTGCCGATAGCCGCGGGTGTTGAGGATCCCGGCCAGCAGATGGCGGTTAACCTGGGTATGCTGGGCCACCAGCAGGTTCTCAATCACCGACATCTCGCGGAACAGGCGAATATTCTGGAAGGTGCGGGCCAGACCGGCGCGGTTCACCAGATGGGTGCCGCCGAACATCTTGTAATAGATCCGCCGCCCCAGCTGCGCCGGGTGGAGGAAATCGTCCGGGTGAAGCTTTTGCCCCAGCACCTGAATGACATCGGTGACCTTTTCCCGCGCCCGTAGCACGATACTCCCCCCCGTCGCCCGGTAAAAGCCGGTCAGGCAGTTAAATACCGTGGTTTTGCCCGCGCCGTTGGGGCCGATCAGGGCGGTGATCGACCCCCGCTCCACCTCCAGATTGACGTCATTCAGCGCTTTGATGCCGCCGAAATGCATCATCAAATGCTCAACGCGTAAGATGCTGTCGCTCATGGCGCGACTCCTTTTCGCAACGCGACCCCGCTGCGGCTGGTGCGCACCAGGCCGCGCGGCCGCCAGATCATCATCAGCACCATCAGCACGCCAAACAGCAGCACGCGATATTCGTCAAACCCGCGCAGCAGCTCCGGGGTGACCGTCAGGACAAACGCCGCCAGCACCACCCCAAGGGTGGAGCCCATTCCCCCCAGCACCACAATCGCCAGGATCAGCGCCGACTCAAAAAAGGTGAACGACGTCGGATTAACAAATCCCTGATAGCTGGCGAAGAACACTCCGGCGATGCCGGCGGTCGACGCGCCGAGCATGAACGCCGAGAGCTTGACCAGCACATGGTTGAGCCCCATCGCCCGACAGGCGATCTCATCCTCGCGCAGCGCCTCCCAGGCGCGGCCGATGGGCATCCGCGTCAGGCGATGCTTCACCAGCAGCACCAGTATCACCACCATGCACAGCACAGCGTAGAGGAAGATGAATTTCAGGTTGGGGTTGTAACTGACGTGGAAGAACTCATGGATAGGGATACCGCCATCCTTTGCCCGGCGGGTAAATTCGAGGCCAAACAGCGTCGGGGACGGCACCGGGACGCCGTTGGGGCCGCCGGTGAAGCTCACCCAGTTGTTAAGCACCAGGCGAATGATTTCGCCAAAGCCGAGGGTGACGATGGCCAGATAGTCGCCGTGCATGCGCAGCACCGGAAAGCCTAGCAACGCCCCGGCGAGGGCCGCCATCACCGCCCCCAGCGGCAGCATCGCCCAGAAGCCGAGACCCAGGTACTGGTAGCCCAGCGCCAGGCCGTAGGCGCCGATAGCATAGAACGCCACATAGCCCAGATCGAGCAGCCCCGCGAGACCCACCACGATATTCAGCCCCAAACCGAGCAGGACGTAGATCAGCCCGAGGATCGCCACGGTCAGCAGGTATTTGCTGGCGAGAAACGGAAAGGCGATAGCCAGGCCCACCAGCAGCGGCATTATCCAGCGCAGCCGCGAGCGGTAGCCCGGGGGCCGGACGTACACCCCGTCATCCGCCCCCTCAAAGCGGGCAACCAAGGCCTTGCCCCGCCGGCTCTGCAGCAGCAGGCTGAGCGCCAGTCTGCCGGCCATCACCACCGCCACCAGGATCGCCACCCGCGCGGGCGCGAGGGTAAAGCCATAGCCTTTGAGCACCACGCCGACGATCGGGCCAAAGACAATTAACGCGCAAAGACCGGCCAGCACGCTGTCGATCAGCGCGCTTTTGATATCCCGCGCAGGCTGGCGCGTCAGTTCACCCATAGAGCCCCCTCAGACCTTGGCCACCAGCGGTCGACCCAGCAGCCCCTGCGGGCGAAAAATCAGGATCGCCACCAGCAGCGCAAAGGAAAAAACGTCTTTGTAATCCGAATTCACCATTCCGGCGAACTGCGCCTCGGCCACCCCGAGCAGCAGTCCGCCCAGCATCGCGCCAGGCAGCGAGCCAATCCCGCCCAACACCGCGGCGGTGAAGGCTTTGATGCCGATAATAAATCCGATGTAGAAGTCGAAGGTGCCGTAGTTCATGGTCACCAGCACCCCGGCCAGGCCGGCCATCGCCGCGCCGATGACAAACACCAGGGAGATCACCCGGTCGGTATTGATGCCGAGGATCGCCGCCATGCGCCGGTCCTGCTGGGTGGCGCGGCAGATGCGCCCCAGCCGGGTGTACTGGATAATCCAGGTCAGGATCAGCATCCCCACCAGCGCGGCGACGAGAATAAACACCTTGGTCCAGGTGATCTGCACTACCCCATCGCCCACCGTCATACGCAGCGCGCCGCTGAGCAGCGTCGGGATCCCCTGCTGGTTTGGCCCCTGGCTCAGCTGAACATAGTTCTGCAGGATCAGCGACATTCCAATAGCCGAGATCAGCGGCGCCAGGCGCGTCGAGTTGCGCAGCGGCCGGTAAGCGATGCGCTCGATCGCCCAACCGTACACGCCGGTGACCACAATGGTGAATACCAGGGTGGCGAAAATCAGCAGCGGAAACGAATGGATCCCGAAGAAGGAGAGCAGCGCCAGGCCGATGGCGCACAGGTAGGCGGAGACCATATACACCTCGCCGTGGGCGAAGTTGATCATGCCGATGATCCCATACACCATGGTGTAGCCGATGGCGATTAAGCCGTACACCGCGCCCAGCGTCAGCCCATTGATCAATTGTTGCAGAAAAAACGCCGTCATAGCCCCTCCAGCCGCCAGGCCGACGGCCGCCGGGATCGGTACCCGGTCGACCGCCGTCGTGAGACGATTAGCCAATCAAAACAACGGATAGTTACTGGGTGGTAGCCGATCAGAGCTGGTGATATTTGCCCTTGTCGTCCCACTGATAGACCACATAGTCCGACACCTTGAGGTCGCCTTTGCCATCCCAGCCTTTTTTGCCCATCACCGTCTCGACGTCGTGGCTCTTCAGCCAGTCGCTGGCTTTGGCGTTATCGGTGCCGACGGCGTTCCAGGCGGCGGCGATAGCCTGAATAGAGGCGTAGGCGTAGAGGGTATAGCCTTCCGGCTCAAAGCCGCTGGCGCGGAACTTCTCGATCACCGCTTTGCCTTCCGGGAGGGTGCGCGGGTCCTGACCAAAGGTCATCAGCACGCCGTTGGTGAACTGCGGCCCACCGGCGGCCGTCACCAGCTCCTCGGTGACAATACAGTCGCCGGAGAAGAATTTCGCCTGCACTCCCTGCTCGCGCATCTGGCGCACCAGCGGGCCCGCCTCAGGGTGGCAGCCGCCAAAATAGACCACGTCCGGCTTGAGGGCGCCGATCTTGGTCACCAGGGCGTTAAAGTCTTTTTCACCGCGGGAGAGGCCTTCGTACAACACTTCTTTGGTGCCCCGCTTCGCCAGCGCCGCGCGGGTGGCATCGGCCAGCCCCTGGCCATAGGTGTCTTTATCGTGGATGACGGCAATTTTCTTCGCCTTCAGCACGTCCAGCATATAGTTGGCGGCAATCGCCCCCTGCTGATCGTCGCGGCCGCACATGCGGAAGAGATCCTTCATGCCGCGCTCGGTGATCTGCGGATTGGTGGAGCCAGGGGTAATGGTCAGAATCCCGGCTTCGTCATACACCTCGGAGGCCGGCATCGTTGAGGAAGAGCAAAAGTGCCCCACCACGGCGGAGACTTTCGCTTCGTCCACCAGCCGGTTGGCCACCGCTACCGCCTGTTTCGGTTCGCACGCGTCATCCCCCTGCACCAGCACAATCTTTTCGCCTTTGATGCCGCCGGCGGCATTGATATCAGCCACCGCCTGCGAGGCCCCCTTCCAGTACTGGGCGCCGTAGGTGGCGTTGGGGCCGGTGAAGGGCCCGGCGACGCCGATCTTCACGTCAGCCTGGGCGTAAAAGGCCATGCTCATACAACCTGCTATCACAACATGAAGCGTCATTGTTTTCAGTTTCAAAGACATTCGGATATTCCTCAGCGATTTAGAGCCTGGCGTCATGGAATGACGCAGAAAATATCACTTACCGTGTGGTACCGACGCAGGCGCAGCGCCAGGACGGCCAGGGTGGAAGAAGCAAAAATCCCGCCAGGTAGAGAGATCGCGCCGGAGAGCGGACGCCCCGGTCGGTGCGCACGCGACGACAACCCGTGCCGCATCCGGCAAGGGCGCATTCCCTTTCAGGTCAGGAGATCGGTTGCCATCACGTGGCGAGCCGGACAACGCGGTATCCGTACCGGCCCGTGAGCTAAACATAGATGCAGTTAGCGGTCGCTGCGCGCCAGCGTGGTGCAAAAATGCGAATATGATCAACAGTGGTGATTATTTTGTTGCGGTAATGTGAAGATGATAACAGGAGAGCCCGTTAAGGGCTCCCCTGTGGCCCGGCGGCCGCTCAGAGCTGGCTGGTGAACGTTCGCGAGATCACATCCTGCTGCTGCTCGCGGGTTAGCGCGTTAAAGCGGACCGCATAGCCGGAGACGCGGATCGTCAGATTCGGATACTGCTCCGGATGTTCTATCGCATCGAGCAGCTTTTCCCGGTTCAGTACATTGACGTTGAGGTGCTGTCCCCCCTCCACCGTCTCCTCGTGATGGAAGTAGCCGTCCAGCAGCCCCACCAGGTTGTTTTCCTGCGTCGACGGCGCTTTGCCGAGGGCCGCCGGCACGATGGAGAAGGTGTACGAGATGCCATCTTTGGCGTAGGTAAACGGCAGTTTCGCCACCGAGGTCAGCGACGCCACCGCCCCTTTGCGGTCGCGGCCATGCATCGGATTGGCCCCCGGGGCGAACGGCGTCCCCGCCCGACGTCCGTCCGGCGTGTTGCCGGTTTTCTGCCCATACACCACGTTGGAGGTAATGGTCAGGATCGACTGGGTCGGCACCGCCTGGCGCCAGGTGGGCAGCGCCTGGATTTTGCGCATAAAGCGCTCCACCAGGTCACAGGCGATGGCATCGACGCGATCGTCGTTGTTGCCATATTGCGGATAATCCCCCTCAATGACAAAGTCCACCGCCAGCCCGTGATGGTCGCGCACCGGCTTCACCCGGGCGTACTTTATCGCCGACAGCGAATCCGCCGCCACCGACAGGCCGGCGATGCCGCAGGCCATCGTACGGTAGACGTCGCGGTCGTGCAGGGCCATCAGCGCCGCTTCGTAACTGTACTTATCATGCATGCAGTGGATGATGTTCAGCGCGCTGATGTACTGCACCGCCAGCCAGTCCATAAAGTGGTCGAGGCTGGCCATCACGCTGTCGTAGTCCAGCACCTCATCGCGCAGCGGCGCGGTTTTTGGCCCCACCTGGATCTTCAGTTTCTCATCCACCCCGCCGTTAATCGCGTAGAGCAGCGTTTTGGCGAGATTGGCGCGGGCGCCGAAGAACTGCATCTGCTTGCCGATCACCATTGGGCTGACGCAGCAGGCGATGGCGTAGTCGTCGCTGTGAAAATCGCTGCGCATCAGATCGTCGTTCTCATACTGCAGCGACGAGGTGGCGATAGAGACCCGGGCGGCGTATTTTTTAAACGCCACCGGCAGCGCCTGCGACCAGAGCACGGTCAGGTTCGGCTCCGGCGCCGGCCCCATGGTGTGCAGAGTATGCAGATAACGGAAGGTGGTTTTACTGACCAGGGTGCGGCCATCCAGCCCCATACCGCCCAGGACTTCCGTCGCCCAGATGGGATCCCCGGAGAACAGCGAGTCAAATTCCGGGGTACGCAGGAAACGCACCATGCGGATCTTCATGATGAAGTGGTCAATCAGCTCCTGGGCCTGCTCCTCATTGAGTAAACCGGCGCGCAGATCGCGGTCAATATAGATGTCAAGGAAGGTGGCCGTGCGTCCCAGCGACATGGCGCCGCCGTTCTGCGACTTCACCGCCGCCAGGTAGGCGAAGTAGAGCCACTGCACTGCCTCCCGGGCGGTGCGCGCCGGGTGGGAGATATCGCAGTCGTAACGGGCCGCCATCTCCTGCATCTGCTGCAGCGCGCGCCGCTGTTCGGCCAGCTCTTCGCGCAGGCGCAGGGTGGACTCCAGCGCCTCGCCGCGTTCAAGGGCCGGCTGCAGGTCGGCAAACTGCAGCTCACGTTCGCGGACCAGATAGCGAATGCCGTACAGCGCCACGCGGCGGTAATCGCCGATGATCCGTCCGCGACCGTAGCCGTCCGGCAGCCCGGTCAGCACCCCGGATTTACGGCAGCGCAGCATATCCGGGGAATAGACGTCAAATACGCCCTGATTGTGGGTCTTGCGCAGCGCCGTAAACTGATACTCAAAATCGGGGTCCATTTCGCGGCCATAGGCCTCGAAGGCGCTTTTGATCATATTGATGCCGCCAAAGGGATGCAGGGCGCGCTTCAGCGGCCGGTCCGTTTGCATGCCGACGATCTTTTCCAGCGGCTGGTTGATATAGCCCGCCGCGTGGGCGGTGATGCTGGTGGCGACATTGGTGTCGAAATCCACCGGCGCATGGGTGGCGTTCTCGACGCGGATCCCGGCCATCACCTGCTCCCAGAGGGCGGTGGTGGCCGGCGTCGCGTCGGCGAGGAAGGACTCGTCGCCCTCGTAAGGGGTGTAGTTATGCTGAATAAAGTCGCGAACGTTAATCTGCGTTTGCCACGCCGTACCGCGAAAGCCCTGCCAGGCGTCGGCGTATCGTGCGTCGTGGGTGTCGATATCTACTTTCATGAACATCGTCTCTCTACAGAATAAAAAATCAGGCCAGCGCCGCCGCGGTGTGGATCCGGCCTAAGCGGATCGCATCGAGGGCAATCATGCGCTCTTCATTGGTGGGGATAACCGCGCAGCGCACCCGGCTGCCGTCGGCGGAGATCAGGCGCTCGCCGGCCGAATTAGGCTGCTGGTTGCGGGCCGCGTCCATCTCAAGGCCAAAGACCGCCAGCCGCTCGCTCACCAGCCGACGGATCAGCACCGAGTTTTCGCCAATCCCGCCGGTGAAAATAATCCCGTCGAGACGCTGCAGCGCGGCGGCGTGGCCGGCGATATGGCGGACGATGCGATGGACGAAGGTTTTGATCGCCAGGCGGGCGCGGGCATGGCCCTCATGCCAGGCCTGCTCCAGTACCCGCAGGTCAGAGGAAAGGCCGGAGATCCCCAGCAGGCCGGAAGCGGTGTTGGCCACCCGCTCCAGGTCGCTGAGGGTCTGCCGGGTTTCCGCGGCAATCCACGCCATGGCGCCGAAGTCGACATCGCCGCTGCGGGTGCCCATCATCAGCCCCTCCAGGGGCGTCATCCCCATCGAGGTGTCCACGCTGCGGCCGTTGCGCACCGCGCAGATCGAGGCGCCATTGCCCAGGTGGGCGATCACCAGGCCGCTCTCCTGCTCCGGCAACCCGAGCAGCGCCAGGGCGCGCCGGGAGACATAGCGGTGGGAGGTGCCGTGGAAGCCATAGCGGCGCACCCCGAGGTTCTGGTAATACTCCCACGGCAGGCCATAGAGAAAGGCTTCCGGGGCCAGGGTCTGGTGAAAGCTGGTATCAAAGACCGCCACCTGCATGACCCCCGGGAACAGCCGCTGCGCCGAGGCGATGCCGCTAAGGCTGGCGTAGTTATGCAGCGGGGCCAGGGACGATACCTGGCGAATATTGTCGATAACCTCCTCGCTGATAATGACCGACTCGGTGAAGAGGTCGCCGCCGTGGGCGACGCGGTGGCCAATCAGGGCCACGCTGTCGATAAGATCGCGTTGGGCTAATGCCCCGGCAATCGCCTGCAGGGCGCCTTCGTAGCCGCGCGGCGCCAGCGCCACCGGCTCGCCGCCGTTGAGCGAGAGAGACGCCTGGTCCGCGTTGATGCCCTCGGCTACGCCGTTGAGCAGGCAGTCGCAGCTGGCGGCGTCCAGTACGGAAAATTTGATCGACGACGAGCCGCAGTTGATCACCAGCACTACCGGAAATTCAGTCATGTTGTACTCCGCGTGGCCTGAGCCGGATTAGAACAGTTTGTAAACGATATTGAGGATGGTCAGCAGACCAATGGCGGTCACAAAGAGGTTATCGAGACGGCCACGGTATTTGGCCAGCGAAGGCGCTTTACGAATGGCGTACATCGGCAGCAGGCACAGCAGCGAGGCGATAATGGGCGCGCCCATGGCCTCAATCAGGTCGAGGATATTGGGGTTGGCATAGGCCACCACCCAGGTCGAGCCCATGATGAACACCATGCTCAGGGTATTGAGCTTGCCGCTGGAGACCCGGGTTTTATCCCCTTTATAGCCGAAGCGCAGGATCAAACCGTTCAGCCCCTCGAGGGTGCCGAGATAGTGGCCGAAGAACGATTTGAAGATGGCCACCAGGGCGATGATCGACGCGCCATACTCCAGCAGGGTGGCAAAGGTGGATTTGGCGCCCGACATCGAGGCAAAGTGGTTCGCCAGATAGGAGAGCACCGGGATATTCTGCGCCTTGGCGTCCGCCATGTTCTGCGGCGAGAGGGTAAACAGGCAGCTGAAGGCGAAGAACATCACCACCGCCACCATCAGCATGCTGGCCCGGGAGATGATCTGCGAGCATTTGTGTTCGGTATACTCCCGGCCAAACTGCGCTTCATACTCTTCGCGTTTGGAGACCACAAACGAGGAGACGATCGGCGAGAAGTTAAAGGAGAACACCATAATGGAGATGCCCAGCCACACTGTCACCAGAATGCCGTCGTGACCGGTTAAGGCGATATCGCTGAGGTTCACCTGATCAATCACCGCGCTATTCCAGTAAGGGATCAGAGACAGGGAGATCACCACCAGGCTGGCGATAAACGGCCACACCAGATAGCTCATCACCTTGACCATCAGGTCTTTGCCAAACCAGATGACAAACGCCATCAGCAGCAGCAGGAGCAGCGCCACCACTCCGCGGTTGAGGGCCGGCATCTGCAGCTGGTTCTCCCAGAAGGTCATGAAGGTATTGGTGATCGTCACGCCATAAATCCACAGCAGCGGGCAGATGGCGAAGAAGTACAGAAAGGTGATCACCACCCCGCCGGTTTTGCCAAAATGCTCTTCCACCGTTTCGGTGATATTGCCGGAGGGGTTAGCCCCCGACAGGCACAGCCGCGCCAGCGCCCGGTGGCAATAGAAGGCGATGGGATAGGCCAGCACCAGCATCACCAGGATCGGGATCAGCCCGCCGAAGCCGGCGCGGATGGGGAAAAACAGCACCCCGGCGCCGATGGCGGTGCCAAACAGGCCCAGGGTCCAGGTGGTGTCGGATTTACGCCAGGACGAAAGGCTTGTCTGGCTGGATGCAATGCTCTCAGTCGTACTCATATCCTGTCCTCACTTATGTATTGAATTAAGCGTCAACAAAACCGGTAATTTGCGATACCCGCGAGAGATCGATATTGCCGCCGGAAATCAGGCTGACCGTTTTGCGGTTCTGGATATAACTGTCTAATTTGCCGCTTAATAACGCGGCGCAGGCCAACGCTCCGGCCCCTTCGGTGATCACTTTATTGCGCTGAATTAAGGCGACCATGCTCTGGCGAATGTCGTCCTCACTGACGAGGACGATGTCATCCACCAGCTGGCGGGCGATTTCATAGGTCAGTTTTCCCGGGCGGGCGACATCGCAGCCATCGGCTAAGGTGCCGGCGTGGCGATGGCTGGTGATCTCTCCAGCGTACCAGGAGGCGGCCATGCCGTGAACATTCTCCGACTGCACGCCGATAATGCGGATCGTCGGGTTAATGGATTTAATCGCAATCGCGATGCCGGCAATTAAGCCCCCGCCGCCAATCGGCACAATGACATTATCCACGTCATACAGATCTTCTAATATTTCGAGACCGATGGTGCCCTGCCCGGCAATAACCTGGGGATCGTCATAGGGGGGAATAAAGATACGGCCTTCAAGTTCAACAATATCGCTGGCTTTGGCGAGGGTATCGTTAAAATTATCGCCATGCAGCACCACCTCCGCCGAATAATCGCAGGTGGCGGCGACTTTCGATTTCGGCGCCCCTTTCGGCATCACCACTTTCCCGTCAATGCCGAGCATGGCGCAGGAGAGCGAGACGCCCTGGGCGTGGTTGCCCGCTGAGCAGGCCACCACCCCTTTGCGTTTTTCCGCTGCGGTTAAGCCGCAGAGCTTATTAAAGGCGCCGCGAATTTTAAATGAACCCGTGCGCTGCATATTTTCGAATTTAAGAAATATTTCACCCTTACAGCGTTCGCTAAAATAATTCGACCGCGGCATACCCGTTTTATATATTTTTCCTGCCAGGCGTTGCTTCGCTTCGAGAATATCGTCAATGGATACCGGAAGATCGTAGGTAATATGCATTATGGCCTCTGTATCTTAATATAAAGTCAATGACCGGGCGTCATCCTGCTGACAACAGCGAGGATGGTTGTTGGATTATTTAATCAATATCAGTCAGGCAATTTCTATTGGCTGCCAGTGGCGGTTGCCCTGCCCCGATGAATACTGTTTCGCCATCTCCACCAGCGACGCCGCCGCGGTTTTCAGCCGATAATTTTTCGACCACACCGCCGCATAGCGCGCCACCGGCAAGGCCTCTTTAATGGGGATGGTGACAAACTGGCTCGAGCCGAACGGCGTGGTCATGTCGCAGGGAATGACCGTCAAAAAATCGGCATTGAGCACCAGGTTATAGATCGTCACCACCGAATCGGTATTGACGATATTTTCACGGCGGATGCCGCTGCGCTGCAGGGTGGTCAGCAGTTCGCTGTAGTAGCCCATATTGGTCTCCGGCAGCACCCACTGCTCGTGCTGGAGCGAGGCCAGGCGGACGGTGCCGTTGCCGATCCGCGCCCGGTTCGCCACCAGCACAAACTCAGACTCAAACAGCGGCTCGACGTGCAGGTCCTGCAGCTTCATCTCATCGCTCAGCGTCCCGATGGCGAAGTCGAGGCGCCCGTCGCGGATCGCCGGCAAGAAGGCAGAGAGCTGCGCCTCATACATCGATACCCGCGCCTTGGGGAAGGTCATTTTGAACTGATGCACCATCTCCGACATAAAGGTAAACCCCACCAGCGAGGGAAAACCAAAGGAGACATCCACCACCGTGCTGTTGGTCAACGCATTCATTTCATTGACCATATTTTTCATTTCCCGGGTGATCGCCTCTGACCAGTTCAGAAATACCTGCCCGGCCTCGGTGAGCGAGACGCCGGTATTTCGCCGGACGATTAATTCGCTGCCAAAATAGCTTTCCATGTCGCCAATGATTTTACTGACCGCCGGCTGTGTGAGTCCTAACGCTTTTGCTCCGGCCCCGATAGACCCGCTGCGGATCACTTCCTGGAAAACCACCAGATGCTGAGTTTTAGGCAGAGAAAAAGTATTCATCACGTCTCGCTTTCATTCCTTTGTTGACGGCGGAAAGTGTAACAAATCGCGATTAGCGGGTTATGTGAGAGCTCTCACAAAGGCTCCGCCGTGGCCGATTAGCAGGATTCACCATCCGGAATAATCCATTTAAAATCAATTCATTAAAATCATTACGAACGTTGTTTGCGCGTTTTTTGTCGTAACCGAATGCGGGGATAAAAATAATTGATGGCGATAACATCGACGGTAAAATGGCGATAAAAAATACGCTTTTCGTACGCTATTTGACCCGCGCCGTCAGGGCGATAAAAAAGGTGAAAATTAAATTAATGCTGTAAAGAATAAACAGCGGACGTAATCAACGCCATTATTTAACGACAAGTCGGTTTGGCATCACATTTTATCGGCGGCGGGCGGGAAAAAGGCGCAGGCATTATTTACATCAAAGAAACATTAAATTCACAATCTTGTTTTTCTTATGCGGCGGAGGGGGTGACTTTTTCCGCCATATCGCAGGCGGTCATACTTTGATTAAAATCAACCCTGGCAATTTATCTTTTGCGGCGCCTGGCAGGCAGTCATTTGTGTTGCCGATCACAAATCTTCAAAACAGTTAATTAAACGCGCCTGTTGCTCGCTCTGACACGGAGGTGGTACACCGCAGCCGACTCGCCAACGACGGTAAACCGGACCGTCTCCCTTATAACTGACTGACCCCCAGCGCCGCGGCCTCATCCCGCCACGCCAGCAGCGGAGCATAGGCCTCCCGCGACATATCGCTATAGCCGCAGATCAGCAAGGCGTCGCACAGGGGACGATAGCGCACATCGCTCACCAGCTGCTGGAGCGCCTCGCGCAGGCTGTTCAGCGTCGCCGCCGGGGTGGCGCTGGCGGTGATCAGCGGCAGCCCTGGCGCGGCCGGGCTCCAGCCGATCGCCGCCAGGCCTGCCAGGGCCTGCGGCTGATGGCGCTGCAGCAGAGCGTAGGTCACGCAGTCGATGGCGGCGATATCGGCGTTTTCCTGCTGCAGCTCGCGCAGCGACTGCCGATGGCTGCCGCTGAACACCACCGCCGAAAAAAATCGCCCCTGCCGGGAGAGCGGCGCGACCATTTTGCGCAGCACGTTGTAGCCAGACTGCGAGTGCTCGGCATTGCACACCGCGCGGCGGCCAAAAAAGTCCGCCAGCATCCGGTGACTATCCGCTTCGCGAACCACCAGCAGGCTGCGGTAGCGGCGCCCCTCGCAACCGGGCGCGGCGTAGTGGAAGCAGCCCACCGTCTGCACCTCCGGCAGCTGGGTCACCAGCGGATAGCCACAGGTCTGGCTCAGCAACAGCCCCGGCTGGCGCCAGTGGGCCAGCAGATCCTCGGGATCGGCCGCCGGAGGGTCCCCCGCCACCCTCACGCCGCGTTCAGCCAGCAGCGACTGCACCGCCAGCCACAGGGCCTGGGTCTGTTGTCGGTGGATGGCATACATGGGAAAGGTCATACGTTCAGCCATGTTCTCCTCCCGCCTGCGCCTGTTCGCCAAAGCCTGGATGGGCGTTCACCGCCACCGCCCGGCGGCTAAAATGGCGTCGCCACTCACCGTACCCGCGCACCAGGAACCCCTGATTACGCTGCAGATAAGCCGTCTGGCGATGCAGATACAGCCGACGTAAAGCGTACCAGGGGACCCCTGGCAGGTCATGATGTACCGCATGGTAGTTGAGATTGAGGAACAGCACCCGCCAGGGGAGCCCGGCCTCGTTGATCACCGAGCGGGCCAGCGGGTCATCCGCGGCCCGGTGTTCGAGAAAAGAGCGCACTTTGGTCAGGGCCAGCGCCGGGTAGCTCACCGCCAGCACAAACCACAGCGGGGAAAAACCCTGCGCCGCCATCCAGGCCAGCAGACCCGTCAACAGAAACAGATGCAGGCTCCACATGGCGATGGCGCGGCGGTCGCCCGCGCGGAAAGCCCGCAGCGCGCTACGCAGGGTGTGAACGATATCCATCAGCGGCGCCAGCAGCAGACGCCCCCAGAAGGTATTGCGCAGGTGGATAAGGCGGCGCTGCCAGGCAGAGAAGCGCTGCCAGCTTTCCGCCGTCACATAGTACGACTCGGGGTCGTCCTCGGGGTGCGTCAGCAGATGGTTGCGATGGTGCGCCAGATGGCTGTCGCGGTAGACGCCGTAGGGATACCAGACCGCCAGCGGCAGCGTCCCCAGCAGCTGGTTGAACCATACCAGCCGGGTGGGATGCCCGTGGATCAGCTCATGCTGTAAGGACATATACCAGGCGGTAAACCAGATTAGCAGCAGCGTGGCCGGAAACAGTCCCAGCGTCCGCCAGCTCGTCACGCAGGCAAACCAGCCGCCGTATACCGTCACAATCAGCAGCCAGGTCGGCAGCTCGCTGCGCCACAGCCAGCTGCGCGCCAGCTGGCGGATCAGGATGCGCTGTTGGTCATCCACATAGACAGCCGTCTTCTTTTCCGTCACTTCCCATACCTTGCCGTGTTGCCTCATTCCCTCCGAAGATGTGAGATAACACGTTAAATAACAAAGTATTTAATTTACTTAGCTTTGCCAAAAAGCGCGTTTGCGTTCCGCATGAATCAGAGAATGCCGTCGATGGCGCAACGGGTCGATGGCGTTCACATAGCGTCGGTTTCTCGCTGCTGATGTATTTGTAAATGGTAGAAGATCTCTTCGACCGCCCTCCGGTTATGATACTTTGCCTGAAGACTATAATCGTATTGTGTTAATGCGCGGTCCCAGTACGTGGCAACGGCCAGCTGAACTTCCGGGAACGACAGTAACTGAAGACACTCTTCAAACTCACCCTCAAACCAGATTTGCTGCGCGTGTGATAAGGCTGTTTTATAAATTGGTTTTTCAATCCCTCCTTTATGGTCGGTAACCCAGCGAAGAATATCTGGAAAGTCCAGAATAAGCTCATCGACTAACAACATATGAATTTGGCAATCGCGAGACCGCGTTGAATAAGCAACTTCGTGACTGTGGATACTAAGCGTAAAATACCGGGACCATCCGCTATGCGACCCTGGGAACAGACTAAACACCCAAACCCCCTCTTTATGTCGCCATTTTTCACAACCGGCGACGGTGAATAGTTTTACAAGGTAATCTCTCAGCCCTTGATGATGAAAAAGTCGGTCAATTTTAGGTTTAGTCGTCAACGGTTGTTGATCAAGGCTGGCAAGATGATGGGCTGCCAGTTCAGGCGTAACATTAAATAGCTCTTTCTGATTTGCAATAGTGCGCACGCGCGAATCGCGAAAAAGATAGTGCAACCAGGTTTCGACATTATGCCAGTCAGGAACGCTACGATAGTCCGCTATTCGCCATGGAGCATAAAAACAATAGGGTGGCTGGGTGTTAATCTCCTTACATCGTTTCTCTGGCAAATAATCCGTGCCACCGATTTTAATATACGGTGTTTTATCTGATACCAGTATATATACGTAGCCATACGAATTTTCATTTTTCATATTGCCTCCTGCAACATATTCTCCTCAGTTACAACAGAATACGATATGGCATGAATGCTTTAATTATTCCGGTATCACATATTTGTTATTACGTTTCACCAAATCTGCGTTTCGGTTGTATATCACGTTTCATTCGCGGGTTGAGCTCCTGTTGGCCCTCGCACCACAATTAAATTGCAGAGAACCTCGCCAAACGCGCAACGTAGTCAGATACAACGCAGGAAAATGCTTATCACAGCCCGGAAGGCCGGACAAGAACAGCGGCGTCGCTTTTGTGCCGGGCGGCGCCTGCGCCTTGCCCGGCCTACGATCCGTGCGGCCTGTCGTTAATTTATTTACCGCTGTTGCTGAAACTGTACCGCCAGGTCGGGAGCGGATAAGAGGATACTTAAGGACTCCAGCGCCTTATCCGCCTTCGCGCCGGCGTGGCCGGCGGAGCGGCGCAGAGACTACTCCTCTTCCCGCTCCGCTGGGGTCCAGGTCGGCAGGGTCCGGAAGGTGTGCAACAGCCCTTCCGACCACGCCTTGCGGATGCGGTTGAAGTAAGGATCGCTGTCGGTGATGCGATGCTGCCCGGCGCTGCTCAGGCTGCCGCTGCGGTAGAGCAGCGTATCCAGCGGCAGACCGACGGACAGATTACTGCGCAGCGTCGAGTCAATGGAGATCAACGCGCAGCACATCGCCTGCTCCAGCGGCGTATCGATGGTCAGCACCCGATCGATGATCGGCTTGCCGTACTTGCTTTCGCCAATCTGGAAATAAGGCGTGTCGCGGGTGGCTTCAATAAAGTTGCCCTCCGGATAAATATGGAACAGACGATGGGTTTCGCCGGCGATCTGGCCGCCAAGCAGCAGGTTGCAGTTGAAGTTGGTGTTACTGCAGTTTTGCTGGTTGCTGCTGTCGCGCTGGATCACCTCCAGCAGCGTTTTCCCGATCAGCATGGCGGCGTCGTAGAGGGAAGTCACCTGCATCAGGTTCGGCTCCTGCTGGGTACGGATCCGCGCGCTGAGCAGGCTTATCACGCTCTGGGTGGTGGCCAGGTTGCCGGCGGATTGCAGCACCAGCACCCGTTCCCCTTCCTGATGGAAAACGTGCAGCTTTTTAAAAGTGGCAATATGGTCGACGCCCGCGTTGGTGCGGGAGTCGGAAGCAAACACCAGTCCATCCGCCAGGCACATGGCCACACAGTAGGTCATTGCGGTTATTCCCGTATTATTGCTGCTGCGCCTGCTGGCTGTGTTCGCGCACTTCAGCGTTGGTTAACATAATCTCCCCGCCGCCGCCCAACCGGGTGCCCCGTACCGGGCAGGCGTCGAGATAATCCAGCCCGGTCGCCAGCCGCAGATGCTGATTCAGACGACGGGTATTATTGGTGATATCAAACGACAGCCAGCGGCCGTCGAGCCACACTTCCGCCCAGGCATGCATCGCCACATGCTGGGCGTTATCGCTGTAGACATAGCCGCTGACGTAGCGCGCCGGGATATCCAGCGCCCGGCAGCAGGCGAGAAAAACATGGGTATGATCCTGGCACACTCCCTTCGCCCGGGCGAAGGCGTCGGCAGCGGAGTCCTGCACCTGGGTCGCGCCGGGGGAGTATGGCATTCTTAACAGCAGATCCGCCATCAGTTGATTCAAACTCTCTTCCGCCGCATCGGGACGATAGAGGCGCTGGGCAAACTCGCGGATCGCCGTATCGGCGCGGGTCAGCGGCGTAGAGCGCAGAAAAACCAGCGGCGACAGCAGTTCGGCCTCTTCATCACGCGTCTCTTCCCCCTCGTCGGCAATATCGACAATCCCGCTGGCGCGGATGGTGATCTCTTTGTGCGGGTTATCCAGCGTCAGCACATGCAGCACATTGCCCCAACCGTCGGTGGTGGTCACCGCCGCGCCGTCCGGCAGGGTCAGCGTCCAGGCGGTGATGGTCTGCCGTCCGGTGCTGCGCGGCGTCAGGCGCAGATACTGGGTGGAAAACTTCACTTCTTCATCGTAGCCGTAGCGGGTGAGATGATCGATGACCAGTTTCATAAGGCCTCCAGATAGGTTTGTCTGATGCTGTCAGACAGGGCGTTAATTCTCGCCAGCAGTCCGTTAAGCGTGGTCTGCAGGTCCGCCTGCGCCAGGTCGTCACGGGTGCTGAAGCGCAGGTCAACGTTGAGCTGATGGGCGAGGCGCAGCGGCTGATAGGAGCGATCGTTGGCGATCTTCTCCAGTTCGCCCACCAGGTCGGCAATGCTGGCGCGCAGCGAACGTGGAATATCGTTACGCAGGATCAGCAGCTCCATCACCGTTTCGCGACTGATCGGCTGGCGGTAGAGGCTGTTGTATGCTTCGCGGGCGCTGACCGCATTGAGCAGGGTATCCAGCCGGTAGTATTCGCGCACCGGGTCCGGATCGTTGGTCAGCTGTTGATCCTTAATCAGCAGCAGCTGGGTGGTGGCGAACGCACGCTCGATCAGCGTGCCGATACCGATAAAGCTCAGGGCGTCGTTGCGCAGCAGCGTGCCAATCACCGCCCCGCGAAACAGATGCACCCGCTCTTTCACCCACTCGAAAAAGCCGTCGCTCCCCAGCTCGCCCAGCCCCTGCTGGCGGAGGGTTCGCAGCTCGATGCGGGTGGCATTGATGCTCTCCCACACTTCGGCCGACAGACTGCCGCGCACCGCGTGCGCGTTGTTCCACGCCATCTCCACGCAGCTGTAAATACTGCAGGGGTTGTTGCCATCGAGGGCAAAAAAGTTGAGCAGATTGCTCATGGTAAAGCGGGCGTGGCGCGCCTGAAACAGCTCGTGGGTCATCGACAAATTTAGCGGCAGCGCCAGATCCCGCGACTGCTGACTGTGGCGGGGGATCATTGATAATTTCCAGGTCACGTCCAGCACCCGGGCGTAGCTCTCCGCCCGCTCAAGATAGCGGGCCATCCAGAACAGTTCACTCGCCGTACGACTTAGCATGATGCGTCATCCTCCATCACCCAGGTATCCTTGGTTCCGCCGCCCTGCGACGAGTTGACCACCAGCGACCCTTCGGTCAGCGCCACGCGGGTCAGGCCGCCAGGCACCAGCCGCATCTCCTGCCCGGACAGCACGTAGGGGCGTAAATCGATATGCCGCGGCGACAGCCCTTCATCAACGAAGGTCGGGCAGGTCGACAGCGCGAGGGTGTCCTGGGCGATATAGTTGGCCGGATTGGCCAGCAGGCGCTGGCGGAAGGCCTCCCGCTCCTCTTTGGTGGAACGCGGGCCGACCAGCATGCCGTAGCCCCCGGCGCCATGGACCTCCTTGACCACCATCAGCTCCAGATTGCTCAGCACGTAGCGCAGGTCCTCCGCTTTCCGGCACTGCCAGGTGGGGATATTGCTGAGGATCGGCTGTTCGCCGAGGTAAAAGCGGATCATCTCCGGGACGTACGGATAGATCGATTTGTCGTCGGCCACCCCGGTGCCGATGGCGTTGGCCAGCACCACGCCGCCGGCGCGATAAACGGACAGCAGCCCCGGTACGCCGAGCATCGAATCGGCGCGGAAGGCCAGCGGGTCGAGCCAGGCGTCATCGATGCGGCGATAAATCACATCCACCCGCCGCGGCCCCTCGGTGGTGCGCATATACACCGCGCCGTTTTTAATAAACAGGTCGGCGCTTTCCACCAGCTCGACCCCCATCTGCTGCGCCAGGAAGCTGTGCTCGAAGTAGGCGCTGTTGAAGCGACCCGGCGTCATCACCACGACGCAGGGATCATCCACCAGCGAACTTTCGCGCAGGGTCTGCAGGAGGTAGCTCGGGTAGCGCTCCACCGGCGCAATGTGATGCTGCTCGAACATCTCCGGATAGAGGCGCATCATCATCTTACGGTTTTCGAGCATGTAGGAGACACCGGACGGCGTGCGCAGATTATCCTCCAGCACGTAGTACTGACCGTCGTTATTGCGCACCATATCGACGCCGGTGATATGGGCATAGGTGTTGTTTGGCAGGTTGATGCCCTGCATGCACGGCTGATACTGCTCGTTGGCCAGCACCTGTTCGGCCGGGATCAGCCCCGCACGCAGGATATTCTGCTCATGATAGATGTCATAGAGGAAAGCGTTCAGCGCTTTCACCCGCTGGCGTATACCGCGGTCAATGCGCTGCCACTCCCCGGCGGGGATGATCCGCGGCACGCTGTCAAACGGGATCAGCCGCTCGGTCCCTTCATCCTCGCCGTAAACGTTAAAAGTGATGCCGATACGGTGAAAGAGCAGTTCCGCTTGCGCTTTTTTCTGCCGGATAGAGAATTGATCGGTGTTGCGAAACCATTGCCACCAGGCATTATAGTGCGGCCGCTGTTCACCCTGGGCGGTCAGCATCTCGTCATAATAATGCCCGTCAGGAAGCGTTATTTTTATCATGGCCGTCTCCTCCGGTTGTACTCACTTTGTGGTAATCCCGGTAAGAGATAAGCATTAATTATGCCAGGTCATCCGCCGCCGCGGCGTTGTGCAAATCGGTTCTGACCCGCCGTCTGATTGTGCAAAAAATCGCCACAATGGCCGCCTGCGCCCGGCTGCGGTTGCACCGTCGTGAGGCAGGGCGACGATTTTTGCGCCATGGTGGACGCCAGCGCCGTCAGCCAGTGTGCCGCAGGCCGGGCCTCATAGCCCTTCTCGATCCGTTGGTATTCGCCGCCGGCGCGCCGTGGCCAGTGGCCCGGGCGCGTTGGCTTGTCTGTAAGACTAATCGCGTTGCCGGCGGTTGTAGCAGAAAACCAGGCAGGTAAATCCTCTGTTTTCGCGCAAAATGTTACCCCTGACACGCGCAGCGGCAGATATTCGTCTAAGGTTTTTGGATGGCCAAACGTCGTGGCCCGCAGTCGATAATGATAAGGAGAACTCCCCATGACGAGTACTGATGCACATCGTCCCGCTGCTTTGCCCTGTTCCCTGCGCCTGGCGATCGGCGGCGCCCTGCTCGCCCTGATGAGCCTGAATGTCCAGGCGGAAGACGGCAAAACCGCGCCGCCACCCTCGCCGGATATTCTGCTGGGCCCGTTGTTCAATGATGTCCAGAGCGCAAAGCTCTTTGCCGATCAAAAAACCTTCGCCGACGCGATCCCTAACAGCGATCCGCTGATGATCCTTGCCGATTACCGGATGCAAAAAAACCAGGCCAGCTTCGACCTGCGCCACTTCGTCGAGCTGAACTTCACGCTGCCGAAAGAGAACGACACCTATGTGCCGCCCAAAGGGCAAACCCTGCGTCAGCATATCGACGGCCTGTGGCCGGTCCTGACCCGCAGCACCGTCGAGGTGGAAAAGTGGGACTCGCTGCTGCCGCTGCCTAAGCCCTACGTGGTCCCCGGAGGACGCTTTCGCGAAGTCTATTACTGGGACAGCTATTTCACCATGCTGGGTCTTGCCGAAAGCGGTCACTGGGATAAAGTCGAAGATATGGTCGCCAACTTCGCCGCGGAAATTGACACCTGGGGCCATATCCCCAACGGTAACCGCACCTATTACCTCAGCCGTTCGCAGCCCCCCTTCTTCTCCTTTATGGTAAGCCTGCTGGCGACGCACGATGGCGACCAGGTGCTGAAAACCTACCAGCCGCAGCTGGAGAAAGAGTATCGCTACTGGATGGCCGGGGCGGACGCGCTGGCTCCCGGCAGCGCCGACAAACGGGCGGTGCGGATGGCCGATGGCGCGCTGCTCAACCGCTACTGGGACGATAACGACACCCCACGCCCCGAGTCCTGGCTTGACGACGTCAAAACCGCCAAAAGCAACCCGAATCGTCCGGCCACCGAGATCTATCGCGACCTGCGCTCCGCCGCCGCTTCCGGCTGGGATTTCAGCTCCCGCTGGATGGACAATCCGCAGCAGCTTGCCACCATTCGCACCACCTCGATTGTCCCGGTCGATCTCAATGCCCTGATGTTCCATCTGGAGAAAACCCTCGCCCGCGCCAGTAAAGCTGCGGGGGACAGCGCCGGCGCTACGCGGTACGATGCGCTGGCCAACACCCGCCAGCAGGCTATCGAGAAATACCTGTGGAATGAAAAAGAGGGGTGGTACGCCGATTACGATCTGAAAAGCCACAAGGTGCGCAATCAGCTGACCGCCGCGGCGCTGTTCCCGCTGTACGTCAATGCCGCGTCACGCGAGCGGGCGACGAAAGTGGCGGCGGCCGCCGAGTCGCGGCTGCTCAAACCCGGCGGGCTGACCACCACCACCGTCAACAGCGGCCAGCAGTGGGACGCCCCCAACGGCTGGGCGCCGCTGCAGTGGGTGGCCGTCGAGGGGCTGCAAAACTATGGCCAGCAGAAGATCGCCATGGAGGTCAGCTGGCGTTTCCTGACCAACGTGCAGCATACCTATGACAGCAAACAAAAGCTGGTGGAGAAGTATGATGTGAGTTCGACCGGCACCGGCGGCGGCGGTGGGGAATATCCACTGCAGGACGGTTTTGGCTGGACCAACGGCGTCACCCTTAAGATGCTGGACCTGATCTGCCCGCAGGAGAAACCCTGCGATGCGCTGCCCGCCACCCGTCCGGCGACAACGCCTTCACTACAGGACAAACCCGCCGCTAACGACCCCGCCCCTGCGGCACCGCAAAAGACCGGCTCCTGACGCTGTTCCGCTTCCCCCTACCAAAATCGGTAGGGGTGAAGCGGTCTCCCTGGTCACGACCCTCCCGCGCAGGCCCATTCCGCGGCTCGCGGGAAACACTTCTCCACCCCCTCGCGCTGAACAGGTCACCTTTTCGCTTGATTGCACAAATACAAACAATAATAATTCGCATTACTTTTTAACGAATAATGACAGATTCGTTTTTCCCGCGGCGGCGTACAGGAGTACCAGACCGCGCTGGTTCAGGATGATCTTATGAACGTGGCTATTTCTCGAAAACGCCCGGGGCTACTGTACGCCCTCGCGGTCGCACTTCCCTTCACCGCGCAGGCCGAAGAGACGGTGGTGGTGACGGCCAGCCCGCCGGCGTCTGCCAGCGCGCCGACTGAAGGCTATAGCGCCAGCACCTCGCTCGGGGCGACGAAAACCGACCAGCCGTTAATCACCACCGCCCAGTCGGTGTCGGTTGTCACCCGCCAGCAGATGGCGGATCAGGGGGCGAATACCATCAGCCAGGCGCTGGAATATACCCCAGGGGTCTACTCCAGCTTCGGCGGCGGCGCCACCCGGTTTGACGCTATCTCCCTGCGCGGCTACCACGGCGGCGACGTCGATAACCTGTTCCTCGACGGCATGCGCCTGATGAGCGACGGCGGCAGCCATAACGTTGTGCAGATCGACCCATGGTTTATCGAACGCGTCGATGTGATCCGCGGCCCCTCCTCCGCGCTCTACGGGCAAAGCGTGCCGGGCGGCGTGGTCAACCTGACCTCCAAGCGCCCGCAGTTCAGTCAGCAGGGCCACGTCCGCCTGACTGGCGGAACGCAAAATACCAAAGGCGCGGCCTTCGATTACACCGACGCCATCAATGAGCAGTGGGCATGGCGGCTGATCGGTATGACCCGCAGCAGCGACACGCAGTATGACCATACCCGCGAAGAGCGCTACGCCATTTCGCCTTCCCTGCTGTGGCAGCCGGACAGCGACACCTCGCTGCTGCTGCGCGCCTATCTGCAAAAAGATCCTTCCGGCGGCTATCATGGCTCTTTGCCGCTGGACGGCACCCGCTACGCGCACAATGGCCGTAAGCTCTCCACCAGCACCAACGAGGGCGATCCGGGAGATGGCTATCAGCGCCGCCAGCAGATCTACAGCTATGAGTTTGACCACCAGTTCACCGACGTCTGGTCGGTCTATTCCGCCGGGAGCTACACCCACACCAACGTCTCCCTCGATCAGGTCTACCAGGTCGGCTGGATAGATGACAGCGATAGGCTGGCCCGCGGCTACAGCGGCTCGCGCGGTTCGCTGGACGGCTGGTCAACCGATAACCGCCTGCGCGCCGATTTCAACACTGGCGATCTGGCGCATACCCTGATCCTCGGCGCCGAATATCATCGCTTCCGCAACGATCTGTGGACCGGCGCCGGCGGCGCGGCGCCGCTTAACCCGTTTACCGGCTATACCGCCCAGACCGGGCATACCGTGACCTACAGCGATGACAATAATCGCCGCTATTACCAGACCGGGCTGTATCTGCAGGATGAGATGGTCTGGGAGCGCTGGCATATGGATGTTTCCGCCCGCTATGACCGCATCGTTTCCCAGCAGGTCAGCGACACCCAGGGCACCTCGAACCGCCGTTCAGACGACCATATCAGCGGCCGCGCCTCGCTGTTGTACGCTCTGGACAACGGGCTTTCACCCTATCTGAGCTACAGTCAGGCGATTACCCCGGCGATGCTGCCCGGCGCGGATGGCAAACCATTGAAACCGACCACCGCCGAACAGTTTGAAGCCGGCCTGAAGTTCCAGCCGCCGGGCAGCAGCGACCTCTACAGCATCGCGATTTACGACCTGACGCAAAAGGATGTCGCCACCCGCGACCCGAACATCGCCACCGCCACCTATATTCCTGCGGGGAAAGTGCATTCCCAGGGCGTCGAACTGGAAGCGCACCATCAGATCACGCCGCAGCTGAGCACTATCGCCTCGTATACCTGGAATCGTCTGCGCTTCCAGGACACTAAGGACGGTACCGACAACAACACGCCGCAGCTGACCCCGGATCAGATGGCCTCCTTCTGGGCGCGCTATCAGTTCCCGGCGGGGATCTCGGTGGGCGCCGGCGTCCGCTACATCGGCAAACAGTGGGCGGATGATGCCAACACCGCGCGGCTGCCGTCGGTGACGTTGATGGACGCCATGATGCGGGCCGACCTCGGCGTCTGGTCGCCGGGGCTGAAAGGCGCTTATGTGCAGGTTAACGCCAACAATATCGGCAATCGTGAATACGTTTCCGGCTGCTACGGCACCGGCAACTGCTACTGGGGAGCAGAGCGCAGCGTGATGGCGACCGTCGGCTACGATTTCTGAGGACGTGGCCTCCGGGAGACTCCCGGAGGCCAAACGAGGGATTACATGGCATCCAGCGCTTTCTGCAGCTTCCAGATATAGCGCGGCGCCTGCGGAGCCGGGTGTTTTTTCACCACATGCTCGAAGAACTCATCGGCGTCGAGATCGTTAATCTCCTCGATGGCGTCCTGCCGGTTTGACGAGAAGGTGCGCAGCAGCGCGCCCGCGCCGTTGGCGTAGGAGACCACCACCGCATAGCGCATCACCTGCGGGTCTTTGATCCCCGCCAGCGGGCCGTTTTCCAGAATGCTCAGATAGGCGGCCCCCATCGAGATATTCCGTTCCGGGTTTTTCAGCTCACTGACCGACGGCTCGCCGCGCCAGCCCATCCGCCGATAGACATCGCGTCCGGAGGTCGACGGCTTAAGCTGCATCAGCCCGACGGCGCCGGATTTACTCACTACCGCAGGGTTACCGCCCGACTCGATGGCGATGATCGCCGTGATCAGCTGCGGATCCACGCCCCAGGCGGCGCCGGCTTTTTCACTGATCGGCATCCACTGCATCGCCCGCTTCACCGGGACCTCGGGGTTCCACGGCGGATTGGTGTAATCATGTTTCGAACTACAACCGGCCAGAAAAACGACTAAAATAAGCAACCATCTCAATTTCACACATCTATCCTTATCTACCCAAACGCCATCATGCTGCAGAACGACGGCAGCGGTACGACCCCCGCCCGCCGACAGCCAGAAGGATGACGGGTGCGGATTGAAGTTAGCCACCTGGAGATGACAATCGCCATTCCAGGCGGCATCATAACCCTTTCATTCATAGCAAGGAATTATCATGTCTCAGTTTTATCTGGTCGCGCCATCCGGTTATTGCATCAACCAGCAGGCGGCGGCCCGCGGCGTCGAGCGTCTGCAGCAGGCCGGACACGAGGTGGCCCACCAGCAGGTCATTCCCCGCCGGCTGCAGCGTTTCGCCGGGACTGAACATGAACGGCTGGCCGATATTAACCAGCTTGCCCAGCTGCCCGGGCGCAACCGGATCGTCCTCGCGGTGCGCGGCGGCTACGGCGCCAGTCGTCTGCTGCCGCATATCGACTGGCAGGGGCTGATTGCCCGCCAGCAGCGCGACCCGCTGCTGATTTGCGGCCACAGCGATTTCACCGCCATCCAATCGGGCCTGCTGGCCCTGGGCAATGTCGTCACCTTCAGCGGGCCGATGCTCGCGGGCAACTTCGGCGCGGAGACCCTCGATCCGTTTACCGAACACCATTTCTGGCAGGCGCTGCGCCAGCCGGAATTCACCCTCGAATGGCCGGGCGAAGGGCCGAACTGCCGGGTGGAAGGCACCCTGTGGGGCGGGAATCTGGCGATGCTGACCTCGCTTATCGGCACCCCGTGGCTGCCGGCGATCCGCGACGGCATCCTGGTGGTGGAGGATATCAATGAGCACCCGTTCCGCGTCGAACGCATGCTGCTTCAGCTGTTGCACAGCGGCGTACTGGCGGCGCAGAAGGCGGTGATCTTCGGCAGCTTCACCGGCGGCACGCCGAACGACTATGACGCGGGATACGACCTGCCGCAGGTCTTTGATTACCTGCGCCAGCAGCTCTCTGTACCGATGATTAGCGGACTGGAGTTTGGTCACGAGCAGCGCACGGTGACCCTGCCGCTGGGGGCGCGCGCGCGGCTGGTGAATCAGGCGGCGGCCACCACCCTGACAATCAGCGGCCACCCGGTGCTGGCAGAATAAATTTGTCAGACGCATAGGCGGATCCCCTGCGAATTGTTAAAATAGTGTCACTTTTAGCCATTTTTTCACGCCAGTCAGGGAGTACGTGAACATTGGACGCCGCTGCGGTCATTAGTCTGTTTATTCTGGGTTCTGTTTTAGTAACCTGCAGTATCTTATTGAGCTCCTTTTCTTCTCGCCTTGGCATCCCGATTCTGGTCATCTTTCTGGCTATCGGGATGCTGGCAGGCATTGACGGCATCGGCGGCATCCCCTTCGACAACTACCCCTTCGCCTACATGGTGAGTAACCTGGCGCTGGCGGTGATCCTGCTGGACGGCGGGATGCGCACCCAGGCCAGCTCCTTTCGCGTGGCGCTATGGCCGGCGCTGTCGCTGGCGACGGTCGGGGTGCTGATCACTTCGGCGCTCACCGGGATGATGGCAGCCTGGCTGTTCAAACTGGATATGATCGAAGGCCTGCTGATCGGCGCCATTGTCGGCTCCACCGACGCCGCGGCGGTCTTCTCGCTGCTCGGCGGCAAGGGGCTCAACGAGCGCGTCGGCTCGACGCTGGAAATTGAGTCAGGCAGTAACGACCCGATGGCGGTTTTCCTGACCATCACCCTGATCGAAATGATCCAGCAGCACCAGACCGGCCTCAGCTGGATGTTCGCCGTGCATATCATTCAACAGTTTGGCCTCGGGATCGTCATCGGCCTCGGCGGCGGCTACCTGCTGCTGCAGATGATCAACCGCATCGTGCTGCCCGCCGGGCTCTATCCGCTGCTGGCGCTGAGCGGCGGGATCATGATTTTCGCCGTCACCACCACCCTCGACGGCAGCGGTATCCTCGCCGTCTATCTCTGCGGCTTTTTGCTGGGCAACCGGCCGATCCGCAACCGGCACGGTATCCTGCAGAACTTCGACGGTCTGGCGTGGCTGGCGCAAATCGCCATGTTCCTGGTGCTGGGCCTGCTGGTGACGCCCTCCGACCTGCTGCCGATCGCTATCCCGGCGCTGCTGCTGTCGATGTGGATGATTTTCATTGCCCGTCCGCTGTCGGTGTTTGCCGGTCTGCTGCCGTTCCGCGGATTTAACCTCCGTGAACGGGTGTTTATCAGCTGGGTTGGCCTGCGCGGCGCGGTGCCGATTATTCTCGCGGTGTTCCCGATGATGGCCGGCCTGGACAACGCCCGCCTGTTCTTCAATGTCGCCTTCTTCGTGGTGCTGGTGTCGCTACTGCTGCAGGGCACCTCGCTATCGTGGGCGGCGAAAAAAGCCAAAGTGGTGGTGCCCCCCGTCAGCTGGCCCATCTCCCGCGTCGGGCTGGATATTCACCCGGAAAACCCGTGGGAGCAGTTCGTCTACCAGCTGGGGGCCGATAAATGGTGCATCGGCGCGGCGCTGCGCGACCTGCATATGCCGCCGGAGACGCGGATTGCCGCGCTGTTTCGCAACAATGTCCTGCTGCACCCCACCGGCAGCACCCGCCTGCGGGAAGGCGATATCCTGTGCGTCATTGGCCGGGAACACGACCTGCCTGCGCTGGGCAAAATGTTCAGCCAGTCGCCGCCGGTGGCGCTCGACCAGCGCTTTTTCGGCGACTTTATCCTTGATGCCGAGGCCCGCTTCGCCGATGTGGCGCAAATCTACGGCATCGACGGCGGAGAGGAGTTCCGCGAACATCAGCAGTCGCTGGGGGAAGTGGTTCAGCAGCTGCTGGGCGCCGCGCCGGTGGTGGGCGACCAGGTGGAGTTCGCCGGGATGGTGTGGACAGTAGCGGAAAAAGAGAACGATCACGTGCTGAAGGTAGGGGTCCGGGTCGCGGAAGACGAGGCGGAGTGATCCGCCCCGGAATACGTTACAGCGTCACAACCGGCACCCGCGGCGCCAGGGCGCACATCAGCTCATAGCCGACGGTGCCGCAGCTGGCCGCCACGTCGTCGATTTTAATCTCTTTGCCCCACAGTTCGACCGGCGCGCCAATCCCGGCCTGCGGACAGGGGGTTAAATCGACCGCCAGCATATCCATCGACACGCGCCCGACGGTGGTGGTCCGCACGCCGTCCACCAGCACCGGCGTGCCGCTCGGCGCCACCCGCGGATAGCCGTCGGCATAGCCGCAGGCGACGATGCCGATCCGCTGCTCCTGGGTGGTGCGATACAGGCCGCCATAGCCGATCGCCTCGCCGGGGCGCAGGTTCTGCACGGCGATGATTTCGCTGCGCAGGGCCATCACCGGCTTCAGGCCGGTGTTCGCGATATCCTGCCACTGCCCGGAGGGCGACGCGCCATACAGCACGATGCCCGGTCGAACCCAGTCAAAATGCGCTTCCGGATGCCAGAGGGTCGCCGCCGAGTTAGCCAGCGAGCGCGGGCAATCCAGTCCCTCCGCCGCTTGTTCAATACGGCGCATCGGCTCGACAATCCCCTGCGGGTTCTCCGCCTCCGCGAAGTGCGACATCAGCGTCATCTCGCCGACGTTGCTTATCGCCCGCAGCTGCTGCCAGACGGTATGCACCCGCTCCGGCATAAAGCCCAGCCGGTTCATGCCGCTGTTCACCTTGAGATAGATATCCAGCGGCGCGCGCAGCTTCGCCTGCTGCAGCGCCTTAATCTGCCAGTTGCTGTGAACGCTGGTGGTTAAGCGATATTGATCCAGCACCGCCAGCTCATCGGCATGGAAGAAGCCCTCCAGTAGCAGGATCGGACCTTTCCAGCCCTGCTCGCGCAGCAGGATCGCCTCTTCCAGGTTGAGCAAGGCGAAACCATCCGCCGCGCTCAACGCACTCCATACCCGCGCCACGCCATGGCCATAAGCATTAGCTTTGACCACCGCCCACAGGCGCGACCCGGGGGCCGCGCGACGCACTATCTGTAAATTCTGCCGCAAGGCCAGCAGGTCGATGCTGGCCACTACCGGACGGGTCATGCAAGCTCCTTAGTTGTGTGCGCCATGCAGATGCTGCGGACGCGCCGGGGTGAACCCGGGGCTGTAGCGGGCGACCGCCAGATCGTCGTAAGGGATCGCCGGCGTGCGGCCGGAGATCAAATCGCTGATAAGCTGCCCTGAGCCGCAGGCCATGGTCCAGCCGAGGGTACCGTGACCGGTGTTGAGCCACAGGTTTTTAAACGCCGTGCGCCCGACCACCGGCGTGCCGTCCGGCGTCATCGGCCGCAGGCCGGTCCAGAAGGTGGCCTGCTCAACGTGGCCGCCGCGCGGGAACAGGTCGCGCACCACCATTTCCAGAGTTTCCCGACGCGGCTGCAGCAGCGCTTTGTTAAAACCGACGATCTCGGCCATACCGCCGACGCGAATACGCTGATCGAAACGGGTGATGGCGATTTTATACGTCTCATCAAGGATAGTGGAAACCGGCGCGCCGTCTTCCTGGGCAATCGGGATGGTTAACGAATAGCCTTTCAGCGGGTAGACCGGAATATCCACCAGTCCCTTGAGCATCGCCGTCGAGTAGGAGCCGAAGGCCATCACATAGGCGTCGCCTTTGATAATCTCATCGCCGCATTTCACCCCGGCAATGCGATCGCCCTCCTGCAGCAGGGCGTCCACCGGGGTGTTGAAGCGGAAAGTGACCCCGGCCTGTTCCGCCATCGCCGCCAGACGGGTGGTAAACAGCTGGCAGTCGCCGGTTTCATCGTTTGGCAGGCGCAGGCCGCCGGTCAGTTTGTGGCTGACCTCCGCCAGCGCGGGCTCCACTTCCGCCAGCCGCTTCGCCTCCAGCAGCTGATACGGCACGCCGGCGTCCTCCAGCACCGCGATGTCGCGGGTGGCGTTTTCATACTGTTTGGCGGTACGGAACAGCTGCAGCGTCCCGCCCTGACGCCCTTCATACTGAATGCCGGTGGTGTCGCGCAGCGCCTTCAGGCAGTCGCGGCTGTACTCCGCCAGGCGCACCATCCGGCCTTTGTTCTCCATATAGTGGCGGGTGTCGCAGTTGCGCAGCATCTGCCACATCCACTTCAGCTGGAACGACGTGCCGTCAAGGCCGATCGCCAGCGGCGCATGGCGCTGGAACATCCATTTTATCGCCTTCAGCGGCACCCCCGGCGCCGCCCAGGGCGCCGCATAGCCGGGAGAAATCTGCCCGGCGTTGGCCGCGCTGGTCTCCTCTGCCGGACCGGGCTGACGGTCGATAACCGTCACCTCATGACCCGCCTGACTCAAATACCACGCGCTGGCTACCCCAACCACCCCACTTCCCAGTATGACGACACGCATAGCGACTCCGTAACAGTTAAAGAACAATCATCTAATTACAAATTGATAACTCAGATGAAAATATTATTCAACATACGCTTTATTTATGGTGACTTAACTCACAGCAAACCGCACCAGCCCTGCGCTGCGAGATTTACGATCTCATGCTGCTCTTTATTTTTACCCAGCATTATATTCTGTAAATAAGCGCAAAAAACGGCTTTGAGATGGGGAAATCGCGAAGAAAAGCGATTGGCTGACAACACAGTTTGCTGTGCGGTGTTCTATGCTTGTTTAGAGGTTTTCCGTTCAGAGAAAACCAACAACAACGAGGGCGCGCTAATGGCTACGATTGACTCCATGAACAGGGACACCACCCGTTTAAGCGATGGACCCGACTGGACGTTTGAGTTACTGGAGACCTACCTGGCCGAAGTGGACCGGGTCGCTAAGCTCTATCGTCTTGACACCTACCCGCACCAGATCGAAGTCATTACTTCCGAGCAGATGATGGACGCCTACTCCAGCGTCGGCATGCCCATCAACTATCCGCACTGGTCGTTCGGCAAAAAATTCATTGAGACCGAGCAGGCCTATAAGCACGGCCAGCAGGGCCTGGCGTATGAGATTGTCATCAACTCCAACCCCTGTATCGCCTACCTGATGGAAGAAAACACCATCACCATGCAGGCGCTGGTGATGGCGCACGCCTGCTACGGGCATAACTCGTTCTTTAAAAACAATTACCTGTTTCGCAGCTGGACCGACGCCAGCTCAATCATCGACTACCTGATCTTCGCCCGCAAATACATTACCGAGTGCGAAGAACGCTATGGCGTCGACGAAGTGGAGAAACTGCTCGACTCCTGCCATGCGCTGATGAACTACGGCGTCGACCGCTATAAACGTCCGCAAAAAATCTCTCTGCAGGAGGAGAAGGCGCGGCAGAAAAGCCGGGAAGAGTATCTGCAGAGCCAGGTGAATATGCTGTGGCGCACCCTGCCGAAGCGCGAAGAGGAGAAGGCGATTGAGTCCGCCCGCCGCTACCCTTCCGAACCGCAGGAGAACCTGCTGTACTTTATGGAGAAGAACGCCCCGCTGCTGGAATCGTGGCAGCGCGAGATCCTGCGCATCGTGCGCAAAGTCAGCCAGTATTTCTACCCGCAGAAACAGACCCAGGTGATGAACGAGGGGTGGGCCACCTTCTGGCACTACACCATCCTCAATCATCTCTATGACGAAGGGAAAGTGACCGAGCGCTTTATGCTGGAGTTTCTCCACAGCCACACGAACGTGGTGTTCCAGCCGCCATACAACAGTCCGTGGTACAGTGGGATTAACCCCTACGCGCTGGGCTTCGCCATGTTCCAGGACATCAAGCGCATCTGCCAGTCGCCCACCGAAGAGGACAAGTACTGGTTCCCGGATATCGCCGGTTCCGACTGGCTGGAAACGCTGCATTTCGCCATGCGCGACTTCAAGGATGAGAGCTTTATCAGCCAGTTCCTGTCGCCGAAGATCATGCGCGATTTCCGCTTCTTCACCGTGCTCGACGACGACCACAACAATTATCTCGAGATCTCGGCGATCCACAACGAAGAGGGCTATCGCGAGATCCGCAACAAGCTCTCAGCGCAATATAACCTCAGCAATCTTGAGCCGAATATCCAGGTGTGGAACGTTGACCTGCGCGGCGACCGCTCGCTGACGTTGCGCTATGTGCCGCACAACCGCGTCCCGCTGGACAAAGGGCGGCGCGAAGTGCTGAAACATGTGCATCGTCTGTGGGGGTTCGATGTGCTGCTGGAGCAGCAGAACGCCGACGGCAGCATTGAGCTACTGGACCGCTGCCCGGCGCGGCCGAACGCGCTATAGCTTTACGGGACGTATAAAACGACGAAGGGGGCCATCGGCCCCCTTATTGTGTTTATCGATGGCGAATAGCCAGCTTAACGCACATTCATGGCTAAATCGCCGGGCAGCGATTTCTGCATCCGGTGCCAGATCTCGCCGCTGTCATGGCCGTAGCGACGAACCAGCTCATACACCTGATCGTGCAGGCCGCCTTCGCACACCTTCGCCAGCTGATGATAAAAGCCCAGCGCCAGGCTGCGCGCTTCCGGGCTGGAGAAATAGTGGCGGCCAATGCGGGTATACAGCCCCTTCATGCCGTTGAGGATCAGACCATAGATCGGATTGCCGGAGGCGAACGCCAGACCGCGGAAAATGTTGTAATCGAGGTCGGCGAAGGCGTCGGCGTGATCTTCCACTTCCCGGGCGCTGTCCAGCACCGCCAGCGCTTTATCCGGATGCTGACGGAACGCGGTGCGAATAAAAATCGTGGAAATATTGGTGCGCACGGAGAGCAGGTTATCAATCAGCTGCGGGACGCTGTCGTGATCGAGACGCGCCAGCGTTTCAAGGATATTCAGCCCGGAGGTCTCCCAGAAGTTGTTCACTTTGGTGGGTTTGCCGTGCTGAATGGTCAACCAGCCGTCACGCGCCAGACGCTGCAACACTTCGCGCAGAGTGGTGCGGGTGACACCGATCAGCTCAGAAAGCTCGCGTTCAGCGGGGAGAATCGATCCAGGTGGGAAGCGGTTATTCCAGATGCTCTCAATGATATACTCTTCCGCGAAACCCGCAGGGCTCTGCGCCTTAATGACCATAATAATATTTCCATTACACATTGTTGCAATTGCACTCATCATACCAGAGCCGCTATAGCGCAGATAGCATCGCAAGTGAATTAAAAAGGGATCGCCGTTTCATTTTCCGTTTTTACTTTACGCTTTTCCTTCTCTCCCGTAACCGCCGCCGCGCTGCGAAGAAAGTTGCTTCTCATTTTGCTCAGCTGATACTCTTGCCAATCGTTACGCACAAAATCATGTACTAATTGACGGGGAAGGATTCTGTCGTGGAAATTTCTTATGGCCGCGCGCTGTGGCGCAATTTTCTTGGCCAGTCGCCTGACTGGTACAAGCTGGCATTAATTATTTTCTTAATCATTAATCCGCTGGTGTTCGCCTTAGCGCCGTTTGTCGCCGGCTGGCTGCTGGTGGTTGAGTTTATCTTTACCCTCGCCATGGCGCTGAAGTGCTATCCACTGCTGCCGGGGGGGCTGCTGGCATTTGAAGCGGTGCTGATCGGCATGACCAGCCCGGGTCATGTGCGGGAAGAGATCGCCAGCAACCTGGAAGTGCTGCTCCTGCTGATGTTCATGGTGGCGGGCATCTACTTTATGAAGCAGCTGCTGCTCTTCGTCTTTACGCGCCTGCTGCTCGGCATCCGCAGCAAAATGCTGCTGTCGCTGGCCTTCTGCCTGGCCGCCGCCTTCCTCTCCGCCTTTCTCGATGCGCTCACCGTGGTGGCGGTGGTGATTAGCGTCGCCGTCGGGTTTTACGGCATCTATCACCGCGTCGCCTCGGCGCGCCCCGACGATAGCGATGTGCAGGACGACAGCCATATCGATCAGCACTACCGCGAGGTGCTGGAGCAGTTCCGCGGTTTTCTGCGCAGCCTGATGATGCACGCCGGCGTCGGTACCGCGCTCGGCGGCGTCATGACCATGGTCGGCGAGCCGCAAAACTTGATTATCGCCAAAGCGGCGGGCTGGCACTTTGGCGAATTCTTCATTCGCATGTCGCCCATCACGCTGCCGGTGCTGGTCTGCGGGCTGCTGACCTGTCTGCTGGTGGAAAAGTATCGCCTGTTTGGCTACGGCGAACCGCTGCCGCCGGCGGTCCGAAAGGTGCTGCAGGACTTTGACGATCGCAGCCGCGCGCAGCGCAGTCGTCAGGAACGGCTGCGGCTGATTGCCCAGGCGCTGATTGGCGTCTGGCTGATCGCAGCCCTCGCATTGCACCTTGCCGAAGTCGGCCTCATTGGCCTGTCGGTGATCATTCTCGCTACCACCTTTACCGGCGTGACCGATGAACATGCGATTGGCAAGGCGTTCACCGAGGCGTTGCCCTTCACCGCGCTGCTGACGGTATTCTTTGCCGTCGTGGCGGTGATCATCGACCAGCAGCTGTTCACGCCGGTCATCGAGTTTGTTCTGCAGGCCTCGCCGCACGCGCAGCTGTCGCTGTTTTATCTGTTTAACGGCCTGCTGTCGTCCATCTCGGATAACGTTTTTGTCGGTACGGTCTACATCAACGAAGCGAAAACCGCCCTCGAGCATGGCGCCATCAGCCTGAAGCAGTTTGAGATGCTGGCGGTGGCGATCAATACCGGCACCAACCTGCCGTCAGTGGCCACCCCGAACGGCCAGGCGGCATTCCTCTTCCTGCTGACTTCCGCGCTGGCGCCGCTTATCCGGCTCTCCTATGGCCGCATGGTGTGGATGGCTCTGCCCTACACCCTCGTGCTGACGCTGGTCGGCCTGCTGTGCGTCGAGTTCACCCTGATGCCGGTCACCGAATGGTTGCTGGCTCACGGCTGGCTGGTTACCCCCACCCTGCCCTGATCCACCTGTCGCCCGGGTTCGCCCGGGCGATTCAATAACCAGTTACGTAATATTTTCCGCCGGGCCGCTGGCGTCGGTTCGGTTTTCGTTTACACTGCCATGATTTAGCATCTTCCAGGGAAATGATTATGTTGCAATATTTAAACCAGTGCTCGCGGGGACGCGGCGCCTGGCTCCTGATGGCATTGACCGCGTTCATTCTCGAACTCGTCGCGCTGTGGTTCCAGCACGTGATGCTGCTGCAGCCGTGTGTGATGTGCATTTATGAACGCTGCGCCCTGTTTGGCATCATGGGCGCGGGGCTGGTGGGCGCCATTGCCCCCAAAACGCCGCTGCGCTATGTCGCCATGCTGATTTGGCTGTACAGCGCGGTACGTGGGCTGCAGCTGGCGTGGGAACATACGATGATCCAGTTGCACCCATCGCCGTTCCAGACCTGTGATTTCGCCGCCCGCTTCCCGAGCTGGCTGCCGCTGGATAAATGGTTGCCGCAGGTGTTTGTCGCGTCCGGCGACTGTTCGGTACGCCAGTGGCAGTTCCTGTCGCTGGAGATGCCGCAATGGCTGGTGGGCATTTTCGCGGCCTATCTGGTGGTGGCTATCCTGGTGATCGTTGCTCAGCCTTTTAAAGCGAAAAAGCGCGATCTGTTTGGCCGCTAAGCCGCTGTGAGTCCCGCGCATCATGAAACGCCCTCCGGGGCGTTTTTTTGTGCCTGCTGTTCATCGCTGAATCGTTTCCTGTCTGTGGTTGACCACGGCCATCAAAAGATGCATATTAAATACATCTTATATAGCCCCACAGGAGCTCACATGTCATCTTTACTGATCCCCGCAGACTGGAAAGTTAAACGCTCCACCCCGTTCTTTACCAAAGAGAACGTCCCCGCCGCCCTGCTGAGCCACCACAACACCGCAGCCGGCGTCTTCGGTCAGCTGTGCGTCATGGAAGGTACGGTGACCTATTACGGTTTTGCCAATGAACAGGCGACGGAGCCGGAGAAAAAAGTCGTCATTCATGCCGGGCAGTTTGCCACCAGTCCGCCGCAGTACTGGCACCGCGTCGAACTCAGCGACGATGCCCGCTTCAATATTCACTTCTGGGTGGCGGATGAAACCGACGGTGAAAACGGGCTGTTCCACGCGAAAAAAGCGTGACGGCGCTTACCGTGCCCTGTCAGGCAGATTAAGGATGTGGTCCTGCCAGTCGACAACGGTGGACTCGGGCACCGCAATATGACGGACGGAGATGCGTTCGCCGTGCATCGCCGCTTTTGAGCCGGTCAGCAGCGGGTGCCAGGCCGGCAGAGGCTTGCCTTCCGCCAGCAGGCGATAGGCGCAGGTTGGCGGCAGCCATTCGAAAGTCGGCAGATTTTCGCGCGTGAGCTTGATGCAGTCCGGCTCATATTCGAAGCGACGCTCGTAGTTACGGCACTGGCAGGTTTTGATATTGAGCTGACGGCAGGCGACGTTGGTGAAGTAGATCTCATCGGTATCTTCATCCATCAGCTTATGCAGGCAGCACTGGCCGCAACCGTCACACAGCGATTCCCACTCCGCGTCGGTCATGTCATCCAGGGTTTTTTGTTGCCAGAAAGGTTGTTCGCTCATCGAAGTGTCCGTCGTTGCCAGTTAAGGGTGCACCTTATAACCAGTCTGGCACGACGATGCAAGTTTTGCCGCCCCAAAAGGCGGCAAACCACGCTTACAGTACCCGGGTGGTGAGCGACAGGCCGTTGAAGCCGACCACCAGCTCGTCGCCGCTGTGCAGCGGCCCTACCCCTTCCGGGGTGCCGGTGAGGATCACGTCCCCGGCTTTGAGAGTAAAGAAGCGCGACATATAGGCGATCAGCGGCACGATCTTATGGATCATGTCGGCGGTGGTGCCCTGCTGGCGCACCTCGCCGTTAATCTTCAGGCTTAACGGCGTATTCTGCGGGTCGCCGTGGAACTCGGCGGCCGGAATAAAGCCGGAGATCGGACAGGCGTTATCGAAGCCTTTGGCCTTTTCCCACGGCTGACCGGCCTTTTTCATCTTCGCCTGCAGGTCGCGCAGGGTGAGATCCAATGCGACGCCATAGCCGGCAATCCCTTTCTGCACATGCTCTTCCGTCGCCTGACGCAGCGTACCGCCGATCAGCACCGCCAGCTCGACTTCGTGATGCACCGAGCCCAGCCCCTCAGGAAGCACCAACGGCTGACGGAGATCGCACAGCGCGCTCTCAGGTTTAATAAACAGCACCGGCTCTTCCGGCGTCGCACTGCCCATTTCCTTGATGTGCTTTGCATAATTACTGCCGACGCAAACCACTTTGCTCACCGGATAATCCAGGAGCGCTCCCTGCCAGTTATGATGTTGGTACATTATTTTCCCTCGTGGGTTAATCGGATTGTTTCCCCTGTTCCGCCAGGTGTTTCTTTAGTAGATTTTCAGACGGCGGAGGAAGTTGCAGGTAATAGCCCTGTTCGCTTAACGCCTGTTTCACTTTTTCGAGGTCGGCGTTAACCAGTTTTTTGCGCCCATCCAGCGGCAGCAGCATCGCCATTTGCGGCGTGCCGAAGCCGCGCATCAGCTCGTCAGGAACGCGTGAGAAATCGTCCTTTTTTTCGACGTATAAATAGGTTTGTTCACGTTTAGTACTTCGATAGATCACACAAAACATAGTTTTACTCGGAATTAGACCCGTGGTCACTTGCCTCAATATATGAGTGACTATAACATGCCTTTTAGTCTTCGGAATATCACCGCACTTCGGCGGTCGATAAACAGCAAATTGAGTAAGGCCAGGATGTCAAATACGCCAATCGAACTTAAAGGCAGTAGCTTCACGTTATCTGTCGTTCATTTGCACGATGCAAATCCCGAGGTTATTCGTCAGGCGTTAGAAGACAAAATCGCCCAGGCTCCCGCCTTTTTACGCCATGCTCCGGTGGTGGTGAATATCGCCAGCGTCGAGGAGAGTGTCGAATGGCGCGCCGTCAACGAGGCTATCGCCGCGACCGGTTTACGTATTATGGGCGTCAGCGGATGCAAAATCCCGCGCCTGAAAACCGAAATCGACCGCGCCGGTATCCCGTTATTAACCGAAGGGAAAGAAAAAGCCCCTCGTCCGGCACCGTCCGAACCTGCCCCGCCGCCGCCAGTTGCTAACCAGATCACAAAAACGCGTTTGATTGACCAGCCGGTACGTTCCGGTCAGCGCATTTATGCGCCACACTGTGATCTTATTGTTACAAATCATGTGAGTGCCGGCGCGGAACTTATCGCTGACGGCAATATCCATGTATATGGCATGATGCGAGGACGCGCATTGGCAGGCGCCGGTGGCGACAGAGACGCCCAGATATTTTGTACCCACCTTGCGGCGGAGCTGGTCTCCATCGCCGGGGAATATTGGCTGAGCGATAACATCCCGGCCGAATTTTATGGCAAAGCGGCACGCCTGCGTTTAGGCGAAAGCGCTTTGACAATTCAACCGTTAAATTAATCCCTTTTTAACAAGGAATTTCTATGGCACGCATTATTGTTGTGACTTCGGGTAAAGGGGGCGTTGGCAAGACCACCTCCAGCGCGGCCATCGCTACAGGTTTGGCCCAGAAGGGAAAGAAAACCGTCGTTATCGACTTCGACATCGGCCTGCGTAACCTCGACCTGATTATGGGCTGCGAACGTCGCGTCGTTTATGATTTCGTCAACGTCATCCAGGGCGATGCCACATTGAACCAAGCGCTGATCAAAGATAAGCGCACGGAAAACCTCTACATTCTCCCGGCTTCCCAGACCCGGGATAAAGACGCCCTGACCCGCGAAGGCGTCGACAAAGTTCTCGAAGAACTGAAGAAGATGGAGTTCGATTTCATCGTCTGTGATTCCCCGGCAGGCATTGAAACCGGTGCGCTGATGGCGCTCTATTTCGCTGATGAAGCCATTATCACCACCAACCCGGAAGTCTCCTCCGTTCGCGACTCCGACCGTATCCTTGGCATTCTCGCCTCCAAATCCCGCCGCGCGGAAAATGGCGAAGAGCCGATCAAAGAGCACCTGCTGCTGACCCGCTACAATCCAGGCCGCGTCAATAAAGGCGATATGCTGAGCATGGAAGACGTGCTGGAGATTCTGCGCATCAACCTGGTGGGCGTGATCCCGGAAGACCAGTCAGTCCTGCGCGCATCCAACCAGGGTGAGCCCGTGATCCTCGATGCCGCGTCGGACGCAGGCAAAGCCTATGCCGATACCGTTGAACGTCTGCTCGGAGAAGAACGCCCTTTCCGCTTCATTGAAGAAGAGAAGAAAGGATTCCTCAAACGCCTGTTCGGAGGATAAATTATGGCTTTACTCGACTTTTTTCTCTCGCGAAAAAAGAACACGGCTAATATTGCGAAAGAACGCCTGCAAATCATCGTCGCCGAGCGCCGCCGCGGGGACGCGGAGCCGCATTACCTGCCGCAGTTGCGCAAAGATATCCTGGAAGTGATCTGCAAATACGTGCAGATCGACCCGGAGATGGTCAGCGTGCAGCTGGAGCAACGGGACGGTGATATTTCCATTCTTGAGCTGAACGTGACCCTACCCGAAACGGAAGAGTCGAAACCCTGACCTGCTGTTCCATCCCGAAAAAAAACCGGCTACGCCACGCGCCGCCGGTTTTTTTATAGCCTGAACCAGACCGCCCGCTAGCGCGGATAGTCGTTTAACAGCGTCTTCAGCCGTTCGCCCATCAGCTCACCACGCCAACCGGAAATCAGCTCAGGCTCAGCGGCCTGCGTTTTCAGCTGCCAGTGCCAGTTCAGCAGCTGGTTGATCTGTCGACGCGACGCCAGCAGCTCCGCGCTTACGCCCTTCTCCGCGCTCACTTCCTGCACCAGCGCTTTAATCTCTTTAAAGGCTTTGCGGTAGCCCGGCATGTCGATCAGATTCTGCAGCGGCGCCGGCAGCGACGACTCCGGCAGCGCCTGGGCTTTCTCGACCAGGCCGATCAGCGTTTTGCCATGGAAGCGAATTTCGCTACCGGACAACCCGAGGCTGTCGAGCTCGCCGAGGCTGGTGGGCATATAGCGCGCCACGCTCCACAGATGCTCTTCCCGCACCACAAAGTTCACCGCCAGGTCGCGCTCACGCGCTTTGCGCAGACGCCACTCCGCCAGCAGCTGCAGGCAGCCCAGCTGGCGGGTACGCAGCTGCCAGGCGTTGCCGATATCGCGCCAGGCCTCGGCCGGGTCGACCACCTCCTGACGGCGCTGCTGCATCAGGCGACATTCGTCCAGTGCCGCCGATAGCCAGCCCGCGCGATCGGTCTCCGCCATTAATTGGCTGGCGATCGGCAGCAGGTACCAGACGTCGGCCGCAGCGTATTCACACTGACGCTCGGTCAGCGGTCGCGCCAGCCAGTCGGTGCGGGATTCGCTTTTGTCCAGCGCGACCCCGGAATACTCTTCCACCATCGAGGCAAAGCCCCAGGACATCGGCCGACCGCAGAAAGCCGCCAGGATCTGGGTGTCGATCAGCGGCTGCGGCATCAGGTTGAACGCGTTGAGGAAGACTTCTAAATCTTCGCTGCCGGCATGCAGGTATTTGGTCACATCCGGATTGAGCAGCAGGTCGCGCATCGGCGCCCAGTCGTTAATCGTCAAGGGATCGATCAGAGAGACCTGGTGGCCGTCGAACAGCTGCAGCAGGCCCAGCTGCGGGTAATAGGTGCGGGTACGGACAAATTCCGTATCCAGAGCGACGGCGGAGGCCGCGCTTGCCGCTTCGCAGACAGCGCGCAGGCCATCGTCGGTGGTGATCATCTGATAGTTCAAAGCATACTCTCTTAACTTGCGCCCATAAAAAACGCCGGCGTAGCCGGCGTCTGGCGACTCATTCGTTACTCAGCCTTTATTGTCCACTTTAGCGCGCGCTTCGTCACGCAGTTCTCGCCGCAAAATTTTCCCGACGTTGGATTTCGGCAGTTCGTCACGGAATTCCACCAGTTTCGGCACCTTATAGCCGGTCAAATGGCGTCGGCAGAACGTAATCAGCGCTTCTTCGGTTAACGCGGCATCTTTCTTCACCACGAAGATCTTCACCGCTTCGCCGCTGCTGCCGGACGGCACGCCGATGGCCGCCACCTCCAGCACGCCGCTGTGCTGCATGACCACATCTTCGATTTCATTCGGATAGACGTTAAAACCCGACACCAGGATCATATCTTTTTTCCGATCGACGATGCGCAGGAACCCCTCTTCATCCATCACCGCGATATCCCCGGTGTGCAGCCAGCCGTTCTTGATGATCTCATCCGTCGCGTCAGGTCGCTGCCAGTAGCCCAGCATCACCTGCGGCCCCTTGATACAGAGTTCGCCAGGCTGGCCCGGCGCCACTTCGTTATCGTCATCATCCACCAGTTTGGCTTCGGTGGAAGGCACCGGCAGACCAATGCTGCCGCTGTGGTAGTCGATATCGTGGGGGTTGACGCTGACCAGCGGCGAACACTCGGTCAGTCCGTAGCCCTCAAGCAGATATTGCCCGGTCAGTTTCACCCAGCGCTCAGCCACCGCCTGCTGCACCGGCATGCCGCCGCCGGCGGAGAGGTGCAGCGAGGAGAAATCAAGCTGCTGGAACTCTTTGTTGTTCAGCAAGGCGTTGAACAGCGTATTAACCCCGGTCATGGCGGTAAAGGGATATTTCGCCAGCTCCTTCACCAGTCCGGGTATGTCGCGCGGGTTGGTGATCAGCAGATTCTGCCCGCCCAGCTCGATAAACAGCAGGCAGTTCATGGTGAGGGCGAAAATGTGATACAGCGGCAGCGCGGTCACCACAAACTCTTTGCCGCGATGCAGCAGCGGGCCGTAGGTGGCATTGACCTGCTCGAGGTTGGCCAGCATGTTGCGATGGGTCAGCATCGCCCCTTTAGCCACCCCGGTAGTGCCCCCGGTGTACTGCAGAAACGCCAGATCTTCCGCTACGATCTCCGGCTTCACGTACTGCATGCGATAGCCGTGCTGCAGCGCGCTGCGAAACGAGATGGCATCCGGCAGATGGTACTTCGGCACCAGGCGCTTGATGTACTTAACCACAAAGTTCACCAGCGTGCCTTTGGCGGTGGAGAGCTGATCGCCCATGCGCGTCAGGATCACGTGTTTCACCTGGGTCTTCGCCACCACTTTTTCCAGGGTATGGGCAAAGTTGGAGACGATGACGATCGCCGCCGCGCCGCTGTCGTTGAGCTGATGCTCCAGTTCACGCGGGGTATATAAGGGGTTGACGTTGACCACGATCATCCCGGCGCGCAGGATGCCAAACAGGGCCACCGGATACTGCAGCAGGTTAGGCATCATCAGGGCCACCCGATCGCCCTTCTGTAACCCTAAGCCCTCCTGAAGGTAAGCGGCGAAGGCGCGACTGCGCTCTTCCAGCTTACGGTAGGTCATCACTTCACCCATATTGATAAACGCCGGTTGGTCGGCGTAGCGGGTGGTGGCATGTTCAAACAGTTCAACCAGGGATTGATAGCGGTCAGGATTTATCTCCGCCGGAACATCTGCGGGATAACGGTTTAGCCAAACCTTTTTCACTGCATCACCTCTGAAATAGTTATTCGTCGTCATCACAGCCCCTGGGAAATACATTTTGTTAACATTATATTAACTCAGCGTACCAGTTTATTAATTAGGCAATGAGCAGGTTGCGAAGCGCGTCACTATTTTTTTTCTTATTCGACTGAAAACAAAGAAACAGCGGACTGGCCGCTGTTTCTTTGAACTAACAAAAACAACAAAATCATTCAGTTACAACGTTTCTTACCTCAGCAGGGCCGGGGTTGTACCATCCCCATCCGCCATAGCCGTACCCCCAGGGGCGGGGACCCAGCATCCACGGGTCGATGGGCTGCGGGGGCATCACCACCTGCTGCACCACGTTCCAGCGTTTGTAGCCGGTGGCGTTCATCAGCATAAATTTGTAGGGCGTGCTACCCACTTTGCCATCGACCACCCCGGCAATCGGCCCGACCACGGTCACCAGCTGGCCCCGGAAGTCCACCGGATCGAGGAAGCCGTTAACATCGGCAAAGATTCGCCCGCGCGAGGGTTCGCCCAGTTCCGGCCGCGCACCGCTGTCCAGCGGCACGGTAGCGATTTCTAAGCGGGTTTTACCCTGCTGGTTCTGCACGTTAACCACCTTGCCGCCAAAGCGCGCTTCCTGACCAACGTACAGCTGCGGGGCGTTCATCACCCGCACCAAATCCTGCTGCGGCGTGGGGCTGGTGCCTTTGATGGCATCCGGCACCGATACGCAGCCGCTCAGCGCAACGGCAACCGCCGCGGCCAGCAGCCAGCGAACGCCCTGTTTTTGACCCGCCATGATGCGACTCCTTTTCTCAGTCTTCTTGTTACTGAGATTCACTCGCGGCCCGGAAGTTTCTTCCACGCCACCTCGTTACGCAAATAAACCGGCTCCGCTTTCTCCACGGCCACGGTTTTCCCTGCCGCCAGCAGATAACAGGCTAACGGCAGCATATCCTCTGCCGCCGGCAGTTCAATTTCGCCGCTGCTTAAGGTCAGTCCGCTCTCTTTCGCCAGATCCGGCCACGCCTGCCAGCCGGTGCCGACGGTGGCCCATTCGCCGGAAAGCTGCGCCAGCCGTTCGGCCACCGCGTCCGGTTTGAGCACCGCTTCCGTCTCTTCGCCGTGCCAGACGCCCTGCTCGTCGCGCTGGTACTCAGCCCAGTAGACTTCACCCATCCTGGCGTCAATCGCCGCCAGCACGCGGGTGGCGCCGGTTTTGCGCCAGGCGCCCTGCGCCATGGTGGCCAGCGTGGAAACGCCGATCATCGGCAGCTCCGCGCCGAGCGCCAGACCCTGGGCGATGCCGATGCCGATACGCACGCCGGTAAAGCTGCCCGGGCCGCGGCCAAAGGCCAGCGCGTCCAGCTCGGTCAGGGTGGTGCCGCTCTCGGTGAGAACCTCCTGCACCAGCGGCAGGATACGTTGGGTGTGTTCGCGGGGACAAATTTCGAAATGAGCACTAAGGGTGCCATCATTCCACAGCGCCGCGGAGCAGGCCTCTGTGGCGGTATCGATAGCCAAAATTCGCATGGGTGGTCACGCTCTCGTTACATAGTTCAGGCCTTCAGGCAGCCTGTTTACCGGCAGACGGTCAATCCGTCGCCACACCGCCCGAAGTCTAGTGGGAACCGCTAATTAACAAAATGGCGCGCAGCTTAACACATTTTAGGGCGGATTACCTTGCCGGCGGCACGGCGAGGAAGCGCACCGCCCGGCGGATATCGCGGGTCCGCGGCGCGGGCGGCAGGCTGGCCAGGAACACCGCGCCGTAAGGACGCATCACCAGCCGATTGTCACAGATAACCAGCACCCCACGGTCGTCGATATCGCGGATCAGCCGGCCCACCCCCTGCTTGAGGGTGATCACCGCGTCCGGGAGCTGCACTTCATCGAACGGATCGCCGCCGCGTAGCCGGCAATCTTCCATCCGCGCTTTCAGCAGCGGGTCGTCCGGCGAGGTAAACGGCAGCTTATCGATGATCACCAGCGACAGCGCGTCTCCGCGCACATCGACCCCTTCCCAGAAGCTGCTGGTGGCCACCAGCAGGGCGTTGCCGGCGCTGACAAACTGCTGCAGCAGCTGGCCTTTACTGGTCTCCCCCTGCAGCAGCACCGGCAGGGTCATGGTGGCGCGGAACTGCTCCGCCAGATCGCGCATCATGGCGTGCGAAGTACACAGCATAAAGCAGCGACCGTCGTTAGCCTCGATCAGCGGTTTAAGCATGGCCGCCAGATGGCGCGCCGCGCCGGGCTGGTTCGGCAGCGGTAGATTACGCGGTACGCAGAGCAGCGCCTGATGCTGATAGTCAAAGGGGCTAGGCAGCAGAAGAGTCTGCGCCTCGTCGATCCCCAGCCGGGCGGTGAAGTGGTGTAGATCGTCATTTACCGACAGCGTCGCCGAGGTAAAGACCCAGCTTCCCGACTTCTGCGCCATCACCTCTTTAAACTTCTCGGCCACGGTCAACGGCGTCAGCGCAAGGGTAAAGTGGCGCGAGGTGCACTCATACCAGTAGCTGTAGCCCGGCTGATTGATCTCTTTCAGCCGCTTCAGACGCCCGCGATAAAGCGTGGCGCGCTCAAAGGCGGCGTCGAGCAGCGCCGAGCGCCCCAGCGAAAGTTTGGCGACGTCGTAACACAGTTCAAGAGCATCATCGAGCAGCAGCAGCGCCCGCTGAATGTGGCTGTCCGCCAGCAGCTCGCGCAGGTTGCCGCGGTAGCCCGGGTCCCCCAGCTGCAGGCGAAAATCCTGGGCGCTTTGCGCGAGGCGGTCGGCGCATTTTTGCAGCTGCTGGGTGTCTTTCAGTTCGGTGCGGTAGGCAATGGTGATGTCTTTCGCCAGATCCAGCAGCTGGCGGCTGGAAAGCGACTGGCCAAAGTACTGGCTGGCGATATCCGGCAGCTGATGGGCTTCGTCGAAAATCATCACCTCCGCCTCGGGGATCAGTTCGGCAAAGCCGCTCTCTTTGACCACCATATCGGCAAGAAACAGATGATGGTTGACCACCACCACGTCGGCGTCCATCGCTTTTTTACGCGCCTTCACCACGAAGCAATCTTTATACAGCGGACAGTCGCTGCCAAGGCAGTTATCGTTGGTGCTGGTGACCAGCGGCCAGGCCTGGGAATCTTCCGCCACGCTGGCGCAGGTGCTGATATCGCCATCCTGGGTTTGGTTCGACCAGGAGCGCAGGAGGATCACGTCGCTGAGGGTTTGCACCGGCAGATCGCCGCCAGCCAGCGCCTGCTGTTCCAGGCGTTCGAGGCACAGGTAGTTGGAGCGCCCTTTTAGCAGCGCCAGTTTGCCGGTGAATTTGAGCGCTTTGGCGACGGTGGGCAGATCGCGGCTGTAGAGCTGATCCTGCAGCGCTTTCGACCCGGTGGAGATAATCACCTTTTTTTTCGCCCGCAGCGCCGGCGCCAGGTAAGCGTAGGTTTTACCGGTTCCGGTCCCCGCTTCCACCACCAGCGGCCGGGAGGCCTCAATCGCTTCGCTGACCGCCACCGCCATCTGGCGCTGCGGCTCGCGCGGTTTAAATCCCGGTATGGCTTTGGCTAGCTGGCCGTCTGCTGCAAAATCGTCGATCACATTGCCCCCTGGTTATTTGGACAGTGATTATGTCAGGGAGGACGGCGTTTCGCCAGTCCGGGTAGTGACGCGAGCGGAACATTATGGCAGTCTTGCCGCTGCCGAATGGAATGCTCAAAGAGGAATGAGAAATGACAATTACGCGTATTGATGCCGAAGCCCGCTGGTCAGATGTGGTGATCCACAATCAGACCCTTTACTACACCGGCGTACCGGCGAATCTTGATGCCGATGCCTTCGAGCAGACCGCCAACACCCTGGCGCAGATTGACGCGGTGCTGGAAAAACAGGGCAGCGACAAGTCGCGTATTCTTGACGCCACTATTTTCCTTGCCGACAAAAGCGACTTTGCGGCGATGAATAAAGCCTGGGACGCCTGGGTGGTAGCCGGTCACGCCCCGGTGCGCTGCACGGTGGAAGCGACGCTGATGAACCCGCAGTATAAAGTTGAGATCAAAATCATCGCCGCGGTGTAATTACTCGTCTTCGTCTTCATCTTCAAAGCGCGCGACGATCCGTTCGCCGGTATGCGTCGCGCGTAGCTCTTCCGCCACCAGGGCAATCGCCTGGCCGCTGCTCATCCCCTGGGCCATCAGTTCCTGGATACGTTCGACCGCTTTTTGCTGTTGCTCGTGGCTCAGCGAAGGTAAACCTGCAAACATCTTGTACTCCTGCTACATTGTGGGGCGTAATTATTTCACGCCGTCCCCGCCTACGCCAGAGGGACGGTAACGTTCAGGATCGAGAAAGATGTTGTCCCCCGCGATTATTACCCTGCCCTGGCGCCCGGATGCCGCCGAATACTATTTTACGCCGTTAAGCGCCACGCCCTGGGCGATGCTGCTGCATTCCGGCTTTGCCGACCATCCGCATAACCGTTTTGATATCCTGGTGGCGGCCCCGCGCGCCACGTTGCTGACGCGCGGTGAACAGACCTGGATCGATGACGGCGAGACCGTTTGTGTCTCGGCTGACGATCCGCTACAACTGCTTCAGCAGCAGCTGGATCGTCAGCCGTTCACGCCGCAGCCCCATGAGGATCTGCCGTTTCTTGGCGGCGCGCTGGGGCTCTTCGGTTACGATCTGGGCCGCCGTTTTGAGCGACTTCCCGCTGCCGCGCAGGCCGATATCGCGCTGCCGGATATGGCGGTGGGGATTTATGACTGGGCGCTGATCGTCGACCATCAGCGCCAGCAGGTGTCGCTGCTCAGCTATGACGACCCGCAGCAGCGTCTGCAGTGGCTGGAGGCGCAAACGCCGGCGCCGGGTGAAACCTTCGCCCTGACCTCGGCCTGGCAGTCAAATATGAGCCGCCAGCAGTATGGCGAGAAATTTCGTCAGGTGCAGGCCTATCTGCGCAGCGGTGACTGCTATCAGGTCAACCTCGCTCAGCGTTTTCAGGCCCGCTACGTCGGGGATGAATGGCAGGCCTTCCGCCGGCTGAACGCCGCCAACCGCGCCCCCTTTAGCGCCTTCATCCGCCTTGCGGAAGGGGCGATTTTAAGCCTGTCGCCGGAGCGATTTATTCAGCTCCGCCAGGGTGAGATCCAGACGCGCCCGATTAAGGGCACCCTGCCGCGGCTCGATTCGCCGCTGGCGGATGCGCAGCAGGCGGAGAAGCTGGCTAACTCGCCGAAAGACCGCGCTGAGAATTTAATGATTGTCGACCTGATGCGCAACGACATCGGCCGCGTCGCCGTCCCGGGCAGCGTGCGGGTCCCCGAGCTGTTCGTGGTGGAGCCGTTCCCGGCGGTCCATCATCTGGTCAGCACCATCACCGCCCGCCTGCCGGCGACGCTTCATGCCAGCGATCTGCTGCGCGCCGCCTTCCCCGGAGGGTCGATCACCGGCGCGCCGAAGGTACGGGCGATGGAGATTATTGATGAACTGGAACCCCAGCGACGCAACGCCTGGTGCGGGAGCGTCGGCTATCTGAGCTATTGCGGCAATATGGATACCAGCATCACCATTCGCACCCTGACGGCCTGGCAGGGGCAACTGTATTGCTCCGCCGGAGGCGGTATCGTCGCGGACAGCGAGGAAGATGCGGAATATCAGGAAACTTTTGATAAAGTTAATCGTATCCTGCACCAACTGGAGAACTAGACCATGGCGGACCACGCCCTCAATCTGGATGATTTTCTGTCCCGCTTCCAGCTGCTGCGCCCTCAGCCTTCGCGCCATGCGCTCAATCAGCGGCAGGCGGCGGTACTGGTGCCGATCGTGCGCCGGCCGCAGCCTGGCCTGCTGCTGACCCAGCGCTCGCCGCTGCTGCGCAAGCACGCCGGCCAGGTCGCCTTTCCCGGCGGGGCGGTAGATAATACCGATGCGACCCTTATCGCCGCCGCTCTGCGCGAAGCCCAGGAAGAGGTGGCGATCCCGCCGGAGACGGTTGAGGTGATTGGCGTTCTGCCGCCGGTGGACAGCGTCACCGGCTTCCAGGTGACGCCGGTGGTGGGTATTATTCCGCCGGATCTGCACTATCACGCCAGCCAGGACGAAGTCTCCGCGGTATTTGAAATGCCGCTCGCCGAGGCCCTGCGCCTCGGGCGCTATCATCCGCTCGATATCCACCGCCGGGGCAACGACCACCGCGTCTGGCTCTCCTGGTACCAGCATTATTTTGTCTGGGGGATGACCGCCGGGATCATTCGCGAGCTGGCGCTGCAGATAGGCGCGCGCCCTTAGCTATACTGATTATGAGAGAGCGCTCTCACTATTAGTAAAATCGCGGTTATCCATTAGTTTAATTCATGTGAATAGTTGAACTGACAGGGCGCTTCCCTCTTACACTATGCGCAGTTATTACATCGTTACCGCACCCGCGGTAACCCTGTCAGGAGTATTATCGTGATTAGTCTATTCGACATGTTCAAGGTGGGGATTGGTCCCTCATCTTCCCACACTGTTGGCCCGATGAAGGCCGGTAAACAGTTCGTCGATGACCTGGTCGAAAAAGGATTGCTTAATGCAGTGACCCGCGTGGCGGTTGACGTCTACGGTTCGCTGTCATTAACCGGCAAAGGCCACCATACGGACATCGCCATTATCATGGGACTGGCGGGCAATCAGCCCGATACGGTCGATATAGACGCGATACCGGCATTTATCCGTGACGTCGAGACACGCGGCCGTCTGCTGCTGGCCAACGGTCAGCACGAAGTCGACTTCCCGGCGGATGACGGCATGCGTTTTCGCAGCGACAATCTGCCGCTGCACGAAAACGGCATGACCATTCATGCCTGGGCCGGCGAGAAAGAGATCTACTGCAAGACCTATTACTCGATTGGCGGCGGCTTTATCGTCGACGAAGAGCACTTCGGCAAAGAAAACGCCAACGAACTGCAGGTGCCCTACCCGTTTAAATCGGCGCAGGAAATGCTGGCCTACTGCAAAGAGACCGGCCTGTCGCTCTCCGGGATGGTGATGCAGAACGAGCTGGCGCTGCACAGCAAAAAAGAGATCGAGGACTATTTCGCTAATGTCTGGCAGACCATGCGCGCCTGTATCGACCGCGGCATGAACACCGAAGGCGTGCTGCCTGGCCCGCTGCGCGTGCCGCGTCGCGCCTCGGCGCTGCGTCGTCTGCTGGTGGCCAGCGATAAGCTCTCCAGCGATCCGATGAACGTGGTTGACTGGGTCAACATGTTCGCGCTGGCGGTCAATGAAGAGAACGCCGCCGGCGGTCGCGTGGTGACCGCGCCGACCAACGGCGCCTGCGGCATCGTTCCGGCGGTACTCGCCTATTACGATCACTTTATCGAATCCGTCAGCCCGGAGATCTATATCCGCTACTTTATGGCCTGCGGTGCGATCGGCGCGCTGTACAAGATGAATGCCTCCATTTCCGGCGCCGAAGTCGGCTGTCAGGGCGAAGTGGGCGTCGCCTGCTCGATGGCGGCGGCGGGTCTGGCTGAACTGCTCGGCGCCAGCCCGGAGCAAGTCTGCGTGGCGGCGGAGATCGGTATGGAACACAACCTCGGCCTGACCTGCGACCCGGTCGCCGGCCAGGTACAGGTGCCGTGCATAGAACGTAACGCCATCGCCTCCGTGAAAGCGATCAACGCCGCGCGGATGGCGATGCGCCGCACCAGCGAACCGCGCGTCTCGCTCGATAAAGTGATCGAGACCATGTACGAAACCGGCAAAGACATGAACGCCAAGTACCGCGAAACCTCGCGAGGCGGCCTGGCGATTAAAGTTCAGTGTGACTAACATGTTGGCTTTCGCCTGCCGCCTCCCGGGGCGCAGGCGCGGAGCGAGGGTAACTAAAAGCCCCTGCCTTCCTGATGCGCCCTCCGTGGCGCATTTTCTTTTTTCTATACCTGGCGATATTCTGCCACTACAATTGCTCTATTAAATAAGCCACGCTTAACCACTCGTCCTGTCGACAGGGTGTCGCACATGCAGACTGCACAAAAAGTCATTACGGCCTATCGCCGCAAACGCATTATAGTCTGCCTGCTGGTCGCCCTGGTGACCCTGGGCACCACCTTAGCCATTCGATTTATTTCGCAGCGTAGCGAAAATGAAGACTATATCCGCACGGCCGCCAGCCAGCGGGTGGCGGCGCTGAATAATATCCTGCGCCCGCTGAGCGCGGAGCGCACCACCCTGCTTCCTCTGGTGGGCAAACGCTGCCCGGATATCCATCTGACCCTGCGCAAAATGGCAGCCTCGTTGCAGACCGTTCGTTCCGTCGTCCTCGTGACGGACGGTATCGTTTACTGTTCGAGTATTTTCGGGCTACGGCAGGCGGATTTACACCAGCTGCAGCCCTCGCTGCCAGCCCCCCATCCCTTATTGCTCTTTTCAACCGAGAAATCGCTGCTTAAAGGGACGCCGGTATTGATCCAGTGGTACCCCACCCCGGAAAGCGGCCAGGACGGCGTGATGTTGATTGTCAATATCGAGCTGCTGGGGACCTTAATTCTCAACGAAAAATCATCCCTGATAAGCGACGTCAGCCTGCAGGTTGGCGATCGTTATTTTAGCAGCCGCGATGGGCTTCTCGATAAAACGCATAGCCCGCAGGGAACGGTGATTTATCGCCAACGCTCTAGCGAGTTTCCGTTTACCATCAACATCAACGGCCCTGGCGCCTCGACAATCGCCCTCGAAGAACTGCCCGGCGAGCTGCCGCTGGCGCTGATCTTCAGCCTGCTAATGACCGGCATCGCCTGGCTGGCCACCGCCGGAAGAATGAGCTTCTCGCGGGAGATAAGCCTCGGTATTTCCGCCCGGGAGTTTGCCCTCTGGTGCCAGCCGCTGCAGGATGCGCGCAGCGGCCGCTGCTGCGGGGTGGAGATCCTGCTGCGCTGGAACAACCCTCGCCGCGGAGCGATTTCGCCGGAGGTGTTTATTCCCATCGCCGAAGGGGACAATCTGATCATCCCCCTCACCCGCTACGTCATTGCCGAAACCGCCCGCCGTCTGGATGTTTTTCCCAGCGACCGCCAATTTCATATCGCCATTAACGTCGCTGCCCGCCACTTCGCCAACGGCTTACTGCTGCATGACCTGCATAATTACTGGTTCAGCATGAACCCGGTACAACAGCTGGTGGTCGAGCTGACCGAACGCGATGTCCTGCAGGATGGCGACCAGCATATGGCCGAAGATCTGCACCTGAAAGGCGTACAGCTGGCGATCGATGACTTTGGCACCGGCAACAGTTCGCTCTCATGGCTGGAAAAACTGCGCCCGGACGTGCTGAAGATTGACCGCTCGTTTACCAGCTCGGTGGGGATAGACAGCGTCAATGCCACGGTGACCGATATCATTATCTCCCTCGCCAACCGGCTGAATATTATTACCGTTGCCGAAGGGGTGGAGACGCTGGAGCAGGAAAGCTACCTCAGAAACCACGGCGTCGATGTGCTGCAGGGGTTTTATTATGCGCGGCCGATGCCGGTGGAGGCGTTCCCGGCGTGGCTGGCCAGTCAAGAGGCAACAGAATAACTCGCCGGCCCCCACGGGAACCGGCGCGCAGGACGATTATTCTTCTTCGTCGCTCGGCGGACGGGTGACCACCGCGCGTACCAGATCGACCCGGTAGTCATTCGCTTCCACCACGGTGAAATGCAGCGGCGGCAGCGACACCACGTCGCCAATGCGCGGGATATGGCCATTGGCGGAGATCACCATACCGGCAACGGTGGCAATATCCTCATCGTCATTGATCAGCGGATCCAGCCCCAGCGCCTGCTGCAGCGCATGCAGGTCGGTCGACCCCTTAATAAGCCAGCCGTCGCCATCGATAACGATCTCCGGCGTCTCATCGGCGTCCGGGAATTCACCGGCGATCGCTTCCAGGACGTCCAGCGGCGTCACCAGCCCCTGCACCACGCCAAATTCATTGGTCACGATGACGAAACTGCCGCGCGCGCGACGCAGGACGCCGAGCAGATTGATCGGGTCCAGCGTTTCAGGCACCACAATCGCCGGAGAGGCGGAGGCCAGCGCCGCGACGTTTTCGCCCGACTCCAGGGCCACCAGCATCTCTTTCGCCCGCACGATGCCAATGATTTCGTCCAGTTCTCCGCGGCAGACCGGGAACAGGCTGTGCGGCGACGAAAGCAGCTGACGGCGAATTTCATCTTCACTCTGCTCAGCGTCCACCCAGCTGATTTCCCCGCGCGGGGTCATGATGCTGCGCAGAGAGCGCTGAGCCAGCGTCAGCACGCCGTTAATCATGTAGCGCTCTTCTTCCGCAAAGGCGCCCTCCGGTACCGGCACCGACGCCGGGCTGTCGGCGTCATGGTTGACGGAGGCCTGTTTACGGCCGCCCATCAGGCGCAGGATCGCATCCGCGGTACGGGCGCGCAGCGGCAGCGTCGACTGGTGACGAACAAAGTTGCGGCGCGCCACCTGGTTAAAGAACTCAATGATGATCGAGAAACCGATCGCCGCGTACAGGTACCCTTTCGGAATATGGAAGCCAAACCCTTCCGCCACCAGGCTCAGGCCGATCATCAACAGGAAGCTCAGACAGAGCACCACCACCGTCGGGTGCTGGTTGACAAAGCGCGTCAACGGCTTGGACGCCAGCAGCATCATAATCATCGCGATCACGACCGCCGCCATCATCACCGGCAGATGGTTCACCATCCCGACCGCGGTGATCACCGCATCCAGAGAGAAGACAGCATCCAGCACCACGATCTGCAGTACCACCACCCAGAAACTGGCATAGCCTTTCCCGTGACCGGCGTCATGCTGGCGGTTTTCCAGCCGTTCATGCAGCTCGGTTGTCGCCTTGAACAGCAAGAAGATCCCGCCGAGCAGCATGATGAGGTCACGCCCGGAAAAGGAGAAATCGGCGATAGTAATCAGCGGCTTAGTCAGCGTCACCATCCAGGAGATCACCGACAACAGCCCCAGGCGCATCACCAGCGCCAGCGACAGGCCGATCAGTCGCGCTTTATCACGCTGCTTCGGCGGCAGCTTGTCCGCCAGGATGGCAATAAACACCAGGTTATCGATACCGAGCACAATTTCCAGAACGATAAGCGTCAACAGGCCGGCCCAGATTGAGGGATCCATTAACAATTCCATGTGCGACTCCGGTTAGCGGCAACGTCAGTCATCGCCATGTCATGCGCGGACGCGACAATAGATGCTGAGAGATAAGCGTGATGCGTGGAGGTGGCAACCAGGTGCCAGAAAGTGAAAAGACGTCGATGACGGTCCATACTGCGGGCTATGCCCTATACTCCTGAGTAATTAAACGGAAGTTAAACATAGCAAAATATAGATCGAAATTGGAAAAGATTTACCTGAATTTGCAATAACTAAGGCTATTTTTTGCGCTGCAAAATTATTACCAGGCGATGCCTGATTAACGGATCTTCATCACATTAATTATTTTTTCACTGTCTAAAATAATTCGCGGTAGTAACTATTTTCTATCTTACACCCTAACTGAATCGATTTTGTCCTCAAGAGTGATTCAGGATGTATCAAAGCAGATGATGCATTCACGATAATAAAGGAGGTAGCAAGTGACGATTGCTATTGTAATAGGCACACATGGTTGGGCTGCAGAACAGCTGCTGAAAACAGCAGAGATGCTGTTGGGCGAGCAGGAAAACGTTGGCTGGATCGATTTCGTTCCGGGTGAAAACGCCGAAACGCTGATCGAGAAATACAATGCCCAGTTGGCAAAACTGGATACCAGTAAAGGCGTGCTGTTTCTCGTCGATACATGGGGAGGCAGCCCGTTCAACGCTGCGAGCCGCATTGTCGTCGATAAAGAGCATTACGAAGTCATCGCCGGCGTCAACATCCCGATGCTGGTGGAAACCTTCATGGCCCGCGATGACGATCCTTCCTTTGATGAGCTGGTCGCCTTAGCGGTAGAGACCGGCAGCGAAGGCGTGAAAGCGCTGAAGGCCAAACCGGTGGAAAAAGCGGCCCCTGCGCCCGCTCCTGCCGCGGCGCCAAAAGCCGCCGCCCCGGCCAAACCGATGGGCCCGAATGACTACATGGTCATTGGCCTTGCGCGTATCGACGACCGCCTGATCCATGGTCAGGTCGCCACCCGCTGGACCAAAGAGACCAACGTCACCCGCATCATCGTCGTCAGCGACGAAGTCGCCGCGGATACCGTGCGCAAAACCCTGTTGACCCAGGTTGCGCCGCCGGGCGTCACCGCCCACGTGGTGGACGTCGCCAAAATGATCCGCGTCTACAACAACCCGATGTACGCCGGACAGCGCGTGATGCTGCTGTTTACTAACCCGACCGACGTTGAGCGCGTCGTCGAGGGCGGCGTGAAAATCACCAGCGTCAACATCGGCGGTATGGCGTTCCGCCAGGGCAAAACTCAGGTTAACAACGCGATTTCGGTCGATGCCAAAGATATTGAGGCGTTTAACAAGCTGAACGCACGCGGTATCGAGCTGGAGGCACGTAAAGTGTCCACCGACCCGAAACTGAAAATGATGGATCTGATCGCCAAGGTTGATAAATAACCCGGACGATCGCGCCCCAGTTTTCACTTTAAGACTTAATCAACAGGAGAAGTACAATGGAGATTACCCTTCTTCAGATTGTGCTGGTGTTCATCGTCGCGTGTATTGCGGGTATGGAGTCGGTGCTTGATGAATTTCAGTTCCACCGTCCACTGGTCGCCTGTACGCTGATCGGCGCCGTTCTCGGCGATATGAAAACCGGTATTATCATCGGCGGTACGCTGGAAATGATCGCCCTGGGCTGGATGAACATCGGTGCGGCGGTTGCCCCTGATGCCGCGCTGGCGTCCATTATTTCCACCGTTCTGGTTATTGCCGGCCATCAGAGCATCGGCGCCGGCATCGCGCTGGCTATCCCGCTGGCGGCTGCAGGCCAGGTGCTGACCATCATCGTGCGTACCATCACCGTAGCCTTCCAGCACGCAGCGGATAAAGCGGCGGAGAATGGCAACCTGACCGCCCTGTCGTGGCTGCACGTCTCATCCCTGTTCCTGCAGGCGATGCGTATCGCTATCCCGGCCGTCATCGTGGCCATTTCCGTCGGTACCAGCGAAGTCCAGGGCCTGCTGAATGCGATCCCTGAAGTGGTTACCAGCGGCCTGAACATCGCCGGCGGCATGATCGTGGTTGTAGGTTACGCGATGGTCATCAATATGATGCGCGCGGGCTACCTGATGCCGTTCTTCTACCTCGGCTTCGTCACCGCCGCCTTCACCAACTTCAACCTGGTGGCCCTGGGCGTGATTGGCGCGGTCATGGCAATCCTCTACATCCAGCTGAGCCCGAAATATAACCGCGTCGCCGGTGCCCCGGCTCAGGCGGCTGGTAACAACGATCTCGATAACGAACTGGACTAACAGGTGAGCGAAATGGTTGATATGACTAAAAATACCACCGAGAAAAAACTCACTCAGAGTGATATTCGTGGCGTGTTCATTCGTTCTAACCTGTTTCAGGGTTCATGGAACTTCGAACGTATGCAGGCGCTGGGCTTCTGCTTCTCTATGGTTCCGGCGATTCGTCGTCTCTACCCGGAGAACAACGATGCGCGTAAGCAGGCGATTAAGCGTCACCTTGAGTTCTTCAATACCCATCCTTACGTTGCCGCGCCGGTACTGGGCGTAACGCTGGCGATGGAAGAGCAGCGCGCCAATGGCGCAGAGATTGACGATGGCGCCATCAACGGCATCAAAGTCGGTCTGATGGGGCCGCTGGCCGGCGTCGGCGACCCGATCTTCTGGGGTACGGTGCGTCCGGTGTTCGCGGCCTTAGGCGCCGGGATCGCGATGAGCGGAAGCCTGCTCGGACCTCTGCTGTTCTTTATCCTGTTCAACGCGGTGCGACTACTGACCCGCTACTATGGCGTCGCCTACGGTTACCGCAAAGGCGTGGACATCGTGAAAGATATGGGCGGCGGCTTCCTGCAGAAACTGACTGAGGGGGCGTCAATCCTCGGCCTGTTTGTCATGGGGGCGCTGGTTAACAAGTGGACGCACGTGAACATTCCGATGGTGGTGTCAAAAATCACCGGCTCTGACGGACAGGTTCACGTCACCACGGTGCAGACGATCCTCGACCAGCTGATGCCGGGCCTGGTACCGCTGCTGTTGACCTTCGCCTGTATGTGGCTGCTGCGTAAGAAAGTTAACCCGCTGTGGATCATCGTTGGCTTCTTTGTCATCGGTATCGCGGGCTACGCTGTCGGTCTGCTGGGTCTGTAATTTCCAGGTTGTACGCCGGGGGCTTGCCCCCGGCTTTTTTTTATCAGGAGGAACGCAAAGCAATGACATTCACGGACCTGGTGATCATCCTGTTTATCCTTGCGCTACTGGCCTACGCGGTGTATGACCAGTTTATTATGCCGAGGCGCAACGGCCCGGTGCTGCTGGCCATCCCCCTGCTTCGCCGCAGCCGCGTTGACGGCATGATCTTTGTCGGCCTCATCGCCATTCTGATCTATAACAACATCACCCAGCACGGCACCGCGATCACCACCTGGCTATTATCTGCGCTGGCGCTGATGGGACTCTATTTATTCTGGATCCGTACGCCGAAAATCATTTTTAAACCGCGCGGCTTTTTCTTCGCCAACGTGTGGATAGAATATCAGCGAATTAAAGAGATGAATTTATCCGAGGACGGCGTGCTGGTGATGCAATTAGAGCAACGGCGGCTGCTGATTCGCGTACGAAATATCGACGATCTGGAGAAAATATACAAACTTCTCGTTTCAACTCAATGAGTTAAAAATATAGCCAACGCTATGTTTTTTCAGATTTCGTCTGGGGAATTATATAGCCATGGCTATATTTTCCCCTCTGCCCTTCTGTTTTTCATTAACTATTTATTTACTTATAAATTCAAATGAAAATCGTTATCATTTGGTTATTAAAATAGCCCTCTTCTGTTATTGTTTTATATTCTAAAAATATGTTAAGGTTGCGCCCGTCGTTGGGGAGTAGCCGATTTCCTGCCCGTCAGGAAATGTACGTGTCAACATACTCGTTGCAAAACGTGGCACGTACGGGTTGAAGTGATTCAATCAGGCGAGACCATAGATACATCACTGCTGTACGTATTGCTCAGCCATTGAGCGGCTCCGCGTATATTTACTGGGGGCAGCGATGTGTCATATGGATTATCCCCGGTCAGGACAGGCACATGAATTTATCCGCAACCCTTCTTCTCGCTTTCGGCATGTCTATGGACGCCTTCGCGGCCTCTATCGGCAAAGGCGCCACCCTGCATAAACCCAAATTCTCAGAAGCTGTACGCACCGGGCTGATTTTTGGCGCCATTGAAACCCTGACGCCGCTGGTCGGCTGGGGACTGGGCATGCTGGCCAGCCAGTTTGTGCTCGAGTGGAATCACTGGATTGCTTTTATTCTGCTGGTGTTTCTCGGCGGGCGGATGATTGTCGAAGGGCTTCGCGGCGATAGCGACGAGGCGTGCGAGGCGCCTCGCCGGCATGGCTTCTGGCTGCTGGTCACCACCGCCTTCGCCACCAGCCTTGACGCGATGGCCGTCGGCGTCGGTCTGGCCTTCCTGCAGGTCAGCATTGTGACCACCGCGCTGGCGATCGGCTGCGCCACCTTTATCATGTCGACGCTGGGGATCATGGTGGGTCGCTTTATCGGCCCGCTGCTGGGCAAACGGGCCGAAATTCTCGGCGGTATTGTACTGATTGGCATCGGCAGCGAAATTCTCTGGAGCCATTTCGCCGGTTAAGCTTTACTCCTCACGCTGCCAGCAATGGATCATAAAATCGGTCTGGCAGCCAAAGGTCGCCTGCTGACGCAGCGCGTCATGCACTTCGGCTTTGGCCCGCCACGCGAACGGCGTCATCTGCAGCAGGGCCTGCGCTTCACTTCCCGTCAGGGTCATCGGATAAGCCAGCTGCTGCTGAGCATCCAGGCGGAACCCCGGCATCGCTTCCGTCTTCAGCTCATGCAGGCGGATCTCATCGTAAATCAGCCCTTTCAGCTCCAGCAGATGGCGGGGTCCCGGCGTGGCAGTGATCACCCATCCGCCAGGCCGCACCACCCGCGCCAGCTCACCGGCGTTGCAGGGGGCGTAAATGCGCACCACCGCATCGAAGCTGTTATCGGAGAATGGCAGCCGCTGGCTGGAGGCGACGCAAAAATTCACCTGCGGATAGCGTTTCGCCGCCGCGCGGATTGCCGGCTTCGACACGTCCAGCCCCCAGCTGCGGCTGGCGATGGCGGCAAATGCGTGGGTGTAATAACCTTCGCCGCAGCCGATATCCAGTAATGCCTGAGGGGCAGCGTACCGCAGTCGCTCAGCGATAGCGTCCCGCAGCGGCTGATAATGCCCGGCGTCGAGGAACGCCCGACGGGCCTGCATCATCTCAGCGCTGTCGCCGGGATCGCGCGACCGTTTGAACTGCACCGGTAGCAGATTGACGTACCCCTCTTTCGCCAGATCGAACTGGTGCCGCTGCGGGCAGGAATAGTGATTGTCGCTACGGCTGAGCGGCGCGTGGCAAAGGGGGCAACTGTATGACATGACGGCTCCGGTGTCGCTGAAAGGGCGAAAGTGTAGCGCTATTCGCCCCTGCAGACCACTGTTACAGCGCCGGCGCCAACGGGTGGCTGTCGTGCATAACGATCAGATTCTCCGCCCCTTGTGGCATGCCGTCCGGCATGACGTTCTCCAGCCGCAGGACATCGCCCATAATCTGGCTGAATACCGGGGCGGAAACGGCCCCGCCGTAATAGGAGCCATTGCTCGGGTCGTTCATCACTACAACCAGCGCGAACTGCGGACGGCTGGCGGGCGCCACGCCGGCGGTATAGGCGACATATTTGTCGATATATTTGCCGTCCGGACCGATTTTCTTCGCCGTCCCCGTTTTTACCGCCACCCGGTAGTCGCGCACCGCCGCTTTGGTACCGCCCCCGCCCGGGAGCGCCACGCTCTCCATCATATGCTCCACGCTGTGAACAATATTCTCCGGCATTACGCGCGTGCCAATCACCGGCGGATCAATGCGGGTGATCGACAACGGTCGTTGTATGCCGAAGCCGCCGATGGTGGCGTAAACGTGCGCCAGCTGGAGCGGGGTAACCATCAAACCATAGCCGAAAGCGAAGGTGGCACGATCCAATTGCCCCCAGTAACGACGATGCGGCATCAGCCCGGCGCTTTCGCCGGTCAACCCCAACCCCGTCGGCTCGCCGAAGCCGAAAGCCGTATAGGTGTCAATCAGATGCTGCACCGGCATGGCAAGCGAGAGATGCGATACGCCGGTATCGCTGGACTTCTGCAGGATGCCGGTCAGGCTCAGCTCCGGATAATAGCCGACATCGCGGATACGGTGGCCGTCGAGGACAAACGGATGAGTGTCCACGACGCTGTCCGGCTGGACAATCCCCTGCTGCAGCGCGGTCATGATCACCAGCGGTTTGACGGTCGACCCCGGCTCGAAGGTATCGCTGATGGCCCGGTTGCGAAAATCATCCAGCGTTGCGGCATCGCGATTGTTGGGATTGAAGTCCGGATAGCTGGCCATCGCCAGGATCTCGCCGGTATCGATTTTAATCAGCACCGCCGCCCCGGACTCGGCTTTATTCCAGCGAACAGCGTTGTCGAGGGCATCTTCCGTCACCGTCTGCAGGCGCTCATCGATACTCAGCTGCAGATTATGCGCCGGCACCGGCGGTACTTCGGTAATGTTCTCAATCACATTGCCATGTTTATCTTTCCGCACCAGACGTCGCCCGGGTTTACCGGTCAGCTGGGCGTTGAAGCTTTTCTCCACCCCTTCGATGCCCTGATTATCGACATTGGTAAAGCCCAGCAGATTGGCAGCCACATGGCCTGCCGGATAGAAACGCCGCGATTCATCGCGCAGGTAGACGCCTGGCAGATGCAGTTTATCAATCCACGCCGCCTGCTCGGGATTGATCTGCCGCGCCAGATAGAGAAAGCGGGCGTGGGGATGGCTCTGTACCCGCTGGGCCAGTTCCCCAAGGTTGAGATGCAGCGCTTCGGCCATCGCCTGCCAGCGGGGTCCGTAGCCGACGCCGCCCTTCTCCATGGTGGTCTGCGGGTCGATCCAGATTGCGCTGACCGGAACGCTCACCGCCAGCGGTCGTCCTTCCCGGTCGGTGATCATCCCCCGCTCAACCGCAACGGGCTCTTCGCGCAGAGAACGCATATCCTCTTGTTTTACCAGATTATCGGGGGAAATAATCTGCAGCCAGCCCACGCGGGCCAATAGCAGTCCCAGACAACCGAGTATGGCCACGCAGAGTAACCCGAAGCGAATCGGGGTAAAGCTGGCGGCGGACTTCATTTTTTTATTTAGCACCATAGCTCCGGCATTGTTTTGCAACCAACTGATTTAACAGAAAATTAGCAAAACAGACTGCTACACAATGCTAATAAAGTTGAGTATTTGCAACAAGACGCGACGAGAGGGGGAAAAATGACATGCTTTGCAATAAAAACGCAAAAGCCCCGCGCAGGCGAGGCTTTTATACAAGAAGAGTGGTCTTGTATCAGATAGCAGTTACGTTAACTGCAGCCGGACCTTTCTGGCCGTCCTGAATTTCGAACTCAACGTTCTGGCCTTCAGCCAGAGTTTTGAAGCCGTTACCCTGGATAGCGGAGAAGTGTACGAACACGTCTTTGCTGCCATCAGCCGGAGTAATGAAACCAAAACCTTTAGACTCGTTGAACCACTTAACTTGACCTTTAATCTTTGCCATTTGCAAAATTCCTTAGACTGTTTTCTTCGCCTGCTGGCGTTTACATAGATAAAACTGACACATAACTGCATGAGGCACTAATTTAAGGTTCGGCAGAGAAGCGGTATTCAACGACAACGTGTTTACTCAGGACTTCTTTACTGAAAATGCCACACATAAACAGAACTGTACCTCGTTTAACCCGAAAGGTGTTATCACACACTACGTAAATAATGGCAAGCCATTTTTAAACGTGTCTCGATCGTTCGCACAAATTATAAGGTAATCCTTTGATCGCCTGCACATTTATGCGTGTTTGTCGCCCCTGGCAAGGCGCTATGGCGGTTATCAATAACGCAAGAGCGCAGCCCGGTAACGGCAACTTTTTTACCATAGCTCAACAACTTCGCTTCGTCCAGGTATGTCCGTATACGAACTGCCAGTATACGGGCGACTGGCGGGCCATGATGAATATTGATGCGCAAAATTCGTTATAACCCCAGACGAAAAATCGCTAAAGCCACGCCAGTGTAGTGATAATAAAACCTGTTAGTCGTCACGCTAAAAATAGTGCTAATTCTGCACCTTAATAATGAAAAAAAGATGACAGCGTCACGTTATCCAACAATAAACGCGGCGGGGATCACTTTATTTACAGCGTGTAAAAAAGGGGATAGTACATTGAGAAAGGAATAATGGAATAATGGAATAAGAATAAGATATTACCGCCCGCTATCATGCAGGTGCGCATCTTATGATGCACACCTGTCGAGGTACTTAGCGCTCTGCCACCAGGCGGATAAAGTCGTCCTCCCCTTTCGCCTTACCGGCGACGGTCGGCTCAGCCACGTCCTCTTTTTCCGGCGCACTGGCTTCGCACAGGCGACGTAGCAGCGCATTCTGCCGCTTTTGCTGATCCAATAGCGCCTGCAGCAGTTCTATCTGCTCATTCGCCCGCGAGCTGGCGCGGTTGACGAAGAACCATAACAACAGACCGACAAGCAGCAGCGCCACAGACACGGCCAGCGATGCCAGATTTAAGATCCCAGGATTTAGTAACTCACTCATTTCACCACCTCAAAGAGAAGGCGTTCATTCTACCACCCGCGGCGCAGAAGGAAATCGGTCGTCAGAAAAATGTCTTACCACGGGATAAATTTATTGATAGTGCAAATGCCGCTGAAAAACTGAACATCCTGGTCGCACATTACGTTAAGCATCTGAGTCCACAGCAACAGGCAGCCTGCTATGATGACTATCAGTAAAACCCACCGTAATTTTTTCACTCCACTCTCCGCATCAGTACTTTATGTCGCCAGGATAACACGGCCTTCTTAAACCGCGGCTAACTGTAATACGAAAGGCAAGTTTAGGAATCATCGACTTGTTTCAAAACGTGTTCGTGTCAAAATCACGGCAAGGATCTTACAAATAATGAGGCATCAATGCGATTAATCATTCGTACTATTGTCGTAGTGGCTATCTTATGGATTGGCGTATTATTAAGCGGCTACGGGGTATTATTCCACAGTGAAGAAAACGTCGGCGGTCTGGGCCTGAAGTGTCAATACCTCACCGCCCGTGGGGTCAGTACCGCACTTTATGTGCATTCCAATAGCGGCGTGATCGGCGTCAGCAGCTGCCCGCTGCTGCGTAAAAGCGCAACCGTCGTCGATAACGGCTAAGATCGAACCGGCGACCGCGACGATAGCGCCGCGGTCGCCGAATGCTTCAGCGCCGGGTCAGAAGGGGTAGTCGTTATATCCCATCTGCTCAGAAATCTTGCGCGCCGCCTGGTGCAGCATCGCCACATATTCATGCAAACGTTCTTCAGAGAAACGTAAGGTCGGGAAAGAGATACTCAGCCCGGCGATGACCACGCCGAAACGGTCGAATACCGGTACCCCGATGCAGCGTAGCCCCTCTTCCTGCTCTTCGTTATCTTCGCCATACCCCTGCTCGCGAACGCCATCCAGCACCTTCAGCAACTCAGCGGTACTGGTGATGGTCCGCTCGGTGCTGCGTTTATACTCCACGCCGTCAAGGATCTGCTCCACTTCGCTGCGATCGCGCCACGCCAGCAGAACCTTGCCAATCGCGGTGCTGTACAGCGGGTTGCGACGGCCGATACGCGAGTACATCCGCAGGTTATACATTGAATCAATCTTGTGAATGTAAACAATACTGTCTTCATCCAGCGCGCCGAGATGGATAGTCTCTTTCGTCAGGCGGGAGAGTTCCCGCATCTGAATATCGGCGCTGCGCACCAGATCGACGTTCTGCAGCGCGCGCGCGCCCAGCTCGAACAGTTTGAGCGTGAGGGAGTATTTCTCAGACTCTCCCTCCTGCGCCACATAGCCCAGTGATTTCATGGTCTGTAAAAAGCGATAAACGGTGCTTTTCGACATCATGACGCGCTGGGACAGTTCGGTAATGCCAATTTCACGCTCTTCACCCAGCGCCTGCAGGATGCCGAAAACCTTCAATACCGAAGAGACAGAATCTGGCTGTTTATCCAAATCTGCACCTGCCATTTATCACCTCGTCGTAACTGTTTTATAAAATTTAGAACCGGTTTTTATTATAAATTCGCCGCCTCTGCGCCGCAATCATTCTTCTGCCACTTCGTTACAAATCTGCGACATACTGCGGAATAATCAATGCTAAACTCATCATTCAAAAAACCGTTTCATTTAAGACTTATATTCACCATGGATAAAAATTCATCCGATGGCGTGCCGCTGCCGCAACGCTATGGCGCCATTCTGACCATTGTGCTTGGGCTGACCATGGCCGTGCTCGACGGGGCTATCGCTAACGTCGCGCTGCCAACCATCGCCAGCGATCTTAACGCCTCGCCGGCGGCTTCAATCTGGATCGTTAACGCCTACCAAATCGCCATTGTTATCGCCCTGCTGCCGCTCTCTTTCCTCGGCGACATGGTCGGTTATCGCCGTATCTATAAGATAGGCCTGGTGGTGTTTATCTTTACCTCGCTGGCCTGCGCCCTGTCGCGCAGCCTCGAAATGCTGACCTTCGCCCGCGTCGCCCAGGGACTAGGCGGCGCCGCGCTGATGAGCGTAAACACGGCGTTGATCCGCCTGATTTATCCGCAGCGCTTTCTCGGTCGCGGCATGGGTATCAACTCCTTTGTCGTCGCCGTCTCTTCGGCGGCAGGCCCGACGATCGCCGCCGCCATCCTCTCCCTCGCCTCATGGCAATGGCTGTTTTTAATTAACGTGCCTCTCGGCATCGTCGCCTTTGTCCTGGCCATGCGCTTTCTGCCGCCCAACAGCGCGCGCAGCAAAATCGTCCGCTTCGATTTGCCGAGCGCCATCATGAACGCGCTGACCTTCGGGCTGTTGATCACCGCCCTGAGCGGTTTCGCCCAGGGCCAGTCCACGCAGCTGGTGCTGGCGGAGGTCGCCGCTATGCTGGTGGTAGGCTTTTTCTTCGTTCGCCGTCAGCTCACGATGCCCGTCCCGCTGCTGCCGGTCGATCTGCTGCGCATCCCGCTCTTCTCCCTCTCAATCTGCACCTCCATCTGCTCCTTCTGCGCACAGATGCTGGCGATGGTCTCTCTGCCTTTCTTCCTGCAGACGATGATGGGGCGCAGCGAAGTGGAAACCGGCCTGCTGCTGACGCCGTGGCCGCTGGCGACGATGGTGATGGCGCCGCTGGCCGGCTATTTAATCGAGAAATGCCATGCGGGGCTGCTGGGGGCCATTGGGCTGCTGGTTATGGCCTGCGGCCTGTTCGGTCTGGCGCTGCTTCCGGCGTCGCCCACCGATCTGGATATTATCTGGCGTATGGCGCTGTGCGGCGCCGGCTTCGGGCTGTTCCAGTCGCCCAACAACCACACCATTGTCGCCTCGGCGCCGAGCCATCGCAGCGGCGGCGCCAGCGGCATGCTGGGCACCGCTCGCCTGCTCGGCCAGAGCACCGGCGCCGCGCTGGTGGCCCTGCTGTTCAACCTGCTCGGCAACAGCGGCACCCACACCGCCCTGCTGCTGGCCGGCATCCTGGCGACCGTCGCTACGCTGATTAGCGGTCTGCGCGTCACCCAGCCGCGCGCAGCCTGACGATGAAGGACAAAAAAAAATCCGCAGCCTTCGGGCTGCGGATTTTTATTTTCAGCGTCAGATGACGGACTATTTCAGATATTCACCGCTACGCAGGGCTTCAATACGCTTGTCCAGCGGCGGGTGGGTCATAAACAGCTCGCTCATGGATTTCGCTTTACCATTAATGCAGAACGCCATCATACTGCTGGCTTCCTGCGGCTCATAGCTGGTTTTCAGACGCTGCAGGGCGGCAATCATCTTCTCGCGGCCCACCAGGCGCGCCGAGCCGGCATCAGCATGGAACTCGCGATGACGAGAGAACCACATGGTGATAATGCTGGCCAGAATACCGAACACCAGCTCCAGCACCGTAGCGACGGCGAAGTAGATCAGCGGGTTGCCATTGCTGCTCTCGCCTTCATCTTCCCGGTTGCCGCCGAGGAAGCCGGCCGCAATCTGCGCGATAACGCGGGAGATAAAGATAACGAAGGTGTTTACCACCCCCTGGATCAGCGTCATGGTGACCATATCGCCATTGGCGATGTGGCTGATTTCATGGGCGATGACCGCTTCCGCTTCATCACGGCTCATGTTTTGCAACAGTCCGGTACTGACGGCGACCAGCGAGGCGTCGCGACGCGCGCCGGTAGCGAAGGCGTTAATGTCAGGGGCGTGATAGATAGCCACCTGCGGCATGGCAATGCCCGCCTGCTGCGCCTGCTGCGCAACGGTGTTCATCAGCCAGCGTTCCGTTTCGTTGCGCGGCTGCTCGATCACTTCCCCACCCACAGACTTCAGCGCCATCCATTTCGACATCATCAGCGAAACGATAGAACCACCGAAGCCGAACAGCAGGGCCATAATCAACAGACCGGTCATGCTGCTGGATTGGATCCCCGTGAGGCTTAACACCAGCCCGAACACGACCATCACTGCCAGGTTCGTCAGCAGGAAAAGCGCGATTCGCATCATAATTTTCTTTTTACCTCAATTTAACAAAACGCACTATGCGATTACCCACATCGTATGGGTCAGGCTGCAATTTTCAACCATCAGCCCCCGCTAAGTCACGATAAAAACACAACTTTACATTTTGTAGCATCTTGCTGACAGCGGCAGAGCAGGTTGACATTTTGTTAGATGAGCTGAATGGCGATGACCAGGCGCATAAAAAAACGGGCACCTCTCAGGGTGCCCGTTGGCGACTTATTGGCTGGCCGGCGGTTCCACCGCCGGGCGCGCTTTTTCGAGATGCGCCAGGTCTACCGCGATATGGACCGTTTCATCAAGATACGGATCCGGCTCCTGGTAATCCTTCGGCAGATCGTCCAGTTTTTTCAGCGGCGGTTTGCCTTCGCGTTTCAGGCGATCGTTAATCCGCGCCAGACGAATCGCATCATCCTCTTCGTTCTCTTTTTCACGCTGCGCGTAGTTCAGAGAGACGATGTTACGTTTGTCCTTCATCGCGTTATAACGGGCAATATCCTTCATGATGTACTGGAACTCAGGATCCTGGGCAATACGCTCGTCGTGGCGCTTGAGCAGTTCCGGTCCAAACGGGGCGAGGTCCCCGGACTTCACGTAGGTGGCCGCGTTGATGCTATCCCACGGCAGCGCGTTGTCTTCATACTGCTCGCCGGTTTCGCGATCTTCATTTCCGGTTGGCATCATGATATCCGGCGTTACGCCTTTGCGCTGAGTACTGCCGCCGTTAATGCGGTAGAACTTCTGGATGGTGTACTGAACGGAACCTAACGCCGGCCAGTCCGGACGCAGCATCTGATCGTAGATACGATTCAACGAGCGATACTGCTGTACGGTACCTTTACCGAAGGTCGGCTCGCCAACGATCAGCGCGCGGCCATAATCCTGCATTGCGGCGGCAAAGATCTCAGACGCTGAGGCGCTAAAGCGGTCAACCAGCACCACCAGCGGCCCTTTGTAATAGACTACGCCATCGTTATCGCTGTCTTCGCGCACCTTGCCATTGTTATCCCGCACCTGCACCACCGGGCCGGACGGAATAAACAGCCCCGAGAGCGATACCGCTTCGGTCAGCGCCCCGCCGCCGTTGCTGCGCAGATCGATAACCACGCTGCTGACGTTCTGTTTTTCCAGCTTCTGCAGCTGCACTTTCACGTCATCGGTCAGGCCGACGTAAAAGCCCGGGATATCCAGCACGCCGACTTTTTCTTTACCGACGGTTTTCACCGACATCTTCACCGCGCGGTCTTCCAGACGGATGCGTTCGCGGGTCAGGGTGACGATACGCGTCTTGGCCCCTTTGCCGGCCGGCAGGATCTCAAGGCGAACCTTGCTGCCCTTCGGCCCTTTAATCAGCGCCACGACGTCATCCAGACGCCAGCCAATGACATCGACCATCGACTTCCCGGTCTGGCCGACGCCGACAATGCGGTCGCCGACGCTGATCGCTTTGCTCTTCGCAGCCGGACCACCCGCCACCAGCGAATTAATGACCGTGTAGTCATCATCCATCTGCAGCACAGCGCCGATCCCTTCGAGTGAGAGACTCATCTCGGTGTTGAACTGCTCGGTATTGCGCGGCGACAGATAGTTGGTGTGCGGGTCGATTTCGCGGGCGAAGGCGGTCATCGCCAGCGAGAAGACATCTTCGCTGTTGGTTTGCGCCAGACGACGGATAGCGAACTTATAGCGACGGGTTAAGGTGTCGCGGATCTCTTTATCGTCTTTCCCCGCCAGCTTCAGGCTTAACTGGTCAAATTTCACCTTGGCGTCCCACAGCTTGTTCAGCTCGGCCTCGTCTTTCGGCCACGGCGCTTTGGAGCGGTCAAGGTTGAAATTATCGTTGCCGGTAAAGTCCATCGGACGTTCCAGCACCTTCAGCGCATACTGATAGCGCTCGAAGCGGCGCTGCTGCGCCAGGTTGTAGAGGTCATAGAAGACGTCCAGTTTCCCGGTGCGCAGTTCGTCGCCGATTTGGTCTTTTTTCGCCGCGAACTTCGCCACATCGCTGGCCAGCAGCACATTATGGCTGTAATCCAGCAGGTTCAGATAACGGTCAAAAATCTTTGCCGAGAAGGCGTTGTCGAGATCGAACTGACGGTAGTGAGAGCGGGTAAAGCGCGATGTCACGCGCTCGCTCACCGTCGCGTGCTGCGGCTCTTCTTTCAGCACTGGGATTTGATCTGCACGGGTTATTTCATCAACAGCGAACGCATGGCCTGCTATTGCCAGCAGGCCCGCAAGCGCGGTGATTTTAAAAAATGTGTTCATGCCTGGCCCGGCCTCCGTTTCAGAACACCAGGTGTTCTGCGCGTACAATCATTGACATACCAGAAGTCAGCTGTACACGAACGCCATCTTTGGTGATTTCCACAACGGTGGCGTCCATTGCGTTATTGCCTGCTTTTACCTTCAGCGCCTGGCCGACGGTCAGAACGGAAACATCCGATACCGGAGTAAGACGCTCTTCACGCGGAGCTTTGGCTGCAACAGGACGCGGTTTACGCTGTTCAGCACCCTCTTTACGACGCGGTTGCTGAGGACGCGGTTTACGCTCGCGGCGAACGCCTTCATCCGGCTGGCCTGCAGCGGCAGCGGCTTCGCGTTTTTTCGCCTGCTGGGCAGCGCGCTGCGCCTGAACGCGAGCTTTCGCTTCTTCCAGCTGCTGACGCGCATGGGCAATGTGCTGCTCTTCCAGTTCGCCGCACGGGTTGCCGTCCAGGTCAACGCGGATAGCGCCGGCTTTTACGCCGTAGAGATAGCGCCAGCTCGAGGTATAGAGACGTAATGCAGCGCGAAGCTGGGTTTTGCTGAGATTCATCTCACCACCCACTCGCTCAACGAGATCCTGAAAAATTCCGATTTTCAGGGGGCGCGCTTCGCCTTCAGCGCTGAAGCACTGAGGGAAACGTTCGGCCAGAAAGGCGATAACTTCTTTACTGCTATTCAACTTAGGTTGATTTTCCATGAAATTTCCTGATTACAACGGACGTAGCCAACAAGCCGCAGGCATGAACAGGCGACATTATAATGACGTCCTCGCTAAATGCTACGTTATCCGTTGATTATCCCACGACACGGGTAAAGATTTTTTGATAATCAGTGGCCGCGATGAGTTTTTCCAGATGCTCGACCAGCGTGCGCAACCCCTGCTCATCTTCAGCAGTGAAGCGGCCGTAAGCCGGACTGTCGATATCCAGCACGCCGATAATCTGGTCGTTCACGCGCAGGGGGAAGACAATTTCCGAATTACTGGCGGCATCGCAGGCGATGTGGCCGTCAAACGCGTGGACGTCCTCGACGCGCTGCACCTGGGCTTGCGCCACCGCCGCGCCGCATACGCCGCGCCCGACCGGGATCCGCACGCAGGCCAGTTTGCCCTGGAACGGCCCCAGCACCAGGGTATCGCCTTCCAGAAGATAGAAACCGGCCCAGTTGACCTCGCCCAGTCGTTCAAACAGCAGCGCGCTGGTATTGGCGATCATCGCCAGGAAACTGGTTTCACCTGCCATTAATGCCTGGAAATCGCGGTTCAAATCCGCGTAAAATTCTGTTTTGCTCATTATATCTTCACTTGGTTGTCTTACTGCCTGATACGTACAGCCTACTAAAATAAGCATTAAATGCGCTTGGGCTCAAGATGAATTCATTCATAGGTTAAGATAGTGGGATACATTCATTCCTGTACGTATTAAATGCCGATAAAAACATCCACCCTTAAGCCTGCGAATAAGATGGTCGTGCATGCCGTGAGCACACCGCTTCCCTATGCGCATTATCAGCGCTGTACGCAGTGTGACATGCTCTTTCGCTTACCGGTGCTTAAACGCAACCAAAGCGCCTGGTGTCCGCGCTGTAACGCAAAGGTGCGCGATGGCCGCGACTGGTCGTTGACCCGTCTGGGCAGCATGGCCCTGGCGATGCTGCTGTTAATGCCCTTTGCCTGGTCCGAACCCCTGCTGCGCCTTCACCTGCTGGGGGTTCGCATTGACGCCAACGTCCTGCATGGAATTTGGCAGATGACCGCGCAGGGCGACCCGCTTACCGCCGCGATGGTGCTGTTTTGCGCGGTGGTCGCCCCGGTGCTGCTGGTGGTTTCGATTAGCTATCTGTGGCTGGGCAACGTGCTGGGGATGAACCTGCGTCCGGTGCTGCTAATGCTCGGTAAGCTCAAGGAGTGGGTCATGCTGGATATCTATCTGGTGGGCATCGGCGTCGCCTCCATCAAGGTGCAGGATTACGCCTTTCTGCAGCCCGGCATCGGCCTCGTGGCATTTATCTCCCTGACGCTGCTGAGCATCCTGACGCTTATCCATATGAACGTCGAAGAGCTGTGGGAGCGATTCTATCCCGAACGGCCGGCGACCCGCGCCGATAACAATCTGCAGGTTTGCACCGGCTGCCACTACACCGGCTACCGCGACGCCCGCGGCCGCTGCCGGCGCTGCCACACGCCGCTTCACCATCGCCGACCGCAGAGCCTGCAGCGCAGCTGGGCGGCGCTGATTGCCTCGCTGATTTTGCTCTTACCGGCCAACCTGCTGCCGATCTCCATCATTTACGTTAACGGCGCGCGCCAGGAAGACACCATCCTCTCCGGGATCATCTCCCTCGCCAGCAGCAATATCGCCATCGCCGGCGTGGTGTTTATCGCCAGTATTTTGGTGCCATTCACCAAAGTTATAGTGTTATTTACCCTGCTGCTCAGCATACAATTCAAATGCGAGCAGGGGCTGCGCACCCGCATCCTGCTGCTGCGGCTGATAACCTGGATTGGCCGCTGGTCGATGCTGGATCTGTTTGTTATCTCACTCACCATGTCGCTAATCAATCGCGATCAGCTCCTCGCCTTTACGATGGGGCCGGCCGCGGTTTACTTCGGTGGCGCGGTAATTTTAACTATTCTTGCAGTTGAATGGCTGGACAGCCGCTTACTTTGGGACGCACATGAGTCAGGAAACGCCCGCTTCGCAGACTGAAGCCAGAATAAAAACCAAACGTCGTATCTCGCCATTCTGGCTGCTGCCGGTCATCGCGCTGCTGATTGCCGCCTGGCTCATCTGGACCAGCTTTGACGACCGTGGATCGACGATCACTATCGATTTCCAGTCTGCTAACGGCATCGTGCCGGGGCGGACGCCTATCCGCTATCAGGGGGTGGAAGTCGGTACCGTCCAGGACATTAGTCTCAGTAAAGACCTGAGTAAAATTGAAGTTTCCGCCAGCATCAAACGCGATATGAAAGAGGCGCTGCGCAAAGATACGCAGTTCTGGCTGGTGACGCCGAAAGCCTCTCTGGCCGGCGTGTCAGGACTGGATGCCCTGGTGGGCGGGAACTACATCGGCATGATGCCGGGCAAGGGCGAACCCGAAGATCACTTCGTTGCCCTCGACACCCAGCCCAAATACCGCATCAACAACGGCGAGCTGATGATCCACCTGCAGGCGCCCGACCTTGGCTCTCTGAGCAGCGGCTCGCTGGTCTACTTCCGTAAGATCCCGGTCGGGCGGGTGTATGACTTCACGCTGAATGACAATAACCAGGGGGTCACCATTGATGTGCTGATCGAGCGCCGGTTTACCAACCTGGTGAAAAAAGGCAGCCGTTTCTGGAACGTCTCCGGGATCAAAGCCGACGTCGGCCTGAGCGGGGCCAAAGTGCAGCTGGAGAACCTTTCCGCGCTGGTGAACGGCGCCATCGCCTTTGACTCCCCTGCCGATTCGCAGGTCGCGTCGCAAAACGATGACTATCATCTGTACGAAGACCTGGCGCACAGTCAGCGCGGGGTGGTGGTGACCCTCGACCTGCCGGACGGCGACGGCCTGAAAGCGGGCTCGACGCCGCTGATGTATCAGGGGCTGGAAGTGGGCCAGTTAAGCAAACTGAATCTTAACCCTGGCGGCAAAGTCACGGGCGAGATGACCGTCGACCCGAGCGTGGTGACCCTGCTGCGGGAGAAAACGCTGATTCAGATGAAGAAGCCGAAGATCTCCCTTGATAACCCCAGCGTCAGCGCCCTGCTCACCGGCAATACCTTTGAGCTGGTGCCCGGCGAAGGCGAACCGCGTAATCACTTCTCCGTCATGCCAGCGGATAAAGCGCTGCTGGAGGAGCCCAATGTCGCCACCGTCACCCTTTCGGCGCCGGAGAGCTACGGGATCGACGGCGGCCAGCCGCTGGTGCTGCACGGGGTGAAAGTTGGCCAGGTGCTGGAGCGCAAGCTGACGGCCAAAGGGGTGACCTTCCAGGTGGCGATTGCCCCGGAATACCGCGATCTGATTCGCGGCGACAGCAAGTTTGTGGTGAACAGTCGTCTGGACGTCAAAGTGGGGCTCGATGGCGTGCAGGTGCTGGGCGCCAGCGCCAGCGAATGGGTGAACGGCGGGATCCGGGTGATCCCGGGTGAAAAAGGCGAAATGCAGAGCAGCTATCCGCTGTATGCCAACCTCGAAAAGGCGCAGGAAAACAGCCTGAGCGAAGTGCCGACCACCACCCTGAGCCTCTCCGCTGAGACGCTGCCTGACGTTCAGGCTGGCTCGGTGGTGCTGTATCGTAAATTCGCCGTCGGCGAGATCATCGCCGTCAAACCGCGCAAAGACGCTTTCGATATCGATCTGCATATCAAGCCGGAGTACCGCTACCTGCTGACCAACAACAGCGTCTTCTGGGCGGAAGGGGGTGCGAAGGTCAAACTTGACGGCAACGGGCTCACCGTTCAGGCCTCGCCGCTGGCCCGCGCCATTAAAGGAGCGATCAGTTTCGATAACCTCAACGGCAGCAGCGCCAACGCGCGGCTGAATAATAAACGCATCCTTTACGCTTCTGAAACGGCGGCGCGCGCCGTGGGCGGCCAGATCACCCTGCATGCGTTTGACGCCGGGAAGATGGCGGCCGGGATGCCGATTCGCTATCTCGGCATTGATATCGGTCAGATCCAGTCCCTGGAGCTGATCACCGCCAAAAACGAGGTGCAGGCGAAAGCCGTGCTTTACCCGGAATACGTCGGCACGTTTGCCCGCGCCGGGACTCGCTTCTCGGTGATCACCCCGCAGATCTCCGCGGCAGGCGTGGAGCATCTCGACACCCTGTTCCAGTCCTATATTAACGTTGAGCCCGGACGCGGCCCGGCGCGTCGCGACTTTGAGATCCAGGATACGACGATCAGCGACTCGCGCTATATCGACGGTCTGAATATCGTGGTGGAAGCGCCGGAGGCCGGATCGCTTGGCATCGGTACGCCGGTGCTGTTCCGCGGTCTGGAAGTCGGGACGGTGACCGGTCTGTCGCTGGGATCGATGTCTGACCGGGTCATGGTTAAGATGCGCATCAGCAAGCGCTACCAGTACCTGGTGCGCAATAACTCGGTGTTCTGGCTGGCCTCAGGTTACAGCCTCGACTTCGGCCTGGTTGGCGGCGTGGTGAAAACCGGGACCTTCAATCAGTTTATCCGCGGCGGGATCGCCTTTGCCACGCCGCCGGGTACGCCGCTGGCGCCGAAGGCCCAGGACGGCAAGCACTTCCTGCTGCTGGAGAGCGAGCCGAAAGAGTGGCGGGAGTGGGGCACCGCCCTGCCGCAGTAATCCTCACCTCCCCTTCTCCCGCCCCGGCAAACGCCGGCGGCGGGCAGACGACAAACCGCACGCCCCGGTGTCCTGCACCGGGGCGTTTGTGCTAAACTGCTCACCCTTTTTTTCTGTGGTGCGCTGCCCGTGGCCGAAAATACTGTCTATTTCCCTGAAGCGTTTCTCGCTCAAATGCGCGCGGCAATGCCGGCGCACCTCTCTTTCGACGACTTTATCGCCGCCTGTCAGCGCCCGCTACGCCGTAGTATTCGCGTCAATACGCTGAAAATTAGCGTCGATGATTTCCTCTCTCTGGTCGCTCCCTATGGCTGGCAGCTGACGCCGGTCCCCTGGTGTGAGGAGGGATTCTGGATCGAGCGGGACGACGATGCGCTGCCGCTGGGCAGCACCGCCGAACACCTCAGCGGGCTGTTCTATATTCAGGAAGCAAGCTCAATGCTGCCGGTCGCCGCCCTGTTCGCCGACAACCCGCTGCCTGAACGGGTCATGGACGTTGCCGCCGCCCCGGGGTCGAAAACCACCCAGATCGCCGCCCGGATGGGCAATGCGGGCGGCATCCTGGCGAATGAGTTCTCCGCCAGCCGGGTGAAAGTGCTGCATGCCAACATCAGCCGCTGCGGCATCAGCAACGTCGCCCTGACCCATTTCGACGGGCGGGTGTTCGGCGCGGCATTGCCCGAAGCCTTCGACGCCATTCTGCTTGATGCCCCCTGCTCCGGCGAAGGGGTGGTACGCAAAGATGCCGACGCGCTGAAAAACTGGTCGCCGGAGAGCAACCTCGACATCGCCGCCACCCAGCGCGAACTTATCGACAGCGCTTTCCATGCCCTGCGCCCTGGCGGGACGCTGGTCTATTCGACCTGCACCCTGAACCGCGAAGAAAATCAGTCAGTCATTCACTGGCTGCTGTCCCGTTACCCGCAGGCGGTAGAGATCCAGCCGCTGGAAGCGCTGTTTCCCGGCGCGGCAGATGCCCTAACCGCGGAGGGATTTCTGCATGTCTTCCCGCAGATCTACGATTGTGAAGGCTTCTTTGTCGCTCGCCTGCGCAAGACTGCGGCGATCGATCCGCTCCCGGCGCCGGGCTATAAGGTCGGCAAGTTCCCGTTTGTGCCGCTGAAGGGCCGGGAAGCCGCAGCGGCGACCGCCGCAGCCCGCGCTGTCGGCCTGGAATGGGACGCGAGCCACACGCTGTGGCAACGAGATAAAGAGCTATGGCTGTTTCCGCAGTCTATGGAGCCTCTGTTTGGTCGGGTGCGGTTTTCGCGCATTGGCGTGCGCCTGGCGGAGCTGCACAATAAGGGTTATCGCTGGCAGCATGAGGCGGTTATTGCCTTTGCCGCGCCGCAGCGCGCCTTCGAGCTGACGCTGGAGGAGGCGGAGGCGTGGTATCGCGGACGCGACGTCTATCCGCAAACCCCGCCAGCGCAGGACGAAACCATTGTGACCTTCCAGGGCGTGCCGCTGGGCCTGGCCAAGCGCATCGGCTCCCGACTGAAGAACAGTTATCCGCGCGAGCTGGTACGCGATGGGAAACTTTTTGCCGGCAAGGTGTGACACCGCGCAAAAAATACGCACTTTTTGACTGGCGGTTTTCCCCCCATTGACTACGCTGAAAAATGACGGCCGCAACTGGTCGTACCACAACTCAGCTGAAAAAATGGGGTGAAGCGATGAGTAAAACCAATGTCCGCATCGGCGCGTTTGAGATAGACGATGCCGAACTGCATGGTGAACATCAGGGTGAGCGAACGTTAAGTATTCCCTGCAAATCCGATCCAGATTTATGTATGCAGCTTGACGCCTGGGATGCCGATACCAGCGTTCCCGCGATTCTCAATGGTGAACATTCCGTCCTCTACCGTAAACATTACGACCGCCAGTCCGATGCCTGGGTCATGCGCCTTGCCTGACACCAATGAACCCGTCGCCTGAGACGGGTTATTTATTTCCCCGTCCCGCCGTCATCCCCTACACTAAAGAGTATGTGCCCCCGGACAAGAGGCCAGGATGTTTGCCTTAGTGTTGTTTATTTGCTATCTGGATGGCGGCTGCGAGGACATTGTGGTTGACGTCTACCGCGAGGAAACGCAGTGCCTGGTGGCGATGGAAGATCAGCGGATCCGCCACGGCGGCTGCTACCCGATAGAAGATTTTATTGACGGCTTCTGGCAACCCGCCAGCGAATACAGTGACTTTTAGCCTGCCGACTGCAGCGCCACCAGGGTCAGCGTGCCGCCGAACACGGCGCCGGTGTCAATATAGTGTTGATTGTCGTAGTCACAACGCGCGCGAAGCGGCGTATGGCCAAACCAGAAATGGTCAGCCCCGGCGATAGCGCCATGACGCCCCGCCAGATGTTCACTCAGACGATGGCGGCTCCACAGGACCCGCTGGGGATCCACCGGCTGCTGCCAGCGATAGACCGGCGCCGGGTAATCGGCATGGGCAATCACATGCCGCGCCTTTGCGCACTCCACTTCAATAATCAACGGCAGCCGCTGACAGCGCGCCAGCAGCCGATCGACGTCAGCCCGCTGCCGCACGTTGCTCCGGGCGTACCAGTCGCCGCCGTTCATCTGCCAGAGCGTCATATCTCCGCTCTCCAGCGCCTCCAGCGCCATCTGCTCATGATTCCCGCGCACGGCCCTGAACCAGCGGCTGCGCAACAGGCCGAGACAGTCAGCGCTTTGCGGCCCGCGATCGATCAGATCGCCAACCGAGATCAGCAGATCGGCCCAGGGATCAAAGCGCAGCCGGCGCAGGCGCTCCATCAGCAGCGCAAAGCAGCCATGCAGATCGCCCATCAGCCAGATATTACGCCAGTCGCTGCCATTAATACGCTGATACATATAATTACCTCTCTGCCGTAATTATAGGTAATTCCAGCTTACAGCCGCTGTTTTTTATTTACACCTCAATCGATTTTAAACAAACGGCAAATATAGTCGGCCAGAGCATTAAGCTTATCAGTGCCTCGCTTTAAAATAGCAGGAAATAACAACGAGGTGTTTATCGTGACAGACAATAGCCTGCATTCATCCAGCGTGCTTACGCCGCGCTCGCATCTCATTGCCGATCTGGTGATGGGCAGATTAACACCCGCACCTATCTGGCGGCAGAAAAATTACCGCTTTAAGTTTCTGCTGCGCACGGCGTTATTTTATAGCCCTACCAAAGCGATGCTGGAGGCGCTGAGCGCTCGTGACGATTTTAACCAGCTGCTGACGGCGCAGGCGACGCTGCCGGGGAAAGTGCACCGTCAATATTTGACGCGCGATCTCAACGCCTGGCAGCGGGCGATGGCGGTCATAAGCCATTATCGCTATGTCGATACCCTGCGCGGGTCGCGGCTGGCGCATGCTATGACCGCGGTGTGCGAGGTCCCGTTGCTGACGCTCAATGGAAAGGATGAACGCCAGTTTACCCTCTCGGCCTCTTCGGCCGGGAAAGCCGAGCGTGAGGGTGAAACCACCCTATGGCTGCGCGACAGCGACCATACCCTGCTGGCCAGCGCGACCTTCAGCGTGACCCGGGAGGGCGACGCCTGGCAGCTGGTCATCGGCGGTTTACAGGGACCGCGACGCCACGTTTCTCATGAGGTGATCAAGCAGGCGACCCGCGCCTGCTACGGTCTGTTCCCGAAGCGCCTGCTGCTGGAGTTTATCTGGCTGCTGGCCGCTCGCAGCCATATCGCGGCGATTTACGGCGTCAGCGATAACGGCCATGTGTTCCGCGCCCTGCGCTATCGCCTGAGCAAGGGGCGCCATTTCCACGCCAGCTATGACGAGTTCTGGCAATCCATCGACGGCAAGCCGGAAAGCCTCTGGCGCTGGCAGCTACCGCTGCGTCTGGACAGAAAACCGCTGGAGAGCATCGCCAGTAAAAAACGGGCCGAATACCGGCGTCGATTCCAGCTGCTGGATCAGCTGGCGGAGCAGGTGGCAATATTGACGCAGCCGCTGCCGGGCATGTAAATTTCGCGACCAGCGAACCCGCCCCGTTACGCAGCGTTTGCTTATTATGTTCTTATTTCGCTACTATCATGGTCCCGCAGGCCATTGGATAGTCGTTAGCATGATGAGTAAAACCGAAATTTTTCTGCTGATTATTCTGGCGGTCGTGCTGCTGGGCAGCATATGGTTTATTTTCAGCGATGAAATTTGGCTTTTACTCTGCTATCTGGAGAGTCAGATATTTCCCACCTTCAGCGTTCCGGAATAATACTGTTTGCCCGAAACTACACCTCTGAATATTATTTCCCGCCACGTAGTGGGGCGCGGACGACTAATCGCATGAATTGCCAAATCAATAAGGTTTTGTTTATTCTATTTATCATACAAATAGGTATACTAGCAGACTTCCGATGTTGGCCCGCCAGTTAACCTGCACGCCGGGCCTGTTTAGGTGCAGGTTTTTTCTTTTCCTCTCCCCTCGCTTACGGTTCCGCCTTCCTCATATCGTTCTTCCGCAGGATGCAATTTGTGTGTAAATGAATTGTGTATGCTAAAAACGGTGTGCTATAACGGGACATCCAGAGGCCAGCGGGTGTTTGACTGACAGGATGTCGCTGGCTCTTGGGAAAGAAGACAGATAAAGATAAAAAGAGACCGAATACGATTCCTGTTTCTGCCAGCACTCATTTATTTTTGTTAAATATCAATCAGTTAATAATAAAAGTGAGCAAAAACCGACCTGAAATAGCTGCAAATACGTGCACTAAATTTCAAATACTTATCACTTTCTTGGGAATCCTAGACCAAAGCCCCGCCCCGCATTAGTAATCGCGGTATCGCCTGAACACCATGTTGTGAAGGTCGTGTACGGTACCAGCCAAAAAACGGACAAAATTTACAAGTCTGAATTTGTGCTGAAGAAAGCAGATGCAAATTTTTCTGACAGCGGTCTTGCGTTTGACACCAAGTTCGACATGAACATGGCTGTCACGATACCGTATGACTCAGAATGGTTCGACTTGGCGCCAGTTCAGCCAGGCCAAAAACCAACAACCAACCCCAAAATGGGTGTCCTACACCTCAGCTACCTCCCTGCTGTAAAAACAGCCATGCAGAACTCGATACATCTCGCTGCATAGTCGAACCCTCCTTAGAAACACTCCTTTAATAACCTATATACCGGCCCCTAAGTGTAGGGGCTGCGTCATCTTTACATCACAGAATCATCGTCAAATTCTATTATTCGCATGTCATTCACCACCATCATAAACATGCAGTAAAGCATTCAATATCTAATAACCCCGAAATAAACACATGATGGGTAAAAAGTTCTTTGTGTACCCTCCCCCTAAAAGAAAAGCCCAGCATTAGCTGGGCTAAAGATAAAATTATACTTTTTTTAATCCAAGAACTTCAATTAGACCAGGATGAATTCGGAACCTAGTAGAGGCATGAGAGAAAGATGCACGGGAATCTCTGTATTTAAACACATATTCTGAACCACCATAGCCACTACCACCCGCCTTATAAAACCCTATGAATGAATAATCATACAACTCTTCTAAAGCCTCAGAAGGGCTTTGTTGAATAAATCGAACTTTTGCTGAGTTGAAGGATCAGATCACGTATCTTCCCGACAACGCAGACCGTTCCGTGGCAAAGCAAAAGTTCAAAATCACCAACTGGCCCACCTACAATAAAGCC